>NZ_CP102251.1:2902156-3224618 GCF_025145285.1 Alistipes onderdonkii
GGCCCATCCGTCCTGGGGCCCGGGCAGGATGTAGGGGATCTCTCCCGGTGTGCTGCGCCCTACGTCGTACGCGGCCGCCGCGCCGGGGAACCGGCCCAGAAGGTCGGAATACGCGCCGTCGTACAACGCGAACTCGGCGGCCGAACCGTCTTTGCGGCCGATTTCCCATACGGGCCGGTAGGGTGTTGCCGACAGGCTGCCCCATAGCAGGGCCGCCAATACGGCGAGGATGGAATGCTTGTGTCTTTTCATATCGGAATTTTTGGGTTATTCGGGGTCAGTCCATTTTACGTCGGTCATTTTTGCCACATGCCTGCCGGTCATGTCGGTGATCTCCGAGCCGACGTTGAGCGTCAGCGGCCAGTAGGCTTTCAGCCCTTCCTCAGTCCCGGAGAAGTCGCATGCCACATCGGCTGCGGCCTCGGCCTCGGTGCGGACGTCCGCCCAGATCGAAACGTGCTGGATGTTGCCGCGCATGTAGCGGTTCGAGTAGGAGGGGGCGGTGCCCAGCTGCAGGTTGCAGGTCGGCTCCACGATGGCCTTGCCGCACGCGAAGCTCTTTACCAGCCGTCCGTCCAGATAGAAGTGCATCTTGTCGTTGGCCTTGTACGTGGCTGTGATGTGGTACCACTTGTTCAGCTCGATCGTGCAGCAGGTGCCGCCCTTCCAGCTCCCGTCGTTGACGTAGAACTGCAGGTTCGCGCCGTTGTTGCGGATCATGATGGCACCCTTGCCCTGTTCGCACGAGATGACGTTCTGGTCGCCCGCCGCGAATTCGTCGAAACGTATTTTCATCTCCCACGTCAGCTCTTCCGTGAGATCCCAGTCGCCTGCGGGCCCGAGGTTCATCTTCGACCCGGCGTTGAAATAGGGGATTCCGGCCTTGACGATGTTCTCCCGGAAGGCTTTTATCGCTTCTTCGAGTTGTTTGCAGGCGTTCCGGTAGCCTTCGTCCCGCGAGGTGTTGTGCATGATGTAATAGGCCTGGTCGATGCGGGCCTGCAATGCCTTCTTCGATCCGGGGGCCGTGTCGCCCTCTTCGATCCCTTCCGTCGACTCTTCGACGAGCGATTCCGCCTGGCGGATCAATGCCATGAGCGTCTGATGTGCTTCGGAATAGTCGTCGTCGCTGCATGCGCACAATACCAGTGCCGCGCAGAGGAAGGCTGCGAATTTTTTCAGTATGGTTTTCATGGTCGTTTACTGCATTAGGTGTTTAATATCCTTCGTTTTGTCCCAGGGTTCTCCAGTCGGGCATGCCGTCGAACTGCGTCTGCGGGATGGGGCGTACGACGTGGTACTCCTTGATGTTGTCCTTTGCATCGGGGTTGTAGATCCTCACCTGGTCGATGAGCCTGCCGAAGCGTTTCAGGTCGAGCCGCCGCTGCCACTCGCCGAAGAGCTCGCGGGCGCGTTCCTCGAGGATGAAATCGAGCGTCATGTCCTCTTCGGTGACCTTCATGGCCTCTTCGTATTCGGGCTTTTCGTGGTTGACGGCGCGTTTGCGCAGCTGGGTTATGTCCTCGGCGGCACCCTTCAGGTCGCGGTTCTCCGTGCTCCGGATACGCGCCTCGGCACGGATCAGGTAAAGTTCGCCCAGCCGGATCACAGGGTAGCTGCGATCCGACAGCTCCGACATGTTGCCCGGCCGGGTGTGGTCGTAGAACTTGGTCATGCCGATGAACGTCCAGCGATCCTGCGGGATGCCGTCGGCGTCGAACATGTCGTTGCGGTCGAATACCGTGAAGGTCTTTTCCATGCGCTTGTGTTCCTCGACGGGCAGTACGTCGGGACAGAGGTAGAGCGCCGTGTCGATGTATTCGCGCCACTGGTTGAGCGGGAAGGCCGAACGGTCGTCGGCCGGGTCGTTGTAATACCATACCCATTGGTGCAGGTCGCTCCAGCGTTTGTCGGCGTCGCGGTCGAACAGATCCATGAAGTAGGTCGAGGGGATCGCCTGGCAGCCGCCGTAGCCCGTCCATTTGAGCATGGTCTGCACGCCCGGGAAACGGTCGATATACATGGCATACCACGACCAGTAGCCGTTGGCCTGGCGGAAGGCGTCGTCCTCGGTGAATTCCGTCGTCCAGATGAATTCGTTGTTGGTCTTGTCGTCGGCCCACAGGTCTTTGAGCGAGGGGCAGAGCTCCAGCCCGTAGTGGCCGATCACCTGCGATGCCATGTCTGCGGCCTCGTCCCACTGTTCGTTGTAGAGGTACATGCGTGCGAGCAGCGCCTTGGCTGCGGGCATGTCGATGCGCCCCGATTCCGTGGTGCGCGTGTCGGGGAATAGCCCGATGGCCGTCTCGAGTGCGCCGATGATCTCTTCGTAGAACTTCGCGCGGGGCGAACGGCGGGCTTCGGTGCCCTCGGTCTCGTCGGTTGTCATCGGCAGGTAGCTGTCGCCCCACGTCTCGGTGACGATCCACAGGAACAGGGCCCGCATGACATACATCTCCGCTTTGAACTGGCTCTTTTCGTCCTCGTCGGCAAAGGGCGTCTGGTCGATCGTTTCGAAGAACAGGTTGATGTTGAACAGCGCCTTGTAGCAGTGGTTCCACAGCCATGCCACATTGCCGTTGGTGGCGTCGAGCCCGTAGTAGTCGCACAGGCCCACATCGCCCTGGTTCTTGCCGCGCAGGTAGATGTCCGTCCCCAGTTCGGTCATCAGCGGCCACTGTCCGTCGCCGCCGTAGAGGTTGTTGATCTTGGTGTAGCTCTGGTATACCAGCGCCTTGATGCCGTTTTCCTCCTTGAATATCTCGGTCGTCGACCCGTAGGTTTCTTCTTCGAGGAAGCTCTGGCATCCGGTCAGCCCTATCGTAAGTGCCGCCGCAAACAGGATGAGTATCTTTTTCATGGTCTGGTTTTCGGATTTTAAGTTAGAACTGGACATTCGCGCCGAAGATATAGAACGACTCCCACCACGAGATGCCGCCCGTGTTCTGGAACTGGCTGTAACGCCACGGGGTGTTCATGGTCACATAGAAGCGCGTCTTCTTCACCACGCGCCCCATCCATGCCCGGGGCAGGGTGTAGCCGAGCGTAATGTTGCGGATGTTCACGTAGCTGTTCTTGTAGTAGCCCGTGGCGTCGAGGTATTTGATCGACTGTCCTTCGACCGGGCGTGGATGTCGGTCGGAGGGTCTTTCGGGCGTCCAGTAGTCGATCTTGTAGGTGTTCCAGCGCCCGAGCTGGTTCGCCCATTCGCTCGTGCTGCGGCCGTCGTGGGCCAGCGAGCCGAACTCGCCGTATACGTCGACCGAGAAGTCGATGTTCTTCCACTCCGCATTGATCTGCAGCCCGCCGACCCAGTCGGGGCGTGTCGTGCCGAGGATCGTGCGGTCGTTGCCGTCGATCTTGCCGTTGCCGTCCAGGTCGGCGACCTTGACCTCGCCGGGTTTCTGTCCGTAGATCGCAGCCAGGTCGGCTTCGTTTTCCTGCCAGATGCCTACCTGTTTGTAATTATAGTGTACGCCGTTGACCGGATAGCCTACGAACAGGCCGTTGTTGATGTCTTCCTTCATCTTGGGATCCTGCAGGCGTACCAGCTCCTCCTTGTTGCGGTAATACGAGAGGTTCACCCCCAGGTGGAAGTCCTTCGTTTCCACGGGGACGGTCGAGAGGCTTACCTCCCAGCCGCGGTTGCGGGTGTCGCCGATGTTCGTCCACGCCCGGTTGAAGCCCGAAGTATAGGGCAGCACCTTGAGGTAGAGCAGGTCGTAGCTCTTCGAATCGTAATAGTCGATCGTACCGTGGATACGTCCCTTGAGGAACCCGAAGTCGAGGCCGATGTCGAGCATCTTGTTGCGCTCCCACTCCAGGTCGGGCGTCGGGCGGGTTTCGGGCTCCAGCCCCGGGCGGTGCAGCTCACCGCCGTTGAAATTGGCGTATTTGCCGTGCAGCGTACCTGCCGTGGCATAGGCCGCGATCGAGTAGTTGCCCGTCATGCCGTACGAGGCGCGCAGCTTGAGGTTCGAAATCCACTCCACGTCCTTGAGGAAGGGCTCTTCCGAAATGCGCCACGCGATGGCCCCCGAAGGGAAGAAAGCCCATTTATGCCCCGGCGAGAGCTGCGACGCACCGTCCTCGCGGAACGACGCGGTGACGATGTACCGGTCGTCGTAGGAGTATTGCACGCGCCCGACGACCGAAACCATCTGGCTGCGGACGAAGCCCGAGGACAGGCTTTTCGAATCGGTCAGGCGTCCCATGTTGTACCACAGGTAGGCGGGCGATTCCTGGTCTTTGCCCGACATGGATGCGTTGACCGTCTGGCGGTTTTGCATTTCATAGACGGCCGTCAGGTCGATATTGTGCCTGCCGAACTGGCGTTTGTAGCTGAGCACGTTGTTCCAGACCCAGTCGGCCTTGCGGTTGTTGTGCATGAAGGCCACGTTGCGCTCGTCGGTATACGATACCGAGCGGTTGTCGTAGTAATAGCCGCGCGACGAGAAGGCGGGGCTGTATGCGAAGTTGGTATTGAACGTGAGCCCCTTCGCCAGGTCGATCTGGGCGAAGAAGCGCAGGAAGAGTTTCCACTCCTCGGTCTTGTCCTTATATACGTCGTCGCTCTCGTTCATGTAGGGGTTCTTCACGAACGGGTCGCCGAAGGGGTAGACGTTGTAGCTGCCGTCCTCGTTGCGGGTCTGTGTGAGCGGGGACATGTGCAGGAACTGGTTGAACATATCCGGCTTGTCGTTCTTGACGATGTAGTATGCGCGGCTCGAAAGTCCTACCTTGAGGAACGGCAGCACCTTGTGCGAGAGGTCTGCGGTCAGGTAAAAGTGGTCGTGCCCCGCGTTTTTGTAGCGGCTGTCTTCGTTCTTGTAGTTGAATGCGATTTTGTAGGCGCTTTTGTCCGTTGCCGCCGAAATGGTCAGCGAGTGGCTTGTCCACAGGCGTTTCTTGTTGAAATACTTTCCCATCCAGTCATTGTCGACCTTGCCCATGTTGGCCAGTTCGATCCCGAAAAACGCCTTTGCGTCGTCGGCTTCGCTGTGCCAGGTGCCTGCCGCACGGCTCGCCTCGCGCTGGAATGCGACGTATTCGTCGGCGTCCATTACGTCGAGCGAACCCCAGTTGTTGACGCCTGCACCCACGAACCCGTCGTAGGTTACCGTCGTCTTGCCCTGTCTGGCCTGTTTGGTCGTAATCAGGATAACGCCGTTGGCGCCGCGGGCGCCGTAGATGGCCGTCGAGGACGCGTCTTTCAGCACGTCGATCGACTCGATGTCCCCGGGGTTGATCGAGGACAGCGTTTCGTCGTAGGGAATGCCGTCGAGGACGATCAGCGGGTCGTTGCTGGCATTGCGCGAGCGGGTGCCGCGTATGCGGATCGAACCCCCGTCCATCCTAATCCCGGCGATGCCGGTCAACGCCGTGGTGATGTTGTAGGCCGGGATACGCTCGATACGGTCTGCCGAGATCGAGCTGACGGAACCTGTGATGTCCTTGCGTTTCATCGTGGTGTAGCCCGTCACGACGACATCTTCCAGACCAATCATGTCCTCCGACAGGACTACGTCCACCGAAGTGCGTCCGGCTCCCACCTTGACGGTCTGCGGCAGCATGCCGAGGAACGATATTTCCAGCAAGTCGCCGTCTTCCACCCCCTCGAGTGCGTAGTGTCCCGCGTTGTCGGTCAGCGTGCCGCGTGACGATCCTTTTATTACGACGGAAGCGCCCGCAACGGCTGCCCCGTGCGTGTCCTCGACGATGCCCGATACCGTACGCCGGATTTCCCCCCCCCTGTATTTTGGGGGTTGACAGTTGCTGTTGCGGAACTTTCCGCGGCCGCATTTGCCGCCGCCGGCAACATCAGGGCCGACAGCACCAGGACAAAACCGCCTCTCATAATGCCCGATAGCCTGTGCTGGGGTCGCCGGCCGGCATGGATGATTGGATAGAAATGTTGCATGGTTCAGTAGTTTAGGTTAGTGTGGTTTGGGTTGGTTGATTAATAGTTGAACATTTTTAATAATGTATGAACATTAACGTCTACTGCAAATTTATACATAGATTTTTAAAATACAACTTTTTTCAGCTCTTTTTTTATGATAATTTGTGAACATCCGCTGTATTTCCCTTATTCGGAGGATTTCCGGTATCTCTGTGGATAGTACCTGTTTGCCTGCATGATTTTTGCCGGAGCCGAGTCTGCACGGTTCCGAAGCGATCTCCGATTCCCTGTGCCCGGGGCTGCCGCCGTGCCGGTGTGTGCATCGTGCGGCCGTTGCGGGCTGTTTGTATGTACATGAAATCTTCTCGATGCGCGATGCTGCCGCCTGCCCGACGGATTGCTGCCCGCCCGCCGCCCGCTTTCTGCCGTGTGCCGCCTGCCGCCTGCTGCCCGTCGCCTGCTGCCTGCTTTCTGCTGTGTGACGCCCGCTGCCCGCCGCCTGTTCGGCAGGTTGCCCCCGCCTGCCGGTTCGCGTGGCGTGCGGCGTTGTCTGGCATTTCTGGCGTTGCGATACCCGCATTGTTCCGGCTCCTTCCGTTGTCCCTGCTTTCCCATTGTCTCCGACCCCTTCCCGGACGGGACGTTCGGAAAAAGTAACGGCGCATCCGGACAACGGATGCGCCGCCGATGGGGAATATGCCTGCCGCTATTCGGGGAGTTTCCCGGTTCCCCAGCGGGTGTTGGGCTCGGGCCCCAGCCATAGCTCGAGCAGGCCGCCGCGTGCGAATTCTTCGTGCGGGAACCAGAAGTTGTTGAGCACCCGGCCGTTGAGGCGTGCGCGTTGGATATAACAGTTCTTGTCCGAATTGCCGTAGGTGCGGATGACGAACCGGTCGGAACGGTCGGCCGGGTAATAACGCTTGTCGAGACGGATCGACACCTCGTCGAAGACCGGCGAGGTGATCTCGTATACGGGGCGGGCAGCGGCCGTGCCCCGCGTACTGAACAACCCGATCGACATCAGTGCGCTCACGCCGCCCATTTGTCCCTGGTCTTCGTCGTGCCCGCCATACCCCCGGTCGGGCGTGGTGCCCCCGTAAGCCTGTTCGTTCACCCGGCGAACCCAGTATTGCGTGAGCCAGGGTTTCCCGCCCCAGCTGAATACGTGTGCGTTGGAGCATCCCGGCTGGTTGGCGTAGCTGACGTAGCCTTGTCCGTAGCCGAACACGAAATCCTGCGGCGCAGCCTGCTCGAATGCATAATTGAGCTTCCCGCAGAATTTGTCATAACCGCCCATGAGCGTTGCGAGGGTCGGTAGTTCGTGCGATACGCCCCAGGTGGCCTGCCAGGCATTGGCCTCGATCCAGCCGGTGCCCCTGAGCGGATCGTCGTGCAGCCATTGGCCCTGCTCGTCCTTGGGGAAGAGCAACTGCTGGTCGGGGCGGTATAGCTTGCGCCATCCGTGGGATCGGTTGCCGAAGTAGGCGGCCTCATCCTCCAGTCCCAAACGCACGGCCATTTGTGCGAGCGCCCAATCCTGGAAGTTCGACTCGATCGTCATCCCGGCGTTTTTCGGCTGGTAGCCGTGTTCGAGGTAAAATTCCCCGATTCCCTGCATGCCGCCCGGCATATGGTTGCGTTGCATCGTCCGGAAAGCGTGCATCGGGTCGCATTTGCGCATCAGCCCTTTGTTATAGGCCGAGACGATGAGCGGCGTGGCCGGACATCCGGACATGATGTAGGTATATCCTCCGGCGCAGGGCCCCCGGGGAATCAGCCCGCCGTTGTCGGCATAGCGGATGAGCGAGGCCGACATTTCGTCGGGCATTTCGGGCCATCCCAGCCCCCACAGGACGTTGAGGTTCCACTGCGTGAGCCAGAAGGCGTCGGAATTATACATGTGATGCACGACGCGGCCTGCCGCATCGCGCGGGAGCGTACGGGTCTTGACCCGGATGTCGCGCGTGAACGAACCTGCGCGCTGGCCGTCCGTCAGGTCGGGGTATTCGCCGTTCACGTCGTCGATCTTGTGGCGGCCCAGCAGGACATGCCACAGGTCGGTGTAGAATTTTGTCCGTTGTTGCTGCGTGCCGCCTTTTACCTCGATGCGTCCCAGCCATTCGTTCCATTCGTCCTGTGCCGCGCGGCGCACGGCGTCGAAGTCCCAGGTCGTGGCGTCATGCGTGAGGTTCTCCCGTGCATTTTCCGTACTGACGTACGATACGGCCGTGCGGACATGGATGCGGTCGCCCGTACGGACACCGTAATGTGCCGCGACGCCCGATGTGGGGGAGTCCAGGTAACTCAGCGCTTCGCGCGGGTGGCGCCTGGTGATTTCGGAGGAGCCTTCGAGCGAGTCGATTCCGGAATAACGGCGTGTGCCGACCCATCCGTCGAGTCGGTCGAACGGCCGGTCGAAACGGACGACGAAGTAAACCCTGACGTTCTCGGGGCCGCCCCAGTGGCGGCCGTAGGTGTCGAAGCTGCCCTCGATTTCGTGCTCTCCGACCCGCTGCACGCGGGCGTTGCACATGGTCGTCGACGCCAGATAGCCGCCCAGGTTCAGGAGTATGCCGGCTTCGGCGTCCCGGGTGAAGGTCAGGCGGTAGAACCCCGTGCGGTCAGTAGCCGTCTGCTCGACCCAGATGCCGTAATCCTCCAGGAAGAGGCGGTGGTAACCCGGCTGGGCGATTTCGCCCTCGTGCCGGAAGTGCGATTTCCAGTGCCCTTCGCCGAGGGTGGGATCGACGTTGCCGGTCGTCGGCATGAGTGTAAGCCCGGCCAGCACCCAGTTGTGTATCTGCGGGAAGCCGAGCACCTCGGTCGAATTGTAGTTGTAGCCCCCGCCGTACTGGTTGCGGTTGCGGGTCAGCGGTGCGGCGCCGATCATGCCGAACGGCTGGTTGCCCGTGATGAAGAAGAAATAGCGCCCCTTGGTCGTTTCGATGAACGGGTCGACCTGCGAGACGAAATCGCCTCCGGCCTCGGCGGGCGGGAATGCCTCGATCTCGGAGAGCCCGACATGGGAACCCACGGCGTCGTTGACCTCGAATTTCACCCATCTGACCCGTTTGGGCGCGAATTCCACGACCTTGGGCTCCCCGTTGTCCGGGATCCCGACTACTCCGATACGTGTGCCGTCGCTGAAAAAGAGGTCGCCGCCTGCCGTATGCGCATCGCCCGTCGGCCGGTCGTAGAGGACGATGCGCGAGAGGGTGACCTCCTCGTCCCAGTCGAGCCGGATCCAGGGGTAGGGTAATTGCTGCCAGTAGGGCATCTGCGCTGCCGATACCCATTCGCCCGCATTGTCGAGGCGGATGTAGCCGTCGTTGACTTTCGAGGCATCGCCGTCGGCATTGAGCGACGACGATGCCGTGGCGCGGGCTTTCGGGGCGATATTGTAGGTGCCGCCGAGTGCCGGGAACGAGATTCCCGCCACGCAAAACAGGGTTAACAGCTCTTTTTTCATCGCGATGTGCTTACGTTAAGGTTCGTATTGCATGAATATACGAATAATATCGTCTCGCCGGTTCCTGTTCCGGCCCGCAGCCCGGGAATATACCCGTTATTTCATAAAAGCCTTCACGACCATGATCTCGCGCCCCGAGGTGTTGACGATGCGGTAGGAGCCTGCCGCCGCCGAAATTACCAGCGTTTCGGCATAGCTCAGACGGAAGCGGCTGCCGCCCGCGGTTTCGACCTCGGCGCTTTCGCCCTCGACCAGGTTCAGGACATGGCATTTTCCCTGCGTTGCGACCTCCACCGAGGTGTTGAGCTTGTAACGGTGCACGTCGTAGGAGTGGTTGCGGTGCGTGGGCAGGTGCCACAGTTCCCAGTCCGCCCCCTTGTCGAGCAGCGCGGGGTGCGACACCAGCTCCCGTTTCACGGTTTCGCCCTTGCGGTCGAAGCAGAGGTTCTCCATTGCGCGGCGGATGTTCAGCGGGCGCGGTTTCCCGTCGAGGTCGAGCGCCAGCCAGTCGTACATCTTGAATGTGAAGATGTAAGGCGTGGTGCTGATCTCCAGCACGAGGTTGTTGCGTCCCGAGCTGTGGAGCGTGCCCGGCGGTATGAGGAACAGGTCGTGCCGCGCCGACTGTTCGGCGTTGATGTAGCGCGGCACGTCGAGTTCCGTGCCTTTTTCGAAGCTTTCGGTCAGCGCCCGTTCGAACTTCGCAGGGTCGATATCCTCTTTGAACCCGAGGTATACGACCGACCCGGGTGCCGTGTCGAGGATATAGTAAGTCTCCTCCTGAGTCAGTACCTCGCCGAAATTCCTGCGGATATATTCCCGCTGCGGGTGGCACTGGATCGAAAGGTTGCCGCCGTCGAAGTTGTCGAGGTAGTCCATGCGGATCGGGAATTCGTCGCCGTATGCGTCGTAGCACGCGCTGCCGACGACCTGCTCGCCGCCCTGGAACATCACCATGTCGAACGACACTTCGAGCATCTTGCCGTCGCTGCCGAAGATCAGCCCGTTTTCCGGTACGATCAGCTCGAACGACCATGCGTAGTTGGGCACGTCGTGGGGTAGTGCGCCGATGTGTTCGCGGATCCATTGGCCTCCCCACGCCCCGGGTTCGAACCACGGCCGGACGCGGAATCCGTTTGCGGCGAGGTGCTCCAGGCCGCGGCGCAGGTCGGTGCCCTCGGCCCAGGTGATCTCCCCTTCGCGCTGCCCGTCGACGATTATGCCGATGCGGGGCAGCAGCTCCTTCTTGTGGCGGTTCAGTACGACCCAGTCGACGAAATAGAACCGCTTGTACATCTTTTTCGGGGGTTCGGGCTGCGTGGCCCCCAGGTTGGCGATGCTGCCCGCACGCGAGCGGAACTGGATCTCGTTCTTCGGGATGTCGATATAGACCAACTCGCCCTGCCAGCCGGCCAGCGCGGCGCCGGTGCCGACGAGTATGTTCATCTCCGCCTCGGGGTCGGGTGCGATCGCCCGCAGTTTTTCCCCGTCGAAGAACTCCTCCAGCCGCAGCGGGGTGCGGAAGCCGAAGATCGGGTCGTCGCCGCCCAGATAGGGGGCGACCAGGCGCTCGATCTCCTCCTGCGGCCGCAGGGCCGCGTCGACGCTCCACCACACGGGGCGGATGCCCAGCTGCGTGAGCGCACGGTTCAGCTCCTGCCGGAAGAGGTCGAAGCGTACGCCGACATAGCCGTCGACGACAACCTGCTTTTGCCCGGCCAGCCGCCGTGCCAGCGACGTGTAGTCGCAGAAAATCTTATCCGCCCCGAGGTCATGTGTCGGGTAGATGTCGTATTGGTTTTTTCCGGTTTCCGGTTTGCATACCGGAAGTGGGTTCTGTGTTGTTTTCCTTAAAAGAGACATAACTATTGTTTGGTTATATGAATAACGATGCTGCGCCGATCAGGGCGGCATGGTCGGGCCGGGCCGGGAGCCCTATCCTGATCCGGTGGCCGTCGGCTTCGAGCCGGCGTTCCATGGCGGGCCCGAACAGCGGGTAGGCCCGCGAGATATTCCCGCCGAGCACCAGCATGTCGGCGCGGAAGCGTTCCGCCACGGGGGCTGCGAATGCCGCCAGCCGCTCCCCGTATTCGTCGAACAGGCGCCGTGCCGCGGGGTCTTCCGCATGGCGTTCGGCAGCTTCGCGTGCGCCGCTTATCTCCTGCCCGGTCAGCTCCCGGTAGCGGCCGCATACCCAGCGGGTCGAGAAGGCCTCATCGACGATGCCCCCTTCGAACGGCAGGCAGTATACCCAGCCGTTGGCGGGCACCTCGTCGCCCGAGGTCACCAGCCTGCGGCCGGCCACGAAGCCCGACCCGACGCCCGTGCCGAGCGTCAGCGCCACTACGCGTTCGGCGTCGTCCGCGACCCCGCCGAGGCATTCGCCCAGCGCGAAGGCCGCCGCGTCGTTGACATAGCGGAACTCCTCCGTGCCGCACTCCCGCAGCAGCGGGTAGAGCGTCGCCGCGACGTCGAGCCCGTAGATGCGCTCGAACTTCCGCACGCCCCGGATCAGCGAAATGCCCCGCTCGTAGTCGAACGGCCCGGGGAAGGCGAAGCCTGCGCACCGGATGCGTCCGATGCCCGATGCCGCGGCCGTGCGCCGGATGTTCGCGGCCCAGGCCCCGGCGATCGTGCGGGCCCCGGCCGCCGCGTCGACTTTGTCCGTGTGCGGTTCCCCGCACAGTTGCCCCGTGGCGAGGTCTACCACCGCCGAGCAGACATGGCTGCCGCCGATGTCCACGCCCAGGGCGTAGCGATTATGTGCCGATTGTGCCATGACGGTATATTTTTCGTAGTTATTTGTTCAGCCGGGTGTTGGGCTCCGCGGCGAGGTTCACCCGCAGCGTGCCGCCGCCGACCACTTCGGCGAAGGGAAGCTGTACGCTCTGCAAGGGTTTGCCGTCCAGTTCCAGCGAACCGATATAGTAATTCTCCGGCGTGTTGCCCGTCGTTTCGATCACGAACTCCTTGCCCGTGTAGTAATCGGGGTTGAGGCGGATCGTCACCTTGTCGAACAAGGGGCTGCCGATCTGGAACGTCGGGTCGGGGGCGGTGAGCCCCTTCGCGTCGAAGAGCCCCATCGAGGCCATGACGTACCATGCCCCCAGCTGTCCCTGGTCTTCGTCCTGCCCGTAGCCGTAGCCGTGGATCTCCTCCGTGCCGTAGAATTCGTTGCAGATCGTGCGCATCCATTTCTGCGAGAGCCACGGTTTGCCCGAGAAGTTGAACAGCGCCGAGATGTGGAGGTTCGGTTGGTTGCCGTGGTTGTAATAGGCATGGACTCCCGCAAAGGCATTGATCGTCTTGCCGCCGCCGAAGACGCTCTCGCGCGAGATGAGGAACGTGCTGTCGAGGCGGTTGTTGAACTCCTCGCGGCCGACCATCTCGACCAGCCGGTCGATGTCGTGGGGCACGTAGTAGGTGTACTGCACGGCATTGCCCTCCTGGAATCCGGCCCATGCCGCATAGGGGTCGAAGTCGGCGATGAATTCACCGCTGCGATCCCGCGGCCGGATGTACTTGGTTTCGGGGTCGAAAAGCAGCTCCCACCCGCCCGAGAGCTTCTTGAGCTGCTCGTAATCGGCCTCATGGCCCAACTGGCGGGCCATCTGCGCGACGGCATAGGCGCTGAACGAGTATTCGAGCGTATGCGATGCCGCGAATCCCGAGCCGTCGGGCGTGGTCTGCATGCCCAGTTCGGGCAGGTAGGGCGAATAGCCCTGACTGACGAATTTCCCCACGTCCAGTTTGCCCGCGCCGGCCGGGCGGCCTTCGCTGCCCAGCTCGTTCTTGCGGGCGGCCTGGTAGCCCAGCGCCACGTCGAAGTTGCGGATGCCGCAGTTGTAGGCCGCGGCAATGGCGAGCCCCGTGAAGTTGGTGCCTACGCCCGAGACGTACTTGCTGCATGCGATGCCGTCGCCGAGCCATCCGGCGTCCTTGTAGACCAGCAGCTGGCTTGCCACCCAGTCGGCATAGTATTCGGGATAGGCGATGCTCCACAGCTGCGTGAGGTTCCAGTAGGCGCCCCAGATCGCATCGGTATTGTAATAGTCGTGCACCGGCCTGCCCGCACCGTCGAGGGCAATTTGTCCGACCGTGCCGTCGTTGGCCGGATAGGCCCCGTTCACGTCGTTGGCCAGGCCGCGTCCCAGCAGGGCGTGGAACAGCCCCGTGTAGAACTTCACGCGGTCATCGTGCAGGCCGCCCTCGACGCGAAGCCGGCCCAGCGCCTCTTCCCACGTGTCGTTCGCCTCGCGGCGCACCCGGTCGAAATCTTTGCCGGCAGCCTCCTTTTCGAGGTTCAGCCGCGCGTTCTCCACCGACGTGTACGACAGGCCGATCTTCAGCCCCACCTGCTGACGCTCGCGGGTGTCGAAACGCAGGTAGAGCCCTGCTCCGGCGCCTGTGCGGCTGCGCTCCCCCACGAAGGTTTGCTCGCCGCTGAACGCGCCCCAGGCCGCAGGCTCGGCATCGAGTACGGCGCTGAAATACATTGTCACCGTGGCACCTTTCTGGTAAATGTCGACATAGGCGGGCTCGGTCACCACCCAGCCCTCGATACGTCCGTCGTCGGTGTAGGTCACCGACGCGTCGCGCACCGGGCCGCTTTCGCCCATGCGCGTCCCGATGTTGAAGATCAGGTTCGCCTCCTCCGTTGCCGGGAAGGTATAGCGGTGGAACCCGACCCGTTCGGTGGCCGTCAGTTCGGCCTTGACGCCGTAATCCTTCAGCAGCACGGAGTAGTAGCCGGGGCGCGCCACCTCGTCCTTCTTGTCGAAGCGTGAACGGTAGCCCGCGTCGGGGTTGTCGAGCGGCCCGGGTACGGTCTGAAGTTCGCCGACCGTCGGAGCCACCACCACGCCGCCGACCTGGAACTCGTGGAAGTTGGCGAAGCCCTCGATCGAGGTGTGGCGTGAGTCGTAGCCCACGGCTTCCCAGCCGTTGGGATTCCCCAGGTGGCCGTCGGTCGTCGGAGCCAGTTTGGCCATGCCGAACGGTACGGCCGCCGGGGTGAAGAAGAACCACCGCGAATGTGCGGTGCCGATGCGCGGGTCGACGTAGTCCGTCAGCGGCTCCTGGGCCGTACATGCCGACAGACAGGCCGTCGCGGAGAAGAGGATCAGTTTGTGCAGGTGTTTTTTCATCGTTGATGTTTG
Source organism: Alistipes onderdonkii (assembly GCF_025145285.1). Classification (NCBI taxonomy): domain Bacteria; kingdom Pseudomonadati; phylum Bacteroidota; class Bacteroidia; order Bacteroidales; family Rikenellaceae; genus Alistipes; species Alistipes onderdonkii. The sequence goes on from NZ_CP102251.1 coordinate 2,916,687, forward strand.
CCGGCGGCCGTTGCGGCCGCCTTTGGGTTATATGGTTTTCTGTTTAATGTATATACATGAGGTGCGTGGCGTCCGTCTATTTCGCGGCGAACCTGCGCAGGGCGAGGGCGCAGCCTGCCAGGTAGAGCATACAGGCAGAAATGACCAGCAGCGAACCGGTCTGGCTGCCCAGGAGGTCGGTCGTGAAGCCCATCAGGGGCGGGATGACGGCGCCGCCGCAGACCCCCGTGATCATCAGCCCCGAAATCTCGTTGGCTTTTTCCGGATGGCATTTCAGCGCCGTCGAGTAGATCACCGAGAAGATGCTCGAGCAGGCGAAGCCGATCAGTCCGACCAGCGCCAGCATTCCCACGGTACCCTGTACGAAGTAGAGGACGGCCATGGCGGCGATGGCCGCGAAGATGTGGATGCGGAAATAACGCACGTCGTTCATGCGCACCAGCAGGATCGAACCGATCAGCGCACCGACCGTGCGGCAGACGAAGTAAACGCTCGACCCGAGTCCGGCCTGCTCGACGGGGTAACCGCCGCGTTCGATCAGCAGCTTGGGCGCCACGGTATTCATCCCCACGTCGACGCCGACGACGAAGACGATCCCGAGGAAGAGGAGGAGTACCGTGCGGTCTTTCAGCAGGGCGAACGTCGCACCGACGGGCGAGGCCTGCGGCGCTTCGGCCTCTTCGCGGATGGGGGTGCACATGAGCCATGCGGCCGAGAGCAGCGTGATGAGCGCGAAGATCGGGAAGAGGTATTGCCAGTTGCCCAGCGTGCCGGCGGCGAATGCGGCGATGAAGGGGCCGCAGAACGACGAGACGGCCTTGACGACCTGGCCTGCGGTCAGCGAACTGGTCAGCGCGTCCCCCTTGACCACGTTGGTGAGCAGCGGGTTGAGCGATACCTGGAGGATCGTATTGCCGATGCCCAGCAGCACGAATGCCGTCATGCACGTGGCAAGGTTGTAGTGTACGAACGGGATCAGCATACCGACGGCCGTGATGCCGTTGCTGATCTGTACCATGTTCTTGCGGCCGAGGCGGTTCATGGCGAGGGCCGCCGGAATCGAAAGCAGCAGGAACCAGATGAAGACCATCGAGGGGATGAATCCGGCGAGGGTTTCGCTGAGCCCGAAATCTTGCTGGACATAGCTGGTCGAGATACCGACCACGTCGCAGAAGCCCATGACGAAGAAACCGAACAGGACGGGCAGTAATTTGTGGAGTGACTTGTTCATTTGGGTTGTAGTATTTGTCAGCCGTTGATGAATTCGATCGAGTAGGTGAAACTGTCGGCGCGGTAATAGCCGATGTTATATTCCACCGGGGTGTCGTTTACGTCGAGCACGAAGCGTTTGCGGACGAGGATCGGCTCCCCTTCGTTGATGTCGAGCTTTTCGGCCAGCTCCGCGTTTGCGCTGCGGGCATATACCATCTCGCGCGAGGTCTTGACGACGATGCCGTAATTCTTCCGGAGGTTTTCGTAGAGCGGGAGCGCCATGTCCTCTTCTCCGGTCATCGGGATCGCGGGGTTGAAATAGGAGATGAAATAGACGAACGGCAGGTTCGGGCGTCCGCGCAGGCGCTCCAGGCACAGCAGCCTGGCTCCTTCCGGGGCATTGAGAAACTCGGAAGCCTCGGCGGGCGGCGTCTTGCGGCTGATGTGCAGTTCGAAATTCTGCACGACCATGCCCTGTGCGTGCATCTCCTGCGAAAAACTCATCCAGTTGCGGGCGTTGCTCATCACGTTCTGGGGCGCCACGGTCGTCCCGTATCCTTTCTTGCGGATGAGCAGCCCTTCGAACACCAGCCGGTTGATGGCCTGCCGCAGGGTGTTGCGCGAGATGTTCAGTTCTTTGGATAGCTCCACCTCGTTGGGAAGCAGTTTGCCTTTGCGGTACTCTTCCTGCTGGATCATCCGGCGCAGCAGATCCTCGGCCTGCTGGTGCAGCGGTTTGGAAGAGTTCGGGTCGAGTTGTAATTTCATGTCGTTCGGGCTTTTGTGTTATCCCCGGATTATAGCCGTGCCGGGATCGGCGTATAGCATGGCGCGTAGGGCGATTTGCTGCGGGCATCGGCGCAGGCCTTTCCCGGGGGGCTTTCCCCTGAGTCATTCCTGAGGGGAATTTTTACCCTGTTCGACCCGCTATGTTCCCCTTTGTATCTTGTATATGTTCTGATATTTGTCAATATGTTCATGCAAATAAACGTAAAATATCCGAATTGTCAAAATCTATGTTCCCGATAATGTCGGTACAGGGCGGATATTTTTTTCAAAAGCCTCGTTCGTTGCCTGTCATTGTCCTGTATTACTGGTGATTGCGTTTTTTTTGTGGCCGATTGCTTTTTTTGCCTGAGCCGAGCCTGCCCGCGGTTTTGTCCGTATCCGGATGGTGCCGCGCCCAGTCTGCGCCCGGTCGCTGCAGGATGATAGAGGGGATATTTGTGGATGCAGGGGACGGATTCCGATAAAAAAATAAGGATGGACTTGTGTCCATCCTTACCGGGGTTGTGGAGAATACCAGGGTCGAACTGGTGACCTCTTGCATGCCATGCAAGCGCTCTAGCCAACTGAGCTAATCCCCCGTTGTGGGTGCAAAGATAACGGAAATTTTTTTATTTCCAAATAGCGGACGCAAAAAATCAACTGTTGAATTGCCATTGCTACCGTTCGGATAAAGGGTAGGGCCGGAGGCGTCCGCAGCCGTTTTTTCGCCTGCCACGTGGATTATGAGACTGTTGCCGCGTCTTTGCGGGTAGTACCTACGTCCGTATGGGATGCTAATGCGCGGTGAGGTTTCTGCCGCCGCTGCCTTTGCAAGCCCGTGCGGCCTGTGCCGTCTCCCTGCATATTGCTCCGTGCGTATGGCCGAACCGTCTGCCGGGACGCTGATTTCCGGCTTCGAAAGATACCGAGCTCCGTGAAGGTTGCGCCGTCCTGTCTATGGGGTTACATTGCTTCGTACCCGACGTTGCGCCGCTCCGTTTTTTTGCTTGCGCCGCTCCAGCTCTGATGTCGCGCGATTTCGTTTTTTGGGTTGCACCGCTCCATCCCTGACGTTGCGAGGTTCCGTTTTTGGGGTTGCGCCGCTCCAGCCCTGATGTTGCGCTGTCCTGTCTTTGGGGCGAGCCGCCCCATCCTTGGTGTTGCGCCGTCCGGGGCTTTCGTGCCGGCAGGCGGGGGGGGCTTGCGGCATACAGGAGGGTGTCGGGCGATCCTTCCTCCGGGTTGCCGTTTGTTTGTCCCGCCCCATGGAAAAAGCCGGCGCCTGAAGCGCCGGCTTTCCCATATGCGGGATGGCTCCCCGGTCAGTGTCGTGTCCGTTATTCGATCTCCCACGTGGCGCCCGAATGCAGCAACTCGTCCACCGAGCGGATCTTGCTCTGTGCCTTGACCTCCTCGACCTGCCGGGCCACCTCGCGGTCGTAAACCGTGGCGTCCTCGACAGCGCGGATCACGCCCAGGGCAACGGGGTATTCGGGATATTTCATCGCCGCCAGCATCGAGTGCAGCGTCGTGTCGCGCTCGTGGGCGTCGTGCGTCAGCACATCGTCCAGCGTGTAGCCGTCCTGGCCGACGGTCACGACCTTGAGCTTCATGTCCTCGAAGACGATTCCCTTCTCCATGTTGGCCCCGAACAGCATTTTCCCGCCGTGGCGCAGCGTGATCGTACGTTCGGCGCGCGTAGCCTTGTCGGCGGCGAATGCAGCGTGGGTCTTGTCGTTGAAAATCACGCAGTTTTGCAGGACTTCGATCACCGACATGCCTTTGTGCATCGCTGCGGCCACCATGCACTCCTTCGAAAGCTGCACCTCCATGTCGACCGAGCGGGCGAAGAACGTGCCTTTGGCGCCGATCACCAGTTCGCCGGGGTTGAACGGCTTTTCGACCGTGCCGTAGGGCGAGGTCTTGGTGATCTTGCCCAGCTTCGAGGTGGGGGAGTACTGCCCCTTGGTGAGGCCGTAGATCTCGTTGTTGAAGAGTATGACGTTCAGGTCGACATTGCGGCGGATGGCGTGTATGAAGTGGTTGCCGCCGATGGCCAGCGAGTCGCCGTCGCCCGTGGTGACCCAGACGCTGAGGCGCGGGTTGGCGACCTTGACGCCCGTGGCCACGGCGTTGGCGCGGCCGTGCACCGAATGGAACCCGTAGGTCTTCATATAATAGATGAACCGCGACGAGCAGCCGATGCCCGACACGAACGTGAAAAGGTTGTGCGGCGTGTCGGTCGCGTCGGCGATCTCGGGCAGCGCGCGCTGTACGGCGCTGAGGATGGCGTGGTCGCCGCATCCGGGGCACCAGCGTACCTCCTGGTCGCTTTTGAAATCCGCGGGGGTGTATTTGTATTCTGCCATGGCGTTATTTCAATAAGGATTCGAATTTTTGGCAAAGCTCTGCAACCGTGAAGGGCAGGCCCTCGCACTTGTTGTACTGTTCGTAGCGGAACTCCTGCAAACTCTGGCGCAGGTAGTTGGCGAACTGCCCTTCGTTCAGCTCGCAGACGACGATCTTGCGGAATTTCGAGAATATCTCGCGTACGCCGTGCGGCAGCGGGTTGATGTAGTTGAAATGGCACAGCGAAACGCGCTTGCCTTCGGCGCGCATCTGGTCGACGGCGTTTTGCAGGTGTCCGCGTGTACCTCCCCAGCCGACCACCAGCAGGTCGCCTTCCGGGGCGCCCCATACGGCCTGTGCCGGGATGTCGTCGACGGCTTTCGCCACCTTTTCGGCGCGGGTGCGCACCATTTTCTGGTGGTTCGACGGGTCGTGCGAGATACAACCCTTTACGCAGTCCTTTTCAAGGCCGCCGACACGGTGTTCCAGTCCCGTCTTGCCGGGGAATGCCCAGCCGCGGGCCAGGTTTTCGTTGCGCACGTAGGGCATGAAACCGCCTTCGGGGGCCTCGTCCACGATCGGCGGGGTGATGGCCGGGTAGTCCTTCATCGCAGGGATGCGCCACGGCTCCGAGCCGTTGGCGATGAACCCGTCGGTCAGCAGGATCACGGGGGTCATATGCTCCATGGCCAGGCGCCCGGCCTCGAATGCGTAGTGGAAACAGTCGCTGGGCGACGATGCCGCCACGACGATCACGGGGCACTCGCCGTTGCGGCCGTAGAGCGCCTGCGAGAGGTCGCTCTGCTCGGTCTTGGTCGGAAGTCCCGTCGAGGGGCCGCCGCGCTGTACGTCGACCACCACCAGCGGCAGCTCAGTCATCACGGCCAGTCCCAGCGCCTCGCTCTTGAGCGACAGGCCGGGGCCCGAGGTGGTCGTCACGGCGAAGTTGCCGGCGAAAGCTGCGCCGATGGCGGTGCAGATGCCCGCGATTTCGTCTTCGGCCTGGACGGTCTTCACCCCGAGGTCTTTGCGCTTGGCCAGCTCTTCGAGGATTACGGTGGCCGGGGTGATCGGGTACGAGCCGCAGAAGAGCGGCAACCCGGCCTTTTCGGCTGCGGCGCACAGTCCCCATGCCGTGGCGACGTTGCCGCTGATCGAGCGGTAGGTGCCTTTTTCGAGCGGTGCGGGCGCTACGGTATAGGTGTTTGCGAACTGGTGCGTATTGGCTGCGTAATTGTATCCCGCCTGGATGGCCAGCTTGTTGGCTTCGGCGATGGCGGGGTTCTTCTTTGCGAATTTGGTTTCGATGTATTTGAATGCGTAAGCCTCCGGCCGGTCGAACAGGTAGAAGCAGATACCCAGTGCGAACATGTTTTTGCACTTGGTCACGCTCTTGTTGTCGAGGCCGGTCTCCCGGAGCGCGTCGCGTGTCATCGTGGTGATGCCGGGGATTACTACGTTGTACTCGTCGAGTTTCAGCTCGGCGATGGGGTCGAGCGTGGCGAAGCACGCCTTTTTGAGGTGGTCTTCGGTGATCGAATCGCCGTCGATGATGACCGTCGCACCCGGTTTGAGCCATTTGCGGTTGGCCTTGAGCGCTGCGGGGTTCATCGCTACCAGCACGTCGCAGTAGTCGCCGGGATTCAGCTCCCGGTGGCTGCCGAAGTGAACCTGGAATCCCGATACGCCCGCCACGGTACCCTGCGGCGCGCGGATTTCGGCGGGGTAGTCGGGGAAGGTCGAGATCCCGTTCCCGAGCAGCGCCGAGGTGTCTGAGAAAAGCGTGCCCGTAAGCTGCATGCCGTCGCCCGAGTCGCCGGAAAAGCGGATCACGACATCCTGCAACTCCCGTACATTGGTTTTGTCCATGTCTTGTTTCGGATTAGTAGGGTTTTGAAAACAATATCACAAATATATAAATTTATTGTCAAATTGTTCACGACGGGTGACTTTTTTGCAGCCCGTATCCGCCGGGTTTTTCTCTTTGCGCCTCCGTGTTGCTGATAATCCTGCTTTTGGCGGCTCGTTTTGTGTTTTATTTGTTACCGGATTTGTGAATTTGGTTGCGATTTGATAGCGGCCTTATTATTAAAATTTTTTGCGAATGCTGCTTCCGGATTGTAAGTGCTGCTCCGGATTTTTCGCTGTAATTTGCCTTCTTCCGTTCTCCCTGCTGTTGCTTCCGCCGCTGTTCCCATCTTGCCCCGCCGCTGTTCCTGCCGTTGTTCTTTCTGCTGTTTCGGCTGGTCTTGCATTGTTCCCGTGGCTCTTCCCGCCGCTTTTATGTCGCTTCCTTCGCCGAACTTCCCGTGCCGTCCCATGCGCCCTGTCCCGCCCCGGACAGCATCCGGGCAGCCCCCGTTCCGGGCACGCAACCCGCATTGGGGGTTATACGAAAGGCCGCTGCAAAATTGCGTTGCAGCGGCCTCGTTGCCGTAACGTGTTTGTTATGCCGCATCCGGCCGGGAAATCCTGCAGGGATAGTGGCCCGGAAAATCTTGCGGGGGGCCTGTCCGGCGTATTTTGCATGGGCGCCCGTGATCCCCGCGTGGTTCGGTTGCCGGGGCGGGCAGGCTTGGACGTCTACCGGATACGGTTTCGGACGTAAACGAGTTTCAGCTCCTTATTTTCCGACGGGCGCTCTTCGATCTCGACTATTTTCGAAAGGGATTTTACCAGCAGCGACAGTTTTTTGTACCCGTAATTGCGGGGGTCGAAATCCGGCATCTTCTTGGTGAGTACCCCGCCTACGATTCCGAGGAAGGCCCAACCGCTGTCGTCGGCGGCGTCTTCGATCGTGTTTGCGAGCAGTGTTTTGAAATCCTCGTCGATCGGACGAATGATCGGCTGGGGCTGTGCCGTATCCGGAGCCGGGGCGGCCTTCTTCTCCGCAGCGGCGGGTTCTGCGGGGGCAGCCTCCGCAGCAACGTGTTCCGCGACGGCTGCTTCCGGCATGTCTGTTTCGGGTGCATTGCGCCCCTGATGTTTTTTCGCGGGCTTTTTCGGTGCCGCAGCTTTGGCTGCCGGCGCCGTTGCCGGCGTAACGGCCGTTGTCGGTGCCGGTGCGGGCTGTCCGAGTATCTCTACATAGATGAATTTGTCGCACGATTTGATGAACGGCTTGGGGGTTTTCTTTTCTCCGAAACCGAGCACCTCCCGTCCCGATTCGCGGATGCGGCTTGCCAGGCGGGTGTAGTCGCTGTCGCTCGACACGATGCAGAATCCGTTGACCGACTCTTTGTGCAGGATGTCCATCGCGTCGATTATCAGCGCCGAATCCGTCGCGTTCTTGCCTGTCGTGTAGGCGTATTGCTGGATCGGGGTGATCGAATTCTCGAGCAGCACGCTTTTCCATGCCGCGAACTTCGGGTCGGTGAAATCGCCGTAGATACGCTTGATCGTCGGCGTGCCGTAGTTGGCGATTTCGTCGAGTATGTCCTTGATTTTCCGGTGCGAGATGTTGTCGGCGTCGATCAGCACCGCGAATTTTTTATCGGATAGTTCCATGTCGGGTCTGTTTTATTTCCGAAAGATACGAATTTTTTTGGATTCGGGATGCCGATCCATCTTCTTTCGTGGCAGGCTCCCGGCTCCGGGTTCCGCCCTTCCCGCTTCTGCTGTGCCGTTTTTGCAGTACGGCGTCCGGCAGCGGGTTTGCCTCGACGTTCGTCGTGCGCTGCCGCCGGGACAGTTTCCCGGGAGAGACGGGCGGGCGTGCGCCCCGTTCTGAGTCGCTTCGCTGCGGCCTGCTCGCTGCGGCAGCCGCAGGGCATTGCCCGCATTGCATGATAAAGGCGCAAGCAGGCGTGTGCGTTCGTCGTGCCTGCTTCCGCCTCTGTTTCGGGGCTTGTCCGCCCCTGTCCGGGCCCGCTACCGGATCGAGTTCATCCTGATGCTGGCCTTGACCAGCGCGATTGCCCTTATGCGGTTGATTGCCACGTCCTTGTCTGCGTGGTGCGGGTTCTGGCTCACGAGTTTCACATACCCCTCGCGGTCGGATTTCTGAATGTATTTCACCGTCACGTACTCCTCGCCGTCGATGTCGATCGACAGCAGATACATGTCGCCCCAGAAGATGTCGTTGATGTCGCCCAGCTGTTTGTAAAGTACGATGTCGCCGCTTTTGAGCAGCGGGTACATCGAATCCCCTACGATATATATGGCGCCGTCGCATTTGGGCAGGTTGGGAATGTGGATGAAATTCACGGGTTTGGCTTGCGCCTGGTCGGCGAACAGCGGTACCAGCCCCGCCGTGCCCTCGATCGAGTAGAGAGGCACGCTCTGCAACGGCAGCGAATTGTCCGTGCGGTGCATGTAAGCTGTCAGGTCGGGTTCGGCGTTGAACATGTTGCCCTTGCCGCCTTCGAGCCATTCAGGATTTACGTTCAATTCCTGAACCAGGATGTTCCGGTTGCGTGCCGAGAGACCCGCCTTCCCGGTCTCGATCATCGAGAGGGCCGCCTTGCCGATGCCAAGCCGCTGTGCCAGTTGTTCTTGCGTCATCCCCAACTGTTTCCGTATCAGTTTTACCCGTTCGTTCATAGCTTTTAATCGGAAAATTTTATATTAAAAAATTGAATATTTTATTTGGAAATTCAATATTTTAACCTATCTTTGTCCTGCAAAGTTAAACAATTTATTTCTGCCTGCAAATTTATTTGCAAAAATCTTGCTAATTATCAACTATGTATTCGGTTTCATCTGAACTTTACCATGAGGCGGCGGCACGGTTGTCGGACGCCATCGACGGCGGGAACTATTTTTCGGGTTCACTTGCGTTCCGCTTCGGCGATACGGACTGCCGCCTCACGGCGTCGGTCATCGTCTACCGCGGCCGCGTTTCGCTGCCCGAAGGGGTACGGCACCCCGTTACGGATCTCGTGCCTGTCTGGTGGGAATTCCACACCACGCAAGCCGGGGGCGAAGTGCTCAACGATTTCGATTTCTCCGAGCTGAAGCGCTACGTGTAGTCCGCCCCAACCGTTCCGGCCATCCCTCCGGGCCCGGCGCAGCCGCCGGAACGTCATTTTCTTCCGAACCTCCCGCCGCGGCGCCGCGCATAGGGTTCAAAAACCAAACCAATGTCTGTTAAAACCGACCCGGCCTCTGCGGAAATTCCTTCCGCAGAGGTTTTCGTACCTGCCGCCATCCTCGATCCCGATTTCCCCGGCCTTCGCGCCGTGCCCGGCCAGCCCCTTTCCAGCGTCCAGTTTGTCGCACCCGACCAGCCAGTTCCCACCGGATCTTCCGTTCCCAGTGACCAATCAGTTCCCTGCGATCAGTCCGTTCCCGGCGATATTTCCGTCGCACCCGACATTTCCGCTGTGCCCGGCCTTCGCGCCGCGCCCGGCCAGCCCCTTTCCTGCGTCCAGTCTGTACTCTCCGGTCAGCCCGATCCTTGCGATCTGCCCGGCACACCGGGCACACCCGGCACACCCGGCCAGCCCGTCGCGCCCGATATTTCCGCCGCGCCCGTCCGGCCTGCTTCCCCCGCCCAAGGTGCTATTGCCGGCCGGCCCGCCGTGCCCGGGTGCGGGGCGGTCTGCACGGATGGAGCCGGGTCGTCCGGGGCTCCCTCCTCCGCTGCGGGTGTGCCCCCTTCGTTCGGCACATTCGCGCTGGCAGTCTATCCCTTCCTCGAGCTGCAACCCTTCCACCGGGCGTATTACCGTGTGCTGGAGGCTTTTGCCGCCGGGCGCATCCGGCGTCTGATCGTCACCATGCCGCCCCAGCACGGCAAGAGCGTCGGCGCGACGACACTGCTTCCGGCCTACGTGCTGGGGCTCGATCCCGACCTGCGCGTTGCGATCGCCTCCTATTCCGGGGCGCTGGCTTCGAAATTCAACCGCCGCGTGCAACGTATCATCGAATCGCGCGAATATGCCGCGCTTTTTCCCGCCACGACCATCAAACAGGGGGCGAAGCCGCCCGGTTATATCCGTACGGCCGACGAAGTGGAGGTCATCGGCCGCCGCGGCGGGCTGCTCTCCGTCGGGCGCGAAGGGGCGCTCACGGGTAACCGCGTCGACTGCTTCATCCTCGACGACCTCTACAAGGATGCCCTCGAAGCCAATTCGCCCATCGTCCGCGCCAATTGCTGGGAGTGGTATACCTCGGTCGTGCGGACGCGCATGCACAACGCCTCGCGCGAACTGATCGTCTTCACACGCTGGCACGAAGAAGACCTTATCGGCACGCTCGCCGCGCGTGAACCCGTCGTCGAGTTCACCCGCTGGGCGCAGCTCGACGGGCTGTCCCCCGACACATGGCTGCATCTGAATTTCGAGGCGCTGAAAACCTCGCCGCCTACCGAGGTCGACCCCCGTGTCCCTGGCGAGGCGTTGTGGGAAGGGCAGCAGGGGCGTGCGTTGCTCGAAGCCAAACGGCGGCTCGACCCGCTGCAATTCGAAAGTATGTACCAGGGGCATCCCTCGTCCCGCGAGGGTTTGCTCTACGGGCTGAACTTCGCCGAGTACGACCAGCTGCCGCACGAGATTGTCCGCCGCGCCAACTATACCGATACGGCCGATACGGGCGACGACTACCTCTGCTCGCTCTCGTATGCGGTCGATGCCGACGGGGTGGTCTACATCACCGATGCCGTCTATTCGCGTGAACCGATGGAGGTCACCGAGCCGCTCGTGGCCGGGATGCTCCTGCGCTCCGATACGCGGCAGGCGGCCATAGAAAGCAATAACGGCGGCCGTGGTTTTGCACGCTCGGTGCAGGCTTTGGCACCCTCCGTGCGCATCGAATGGTTCCACCAAGGCGCCAACAAGGAGGCGCGTATCCTCTCCAATTCGGCCACGGTGCTGCACCTCGTGCGCTTTCCCCGGGGCTGGAACCTGCGCTGGCCGGAGCTATACGCCCACCTGACGACCTATCGCCGCCGGTTCCGCGCCAATCGCTGGCACGATGCCGCCGACGTGGTGACCGGTATCGTCGAGCGCGAAGCCCCCGGCCGCAACCGCGCCCGGGTGAGAGGTGTCCGGTTCCTGTAGGCAGGGATCGGGTTTTAGCGGTCTAAAAGTAATATTTGAAACCGACCGTCGGGCTGATTCCGAGCTGGAAAGAGACCCCGTTCACACCCGTTCCCGAATACGACAGATAGCTGTAGTCCAATGTCAGGAGACCGATCGACAATCCGATATGGGACGACGGCCTGATTTCGAACGCTCCGAGCGACAACCCTGCATCGAAGCCGTATCCGCTGGTTCCGTCCGTCGATGCGAACGCGAATCCCACCGCCAGCTGCGGCGTGTAGTAGAAGCGGTCGCATAGTCTGACGTAATAGGCAAGGCTGGGGCCTGCCGTCAGCCCGTGCGTCGTTTCGCCGTTAGCCGAAATCAGTTGGTATCCGATCGAGCCGCCGATACGCAGCTTGTCGGATGCGAAATAACCGAATTCGGGCGCAAATCCGAATGTCGTCTGCGATGCGGAGGAGCCGTCGATGCTGATCGACGTCGTCGTTATTCCGATTATTCCGCCGACATATTTGTCTCCCTTGCTTTGGGCAGAGAGGGTCGGAATACATAGCATTAGGGCCAGAACCGGAAAGAGAAGTTTTTTCATACTTGTCGATTTGAAGGTTAGTGGTTTTGTGGTGTTTGCGGTTCTAAGTTAGAAAAAAAAGCAAAAATCCGCGTTTTTTTGCTGTAAAAAAAGCCGTTTCGCACTTCTGGACGACCGCCCGACCGGAACTCCTCGCCCCGAAAAGACTGCCGTTGCGGCTGCGCAATGTGAAGCCTGCGTTAAATTATCTTCCCGTGCGGAACCAATCGCCCCGATTTTTCGTACCTTTGGCTCCATGGTTATTTAGTTTGCACTAATCCCAATTTAACATGAAAGCATTGAAAATCGGAAATTTGCTCGCTCCCGTCCCCATCGTGCAGGGCGGTATGGGCGTAGGCATATCGCTCGCAGGACTGGCTTCGGCCGTTGCCGACCAGGGCGGCATCGGCGTCATTTCGTCGGCCGGCCTGGGAGTGATTTACAAAGACTATTCGAAAGATTACCGTACGGCCTCGATCTGGGGTCTGAAACAGGAACTGAAAAAGGCCCGCGAGGCCACGAAAGGCATCGTCGGCGTGAACGTCATGGTCGCCATGTCCAATTTCGCCGACATGGTCAGAACCGCCATCGCCGAGAAGGCGGACATCATCTTCTCGGGCGCCGGGCTGCCGCTCAACCTGCCGTCGTTCCTTACCGAAGGAGCCAAAACCAAACTGGCACCCATCGTATCGTCGGCGCGCGCCGCGAAACTGCTGTGCCAGAAATGGTTTGCCGAATATAAGTACATTCCCGACGCCATCGTGGTCGAAGGCCCCAAGGCGGGCGGCCACCTCGGCTATAAGGAGGAGCAGCTTGTCGACGAGCACTATGCGCTCGAGAGCATCGTTCCCGAAATCGTCGCCGAAGTACATGCGTTCGAGGCCGAGCACGGCTGCCATATCCCCGTCATCGCCGGCGGCGGTATCTACACCGGCGAGGATATCTACCGCATCATGTCGCTGGGCGCCGAGGGCGTGCAGATGGGCACCCGCTTCGTCACGACCGACGAGTGCGATGCCGACCCGGCCTTCAAGCAGAGCTACCTCGACGCCACGCAGCAGGATATCGAGATCATCAAGAGCCCCGTGGGCATGCCGGGCCGGGCCATCCACAGCTCGTTCCTCGACCGGGTGAAGGAGGGCCTGAAACGCCCCCGAAACTGCCCGTTCGACTGCATCAAGACGTGCGACGTGACGCACAGCCCCTACTGCATCATGCTGGCGCTCTACAACGCCTTCAAGGGGAAATTGCAGAACGGCTATGCCTTCTGCGGCGCCAACGCATGGCGGGCCGAAAAGATCCAGTCGGTATGCGACCTGATGGCTTCGCTCAAGGCCGAGTATGACAATTTTTCGCTGAAAGGGAAACTCTTCGGCGTAAAATAATCCGCTCCCCGGGAAAGCCCTCCCTTCCGACTTTTTCAGGGGTGGGGCGAAAAGATGTGACGACCTGATAAATCGGGTCGTCACATCTTTTTTTGAAGGAGAATGGGGGACGGGGGCAACGGTTTTGTTTCCGGTTTCCTGCACGAAAAAACACGCTTCAATTCGACCCGCAGCGAGTTGTGTGCGCTGCGGTCGTGTTGTATATTAGGTGCAGGGCTGCCGATTCGGCAGCCCTGCTTTTTTACGCTTGATCCTGCCCTGCCACCCCGATCAGCCTGGAGCAAAGCTTAACAGATCCAATTTTGGTTGTTATGATAAGGAATGCTGTCTGAACCGTATGCGGTAACGCAGACTGCATACCGGCGCCGCACAAGGCCGCACGAAGCCGCACAAGGCCGTGCGAGGCCGTGCGCCCGGAAACCGGGATTTTCGCTTTGCCGGGACAGCCTAAAAGGTGCCGAACCGGAAGACGATCTTCTGGCAATAGAGTTCGCCGGGTCTGAGCAGCGGCGACGGGAAATCGGGGTGGTTCACGGCGTCGGGGTAGTTCTGGCATTCGATCGCCACGCCGTCGTAGTCGTCGTAACGTCCGCCGGTCTTGGTTTCGGGGCATCCGCCTGCGAGCCAGTTGCCGGTGTAGACCATCACGCTGGGCTGCGACGAAAGTACCTTTACGCAGCGCCCCGAACTTTTTTCGCGCAGTTCGCCGACCTCGCCCAGGATGTTGGGCTGCCACCCGTCGATGACGAAAGGATGGTCGTACCCCTTGAAATCGCGGATGTGGTTGAACTCCGAGCCGATGCCGGGGCGGAAGGGCCTGAATTGGCGGAAGTCCTGCGGGGTGCCCGCTGCGTCGAGTAATTTCCCGGTCGGGATTTGCTTGTCGTTCATTTCGAGCACCTTCGAGCTGTTCAGGCGCAGTTCGTGGTCGAGGATCGAACCGCTTCCGTCGCCCGCGAGATTGAAATAGACGTGGTTCGTGAGGTTCACGACCGTCGTTTTGTCCGTCTTGGCGAGGTAGGTGATTTCCAGGGCATTGTCGTCGTCGAAATCGAATACGGCTTCGACGTTCAGCTCGCCGGGGTAATTCTGGTCGCCGTCCTCCGACAGGAGCGACATGACGACGCGGTTGGTCTCGACACGGCTTTCCCAAAGACGGTTGGCGAAATTTTTCGTGCCGCCGTGCAGGTGGTTGGGGCCGTTGTTGACCTCCAGCGAGTATTCTTTGCCTTCGATGGTCATGCGTCCCGATGCGATGCGGTTGGCACAGCGGCCGACGCTCTTGCCCGAGGCGGCCCCGTCGAAGAAGTAGCCTTCGGGGTGTTTGTAACCGAGCACCACGTCGGCCATGCGGCCTTCGCGGTCGGGCATCGTCACGGAGACGATCGCCGCCCCGAAATTCGAGATCTTCACTTCGGCGCCCTTGTCGTTGCGCATCGTGTAGAGGATGATCGCCTCTCCTTCGGGCGTCATGCCCCATACGTGTTGTTCGATAGTTACCATATTATTCTGCGGGTTTTAAGGTTGCCAGGATATGGTCGATGCGGCGCAGGGTCTCCTCCTTGCCGATGAACGACGTCACGTCGTACATGCCGGGGCCCTTGCCGGCGCCGACCAGGGCCAGGCGCAGCGTGTTCATCACCTGCCCCATGCCGTAGCCTTTCTGCTCGATCCAGCCGTGTATGATCCGCTCGGTATTTTCCAGCGAGAAATCGTCGATCGCGGCCAGTACGCTGCGCAGTTCGCGCAGGATTTCAGGGTTCTGCCCCTTCCAGTATTTCCTGGTCTGCTTCTCCTCGTATTCGGCCGGGGCCACGAAAAAGAACGACGTCAGATCCCACAGGTCGGTGATGAACGTGGCGCGCTCCTTCATGATGCCGGCGGCGCGGCCTGCGACCTCGTCCGCGACCTCGATGCCGTGCCCGCGCAGGATCGGCTGGTAGAGCGCGGCCAGTTCGGCGTCGCTCTTATGGTGCATGTACTGTGCATTGAACCATTTTGCCTTGTCGGGCTGGAAGCGTGCGCCCGACTTGGAAACGCGTTCCAGCGAGAAATTGTCGATCAGCTCCTGCATCGAGAAAATCTCCTGTTCGGTGCCGGGGTTCCACCCCAGCAGCGCCAGCATGTTGATGAATGCCTCGGGGAAATAGCCATCCTCGCGGTATCCGTGCGCGGTCTCGCCCGTCGTGGGGGATTTCCAGAAGAGCGGGAATACGGGGAATCCCATCTTGTCGCCGTCGCGTTTCGAGAGCTTGCCGCCGCCCGTGGGTTTGAGCAGCAGGGGCAGGTGGGCGAACGCGGGCTGCGTCGCCGTCCATCCGAATGCCTTGTATAGCAGGTAGTGCAGCGGCAGCGAAGGAAGCCACTCCTCGCCGCGGATGACGTGCGAGACCTCCATCAGGTGGTCGTCGACGATGTTGGCAAGGTGGTAGGTGGGCAGTGCGTCGGCCGATTTGTAGAGCACCTTGTCGTCGAGCGTCGAGGTGTTGACCTCCACGTGGCCGCGGATCAGGTCGTCCATTTCGACGACTTCGTTTTCAGGCATTCTGAAACGGATCACCCACTGGTCGCCGCGGTCGATACGCGCCCTGACCTCTTCGGCGGGCAGCGCCAGCGAGGTGGCCAGCTTTTCGCGCACGGTGTAATTGTAGGCGAATGCCTCGCCGCGTCCTTCGGCCTCCCTGCGCAGGGCGTCCAGCTCTTCGGCCGTGTCGAACGCATAGTACGCCCACCCGGCTTCGACCAGCTGCAGGGCGTATTTGAGGTATATCTCACGCCGTTCGCTCTGGCGGTAGGGGGCGTGGGGGCCGCCCGCGCCGACGCCTTCGTCGATCCGGATGCCGCACCACTCGAGCGATTCGAGGATATACTCTTCGGCGCCCGGTACGAAACGCTGCGAGTCGGTGTCCTCGATGCGGAGGATCATTGTGCCGCCCATCTTGCGGGCGAATAGGTAGTTGTAAAGGGCCGTGCGGACGCCGCCGATATGCAGCGGCCCCGTGGGGCTCGGTGCAAAGCGCACTCTTACGGGTCTTGCCATGTTATGATTCTATTTTGTTTTTGTCGTTTCGTTTCAGTTCGTCTTCCCTGTGCCGGGCGTAGGCGTCGTATTCGGGCGTATCCGGGAAATCGCGCCACGCCCTGCCGCACCTGCGCAGCCCGGCGGCCGCGACGATTGCCATGCCCGCGCAGGCTGTTCCCACGATTGCCGCCGTGATAATCCACATCGTGCGGTTACGCAGGATCGCAGCGGCGAGGATCAGGCCGAAAAGCACTCCCTGCGTCCGGCGGGAGAACAGTATGCTGCACAACGTGTCCATGTCCGGGGTGTCCTTATTGCGGGTGTCCGCTGCGTTTCGGTGTGCCGGATGGGGACGTCAGACGTTGAACAGGAAGTGCATGATGTCGCCGTCCTGCACGACGTATTCCTTGCCCTCGATGCCTATTTTACCGGCGTCGCGGCACGCTTTCTCCGAGCCCAGCGCCACGTAGTCGTCGTACTTGATGACCTCGGCGCGGATGAATCCCTTTTCGAAGTCGGTGTGGATGATACCTGCCGTCTGCGGGGCTTTCATGCCGCGCACGTATGTCCAGGCCCGCGACTCGTCGGCGCCCGTGGTGAAGAACGTTTCGAGGTTCAGCAATTTGTAGGCCGATTTTATCAGGCGAGCCACGCCCGATTCCTCAAGGCCGAGGTCTTCGAGGAACATCTGCCGCTCCTCGTAGCTTTCCAGTTCGGCGATGTCGGCCTCCGTCGCTGCTGCGACGACGAGCATTTCGGCTTTTTCGCCGGCGATGGCCGCCTTCACCGCTTCGGTATAGGCATTGCCCGTCACGGCGCTTTTCTCGTCCACGTTGCAGACGTAGAGCACCGGTTTGTCGGTCAGTAGGTTGAGGTCGGCGACCAGCTTGCGGTCTTCCTTCTCCAGTTCCACCGTGCGGGCGCTGTTGCCCTGTTCGAGTGCGGCTTTGTATTGCAGGAGCAGCTCAACGGCGCGTTTGGCGTTCTTGTCGCCGCCCGAGGTGGCCTGCTTCTGCGTCTTGGCGAGGCGGTTTTCGACGGTTTCGAGGTCTTTGAGCTGCAACTCCGTGTCGATGATGCCCTTGTCGCGCACGGGGTCGATCGACCCGTCCACATGGGTGATGTTGCCGTTGTCGAAGCAGCGCAATACATGGATGATGGCGTGCGTGTTGCGGATGTTGGCCAGGAATTTGTTGCCGAGCCCTTCGCCTTTCGACGCCCCTTTCACCAGCCCGGCGATGTCCACGATCTCGATCGTGGTCGGAATCACCCGCTTGGGATTGTCGATCTCCGCCAGTTTGACAAGCCGCTGGTCGGGAACCGTGATGACGCCCACATTGGGCTCGATGGTACAGAAAGGAAAGTTCGCCGCCTGTGCCTTCGCATTGGACAGGCAGTTGAAAAGGGTCGATTTACCCACGTTGGGCAAACCTACGATGCCGCATTGTAAAGCCATTCTATTTTAGTTGTCGTTAGATTTCAATAACCCCGCAAAGATACGAAATTCTTTTCATATTGTCATCGCAGGCAGGGTGTTTCGCACGGTTCCGCCTGCGATTTTCCGCTTTGCAGGCCGCTGCCTTTTCATTGCGGGCAGTCTGGTTTATCGTGCGTAGATGCGGGCCGCATAGCCTCCGCCCGGGGCCATCCGGATCTTCAGCCTGCGATCCTGCGGCAGCTCCGATACGGTCTTCCTGAAGTCGCGGGCTGCCCGGTCGGCGTTGATGCCGTCGGCGAAACTCTCGATGTCGTAGTTGCCGTTGCCGATGAACGACATATCCAGCTCCAGTTCGCGGGGTGTCCAGTCGGTCATGGCGCCGATGTACCACGTGTCGCCCGAGCGGCGGGCGATGGCGATATATTCGCCCACCGAACCCGTGAGGGCCATCGTTTCATCCCATACGGTCGGGACTGAGGCCATGAAAGCGAAGCACTCGGGTTCCTTCATGTAGTTCGACGGCGAATCGCAGAGCATCGTGATCGGCGACTCGAAGACCACGTACTCGGCCAGCTGGCGGCAGCGGGTGCCCTGGCTCATGGGTTCGCTGTGCACCGGGCGGTAGTTGCCGCGCGAGGCATTGCGCATGGCTCCCTGCGTATAGTCCATCGGCCCGGCGACCATGCGGATGAACGGCATCGTGACGTCGTATTTCACCATGTCGGTCGATTCGGCCGACCATTTCAGCTGTTCGAGGCCGAACACGCCCTCGTAATTGAGAACGTTGGGCCATGTGCGGTTGAGCCCCGTGGGCTTGAATACGCCGTGGAAATCGAGCAGCATCTTATGTTCGGCGCAGACTTCGGCGGCGCGGTGCAGGAAATCGACCATCCGTTGGTCGTCACGATCCATGAAATCGACCTTGAAACCCTTGACGCCCATGTCGGCGTAATGTTTCACGACGCGTTCCATGTCGCGCTCGAAGGCGTAGTAGCCCGCCCAAAGGATGATGCCCACATTGCGCTCGCGGCCGTATTCGACCAGTTCTTCCAGGTCGATCTCCGGCACTACCTGCATCAGGTCTGCCTGTTTGTTCACGGCCCATCCCTCGTCGAGGATCACGTATTCGATCCCGTGCTGCGAGGCGAACCAGATATAATACTTATAGGTTTCGTTGTTGATGCCCGCCTTGAAATCGACGTCGTAGAGGTTCGAGGCGTTCCACCACTCCCAGGCCACTTTGCCGGGTTTGATCCACGAGGTGTCGGCGATCTTCGAGGCCGGGGCGAGGCGGTAGACCAGGTCGTTGTCGAGCAGCTGGCTGTCGTCCTTCGATACGGCCATTACGCGCCACGGGAACGACCGGGTGCCTTCGGTCGCGGCGATATAGGGTTCGCGCTCCGTGACCAGCATCTGCAACTGGTTGTGGCCGCCCTGTTCCTCTTTTTTGGGATAGGGGGCGAACACGCCCTTCAGCACGGGGGCCTCCGTCGAGTTGTTGAGGAAGAGGCCCGGATAACCCTGCAGGTCGGCCTCGGTGATGACCATCTTGCGGCCGCCGGGAAGTTCCACCAGCACGGGCAGGAAGATCAGTTTGCGGGGGTCGAGCTGCGTCAGCGGGAGACGGGTGTAGGTGTTCTCGAACGAATTGCGGAACTGCCCTTCGAAATCGAGCAGCCGCTTGTGTCCGACATAGGGGGCGTACGCTGTATAATCGCCCGGGAAGGTATAGGCGACCTGCTCGTTCTCGACCAGGATGCCGTCCTTTTTCCGGGTCGTGAAACGGTAGGCCAGCCCGTCGTCGTAAAGGCGGACTACCAGCCCGTAATCGCCGCGCATCGTAAGCTCGAGTTCGTTGTAGTGGTCGCGGACGCTGCTCTTCTTGTAGAACGGCGAGGCGATCCGTGCGTCGGCCGTGTTTTTCCTGGCCCTGGTGACTTTGGGGTTGCTGCCCAGCACTTCGCCGCCGCCGAGCGTCATCGAGACGGGCGACGGGGCGAGCAGCGTTTCGCCGTCGGCCGAGAGTGAGATCCGGAGGTCGGAGCCGGCGGCGACGGTGGCCTGCAGCGTGCCGTCGGGCGAGGTGAGCGTGTAGTTTTTCTGTGCCATGAGCGGCAGCGCGCACAGGGTGCATGCGAATAGGAATAGCGGTTTTAAGGACATAAATTCAGTTTGAACGGTTAATTTGCCCCGAAGATAGTAAATCCTCCGCAAAAAACGGCCGATATGCCTGAATTTTGATCTCCGTGCGCAATGCCCGGGGCGGGACACCTGTTTGCGGGACGGTGCTAACGCCTTTTCGGGGCAACCTGGCTGCGGTATTCCGACGGGGTGAGGCCTTTGAGCTGGCGGAACGTGCGCGAGACGTTCTTGATGTCGGAGAAACCCAGCTCGGCGGCCGCCTCGGATACGCTCAGCCCTTCGCACAGCAGCTGCATCATCTTTTCGATGCGTGTCTGGATGATGTAATCGTAGATCGAGGTGCCCATGCCCTTCTTGAAGCGGGTTTCGAGCAGGCGGCGCGACAGGGGCACCAGTTTCACCAGGTCGTCCACCGTGATCTTCTGGCTGATATTCTCATGGATGTAGCGCAATACTTCGGCGATGTGCGGGTCGTTGTTGGCATAGATGTCCGTCGATTGCCGGGTGATGATGTTGAGCGGCATCACCATGACGTCTTCCCATTCCGCTTCGGGGTTGCGGATCAGCCGGTCGATCAGCCGTGCCACGTCGTAGCCGCCCTGCTCGACGCCCTGGCTGAGCGACGAAAGGTTCGGGGCGGAGAGCTTGCAGATCGTCTCGTCGTTGTCTACCCCCAGGATGGCTATGTCGTTGGGGATGCGCGAATTTCCCCCCCCCTCGATCTGGAGGCACGCTTCGGTGATATGGTACGCCTGGTTGTCGTCACAGGCCATGATAGCCACCGGTTTGGGCAGCGATTGCAGCCACGTGATGAGCTGCGCCGTGTCGTAGTACCACAGGTCGTTCTGGGCTCCGCTGCGCAGCGAAGAGAAGGTGAAATCGGGGTTCGCCTGCTCGATGGTCTCGCGGAAACCCTGGCAGCGTTCGTCCGAGAAGTCGATGCCCCGCGTCCCGTAGAAGGCGAAGTTGCGGAACCCCTTTTTCAGGAAATACTCCGCGGCCATGCGGCCGGCAAGGTGGTGCGGCCCGGTGATGTTGGGGATCGTCGTGAAACGCTTCTTGAAATCCTGCGCGATGGCGATGATGCCGTTTTCGCGGAACAGACCGACGTTGTCCGTGTTGTAGAACTGCCCGATCACGGCGTCGGCCTTCATCCGCACGGCCCATTCGACCACCGCCTCTATGCCGAACTTGTCGCGTATCGACAACGGCAGCCGGCAAAGGCTCCACGCCTGCGCCGTGTCGTGCGCATAGCGGGCCATGCCGAGCAGCAGTTCGCGGGCATAGGCTTCGGAAAAATCGGTCAGGAAAATTACGCGTGCCATGGTCTGGTTGGGTCTCTTCGAGGGTAAAGATAGCTTTTTTTCGGGAATTTTCTGCCCCAGGACGGAATTTCGGGCGAAAAGGCACTCCTGCCGGGGTTTCGGCGCCGGATAGGAAGGTTCTGCGCGATGTGAGGATGTAAAAGCGCAAATAGCCACGGACGGGACGCTTCTCTTCTCTTATATTTGTATAACCTAAACTGCGACCGGTTCCGATGCTGCGCAGATACGGCTGCCGGGGTTTGCAATACCGCCCCGGAATCCTTATCTTTGATGGAACGCTTTACGGACGGGGCGCATACACCGAAACTGCCATGACCAAAAAACTTACCTTCGCCTTGCTGGCCCTCGGGCTCCTTGCGTGCGCGCCGCGGCCGGCCGGCCCGGTCGATTATGTAGACCCGTTCATCGGCACGGGCTACCACGGGCATACCTACCCGGGCGCAACGACGCCGTTCGGCATGGTGCAGCTCAGCCCCGACACGCGTGCCGGGGACTGGGACGCCTGCGCCGGATACCATTACGACGATACGACCATCGACGGTTTTTCGCATACGCACCTCAGCGGTACGGGGTGTGCCGACCTGGCCGACATCCTGTTCCATCCCACCACGCGCGAAATCGTGTTGCACGACGGCGCCTGCGTCCTGCAGCCCTATTTCTTTTCGCACGGGGACGAGAAGGCCTCCTGCGGCTATTATGCCGTGGAGTTACCCGGTGAAAATATCCGGGTGGAGCTTACGGCGGCGCCCCGTACGGGCGTGCACCGCTATACCTTTACGGGCAAGGGGCCGCGGCAGGTGGTCGTCGACCTGATGTACACGATCGCCGAGGAGCGGGTCGACATGCGCGAATTGCGGACGACGGCGCCCGATGAGATCGCCGGGATGCGCCGCACGCAGGGGTGGGTGCCCGACCAGTATGTCTTTTTCTCCGCCCGTTTTTCGGAGCCTTTCGCCGACGTGCGGCTGCTGGGCGACAAACAGACCGTGCTGACCTTTGCGCCGGAGACCGAAACGCTTACGATAGCCGTCGGGTTGTCGTCGGTCAGCGCTGAGAATGCCCGTCTCAACAGCGTCGCCGAGGTGCCGGAGCTGGATTTCGATGCCGTGCATGCGCGTGCCGCCGCGCTGTGGCGCGAAGCGCTGGGCGACATCGTCGTCGAGGGCGGTTCGCGCGACGAAATGGTCAATTTCTATACGGCGCAGTACCATACCAAGCTGACGCCCAATCTGATGAGCGATGTCAACGGCGAGTACCGTCGTCACGACCAGCGCATCGCGCGTATGCCGCAGGGCGGTGCCTACTATTCGACATTCTCGCTGTGGGACACTTTCCGCGCGTGGAACCCGTTGCAGACGCTGGTGGATACGACGTTAGTCAACGACATGATCCGCAGTATGCTCGACATGTACGACATAACGGGCGAGCTTCCGATCTGGCCGCTCGCGTCGGGCGAGACGGGGACGATGATCGGCTACCATGCCGCGTCGGTCATTGCCGACGCCTACCTGAAAGGTATCCGCGGATACGATGCCGAAAAGGCGCTCGATGCGATGATCCGCTCGTCGAACATCAATAAGAAAGGTTCCGATTACTATGTGGCACAGGGGTTTATACCTTCCAATATCAAGCGCGAGTCGGTCTCCTGCACGCTGGAATATGCCTACGACGACTGGGCGATCTCCCGCATGGCCGGGGCCATGGGCCGGGACGACGTCGCCCGGGAGTATGCGCAGCGGGCGCTCAACTACGCCAATGTCTTCGACGGGTCGACCTGTTTCTTCCGCGGCCGCGGGACGGACGGCAACTGGTCTGAGCCGTTCGAAGAGTTCGCCACGGGGCGCGACTATACCGAGGCCACGCCGTGGCACTACCGTTTCTTCGTGCCGCACGACGTGAACGGGCTCGCCGGGCTTTTCGGCAGCCGCGAGGCATTCGTCCGTGAACTGGATCGGCTCTTTACGCTCGAATCGGACGAGATGCAGCTCGACGTAAGCGACGTGACGGGGCTCATGGGGCAGTATGCCCACGGCAACGAACCCAGCCACCACATGGCCTACCTCTACAATTATGTCGGGCAGCCGTGGCGGACACAGGAGCTCACGCGCAGCCTGCTGCACGGGATGTACGCCCCGACGCCTGCGGGGATCATCGGCAACGAGGACTGCGGCCAGATGTCGGCGTGGTACATCTTCTCCAGCCTGGGCTTCTATCCCGTCTGCCCCGGCTCGAACCAGTTTGCGCTGACCGCCCCCCAATTCCCGAAGGCCGTCGTGCGCCTGGCCAATGGCCGCACGCTGACCGTTACGGCAAACAACCCCCGCCGCAATACCTATATCGCTTCGGTGACGCTCGACGGAGTGCCCGTGACCGAAAATTTCATCACCTACGAACAACTGATGCAGGGGGGAGAACTGCACTTTACGCTCCGGCAGCGTCCTGACTTCACGCGCGGTACGGAGGCTGCCGCGGAACCCTATTCGCTCACGCGCGGCCAGGTCGTTTCGATCCCCTATACCACGCAGAACGTGAGCCTCTTCACCGAGCCTGTGGCCGTCGCCCTGGCCACGACGACGGCCGGGGCCGAAATCCGCTATACGCTCGACGGCTCGGAGCCGGACGAAACCTCGGCGCTCTATGCCGGGCCCGTCGTTGTCGACCGCTCGCTGACGCTCAAGGCGCGGGGATTCAAACCCGGGGCCGCACCGAGCCGTACGCTGACGCTCCAAGCCGAGAAGGCCGTATTCCGCAAAGGGCTGTCCGGAGCGGGCGCGGCCATGCGTCCGGGCGTCGCCTATGCCTGTTACGAAGGCGTGTTCTCGCATGTGGACGAGATTCGCCGGGGGAAGCTCGTGGCGTCCGGGACAATGCCCGAGCCGTCGATTGCCGATGCCCCGCAGGAAGACCATTTCGGATATATTTTCAACGGCTGGATCCGCATTCCCGAACGGGGCGTGTGGGAGTTCATGACCAAGAGCGACGACGGCAGCGTGCTCGTGATCGGCGACCGGAAGGTGGTCGACAACGACGGGTCGCACGCTTCGGTCATGGCGACCGGGCGCGTGGCGCTCGAAGCGGGTCTGCATCCCTATACGCTCATGTATTTCGAGGATTACGAGGGGCAGGATCTCTCCTGGGGCTGGAGGGCGCCCGGAGCGGCTCTCTTCGAGCAGATCCCCGCGGAGCGTCTGTGCGTCGAATTTCCCAATTGTCCCGGTGATTAAACTATAAAGTTATGAAACGATTGTTCTATCTTCTGGCGGCAGCGGCGTTCACTGCCTGCGGTTCGGCCACGACGCTCAGCGTCATGACCTTCAACATGCGTTACGACAACCCCGAAGACGGGGCGGACAACTGGCGTTTCCGCCGCGGGCGGGTCGCCGAGGTGATCGCTTCGCACGGCGTCGACGTTTTCGGTACGCAGGAGCTGCTTGCCAACCAGCTCGGCGACCTGAAGCGTTTGCTGCCCGGCTATGCTGCGGTGGGCGTCGGCCGTGAGGACGGTGCCGAGGCGGGCGAGTTCAGTGCCGTATTTTACCGGCGGGATCGTTTTACGCCCCTCGAATCCGGGACTTTTTGGCTGAGCGAAACCCCCGACGTCGCAGGCTCGAAAGGGTGGGACGGCGCCTGCGAGCGCGTGGCAACCTGGGTCGTATTGCATGACAGGGACGGGAGCAGGGAGTTCCTCTTCGTCAACACCCACCTCGACCATGTAGGGCAGGTCGCCCGCGACGAAGGCGTGAACCTGCTCAGGGAGCGCATCGAAGCGCTGCGCGGGGATCGGCCTGTGATCCTGACGGGCGATTTCAATTCCGAGCCCGGCTCGTCGGTCGTGGCGCACGTGCAGAAAGACGGCGTGCTGCATGACGTGAAGCAGGTCGCCGCCCGTAAATCCGGCACGGAGTGGAGTTTTTCCGACTTCGGGCAGATACCCGAGGCCGAACGCCCGTTGCTCGACTACATCTTCGTGAGCGACGGCATCGCCGCCGACCTTTACGAGGTGCTGCCCGATACGCTCGGTGGCGGTTATGTCTCCGACCATGCCCCCGTGATGGCCATTGTCAAATTCGAAAAATAACATCCCGCAATGAAAAAGATACTCAAAAGCTGGCTGCTGTTCGCAGCACTGTGCACCTGCGCCACGGCTGTGGCCGAGCGCCCCATCCTGATCCATTCGCACAACGATTATTGCCGCCGTGCCCCTTTCTGGCAGGCGTACGCCCAGCAGGTCTATTCCATCGAGGCCGACGTGTTCCTGCACGGCGGCAAGCTGCTCGTGGGGCACGAGGTCGAAGACCTTTCGCCCGGGATGACCTTCGAGGCGCTCTACGTCGAACCGCTGGTGACGCTCTTCGGGCGTAACGGCGGGCGTGCATGGAAGGATTCCGGCGAACACCTTCAACTGATGGTCGAGCTCAAGTCTGCTACCGAACCGACTTTACAGGCCGTTGCGGCATTGCTGGGCCGCTATCCCGAGGTGTTCGACCCGGCGGTGAACCCCGAGGCCGTGCGGATCGTCGTCACGGGGCGTGTCCCGGCACCGGCCGATTTCGGCAAATATCCCTCCTATATCCGTTTCGACGGGGTGTGGGATGCCGACTATACGCCCGCGCAACTGGAGCGCATCGCCCTGATAAGCGCCGATTTCAGCAACTATTCGCAGTGGAACGGCAAGGGCTCGATCATCCCGGCCGAGCGTGCGGAACTGGAGACGGTCATCGACCGCGCACATGCCTGGGGAAAACCCGTGCGTTTCTGGGGCGCCCCCGAAGGGACGACGGTTTACTATACCTTTTATGATATGGGTATCGACTACCTCAATACCGACCATCCCGAGGTGTGCGCCGCGTTCTTCGATGATTTCGGCAACAAGAATTTCCAGATCGGCGAGCGCCGCACGGCCGCCGAAGGCGTGACGGGCACCAAGCGCCTGGACAAGACCACGCGCGATTTCCGGGGCTTCCAGAACGACAAGCTGCAACTCTCCAAGGGCATCGACGTCTACACCCCGACTTACCGCAACGACGGGGGCCGGGGACGGGTTCGCAACGTGATCTACCTGATCGGCGACGGCATGGGGCTGTCGCAGATCGTGGCGGCTTTCTATGCCAACAAGGGGCTGTCGACCCTGCAGATGAAATATATCGGCCTGCAACAGAACAATGCGCTGGATGCCTTCACGACCGACTCGGCTGCCGGCGGCAGCGCCCTGGCCACGGGCGAACGCCACGATAACCGCCATATCTCGATGAGCCCGGAGGGCGTGCCCTATCCCTCGCTGAGCGATTTCTTCCACGACAGGGGGCTGCCCGTGGGCGTCGTGACGCTGGGTAACATTGCCGATGCCACGCCGACGGCCTTCTACGGGCATTCGGTCGAGCGCGACAATGCCGACGAGCTGACCCGCTGCCTCATGGACGGGCGCATCGACCTGCTCTGCGGCAGCGGCATCCGTGAATTTACGCGCCGCAAGGACGGGATCGACCTGGTCGGGGAGCTGGAGAAACAATACGATTTCGTGCGTTCAGTCGATGGGATCGATGCCGCGAAGGGCAAGGTCATCTGCATCGACGAGGCGATGGACGATGCGGCCGAGGAGGCCAACCTGACACTGCTGGCCGATGCCACGCGCGCTTCGATCGCCAAATTGCAGGAACGCGGCGGCGAAGGGTTTTTCCTGATGGTCGAGGGCGCCAAGATCGACTATGCGGGGCACTCGCGCTGCCTGCCCGGTTCGGTCATCGAGACACTGAGCTTCGACCTGGCCGTTGCCGAGGCGCTGAAATTCGCCGACACGAACGGCGAGACGCTCGTCATCGTCACGGCCGACCATGAAACCGGCGGCCTGGTGGTGGTCGACGGCGACGAGCATACGGGGCGTGTGACGGGCGTCTATGTTTCCGACGACCATACGCCCGCCATGCTTCCGGTATTCGCCTACGGCCCGGGCGCCGACAAGTTCTGCGGCACCTACATGAATACCGAGATTGCACGCAGGATAAAATCACTGATAAAATAACCGCATACTATGACGCTACGCAAACAAATCGCGGCATTCGTGTCGCTGGTCTTCGCAGCGGGCACGGCAGGGGCGCAAGACCTCAAATCGGGGCCCTACAAGCTGCCCTACAAAAATACCTATGTAAAGGAGGTATTCGTGGCCGAGAACGAGTTCCGCACGGCCAAACCCGAACACATCAAACCCCGGACGTTCGCCGAGGCGCGCAAGATCCTGCCCTCGCCCGTGTGGGAAGGGCATGAAAAGGAGGTCGAGATGTACTGGCATGCCTGGCAGATCGCCGTGGGCAACATCCGCCAGCCGCAGGAGGGCTCCGGGTTCGTGTCGCCTTACCTCGATATTGCCTACAACGGCAATATCTTCATGTGGGACGCTTCGTTCATGATGATGTTCGCCCGCTACGGTTACCGCTTTTTCCCGTTCCAACGCACGCTGGACAACTTCTACGCCAAGCAGCATCCCGACGGGTTCATCTGCCGCGAGATCCGTGCCGACGGCTCCGACTGCTTCGAGCGCTACGATCCCACCTCGACGGGGCCCAACCTGCTGCCGTGGGTCGAACTGATGTATTACCGCCAGTTCGGCGACATCGACCGCCTGCACAAGGTTTTCCCCGCCCTGTGCGCCTATGCCAAGTGGTGGCGGCTCAACCGCACGTGGCCCGACGGCACCTACTGGTCGAGCGGATGGGGGACGGGCATGGACAACATGCCCCGCGTGAAGCCCGAATACAACCCGATCTTCTCGCACGGCCACATGGTCTGGCTCGATACCAACCTGCAGCAGATGCTGGTCGACGAGTCGCTGCTCAACATCGGTTTCCACATCGAACGCTGGCAGGAGATCGAGGACATGGAGGACGAGATGAAACGGCTGCGCGCCTATGTCAACGAGCACCTGTGGGACGACGCGACGGGTTTCCTCTACGACCGCTACGGCGACGGGTCGCTCTGCACGACCAAGGGGATCGGCGCCTTCTGGGCCCTGCAGGCCGACGCGCTGGACAAGGGGCGGATGGATCGCATGGTGGCGCACCTGGCGGACACGGCCGAATTCGACCGTCCGCACCGCGTGCCATCGCTCTCGGCCGACCACCCGAAATACAACCCGACGGGCCGTTACTGGCAGGGCGGCGTATGGCCGGGTGCCAATTACATGGTCATCGACGGCCTCTACCGCAAGGGCTACCATGACCTTGCGCTGGAGGTGGCCGAAAACCATTTCAACGCCGTATTCGAAGTGTGGAAGAATACCGGGACTTTCTGGGAGTACTATGCCCCGGAGAAGATCGAACCCGGGTTCATGGCCCGCAAGGACTTCGTGGGCTGGGCGGGGCTGCCGCCGATCGCGGTGTTCATCGAGTATATCCTCGGCATCAAATCCGACTATTCCGAGGGGCGTATCGTGTGGGACATCAACCATACCGAGGCCCACGGCATCGACCGCTATCCCTATGGCCCCGAGGGTGTCGTGGGGCTGAAGGTCAAAGGCCGCAATTCAGCCGGGGACGTGCCCGCGGTGAGCGTTACGACCAACGTGCCGTTCGACCTGACGGTGACGTGGGGCGACGGGCAGAGCCGCACCGTCCGCGTGGAGAAAAGCGGCAGTGTGAAACTAAACTAAGGAACCTAACCTACCTATGAAAAAGATAACGACTCTTATGTGTGCCGTCGCCTTGTGGTGTTCGGCACAGGCACAGGCGCCCGCCCTGCATTTCGGCCGGGACGGCAAATTCCGGATCGCACAGTTCACCGACGTGCATCTCGACCTCGGTACGCCTTACCGCCGGGCGCAGGCGGAAAAAACCATCGCTCAGATGCGCTACATCCTCGATGCGGAGCATCCCGACCTGGTGGTCTTCACGGGCGACGTGGTGACGGGCAAGCCCGCCGCCCAAGCGTGGCACCGCGTGTTGGAGCCCGTCGCGGAACGCAACCTGCCGTTTTGCGTGGTGCTGGGGAACCACGACGCCGAGCAGGATCTCACACGCGCGGAGATCGGCCGCATCGTCACCTCGTATGCCGGCACGCTCAATACGCTCGGCGCCGGGGGCGAACTGGCCGACGTGGTGCTGGAGATCGCCGGGACGAAGAAACCTGCGGCGTTGCTCTACTGCCTCGATTCGCACGATTATTCAACAATCCCGTCTATCGACGGCTACGGTTGGTTTACTCAGGAGCAGGTGGGCTGGTTCCGCGCCCGCAGCGCCGCCTATACCGCGGCCAACGGCGGGAAGCCGCTGCCGGCGCTGGCGTTTTTCCATATCGCCCTGCCCGAATACGTCGCTGCATGGCGGAACCCCGACAATACGCATGTCGGCCGTGCCGCCGAGGATGAATGCCCCGGGGCGCTGAACCCCGGCATGTTCGCCGCGATGGTCGAGTGCGGCGATGTGATGGGCACCTTCGTGGGACACGACCACGACATCGACTATGTGGTGGCCGAGAAGGGCATCGCTCTGGGTTACGGCCGTTTTTCGGGCGACGATACGACCTACAACAACCTGCGGCCGGGGGTGCGCATCCTTGTGCTGACCGAGGGCGAGCGAGGCTTCGAGACGTGGATACACGAGCGCGACGGCCGGATCGCAGACCATGTGGAATTCCGCGGCGGGAAAGTCGCGAAAGTCGGAAATAACAACTGATTGCGCGATGAGGATTGGTGTGGATTTGGGCGGCACGAACGTGCGCGCCGGCCTGGTGAAGGATGGCCGCATCGTGCGGTTGCTCTCCGAACCCTGCAAAGCCGACCGCCCCGAAGGGGAGGTCGTGGATCATATTGCCTCGCTCATCGGGAAGCTCATCACCCCCGACGTCGCCCGCATCGGCATTGGCGTGCCGTCGGTCGTGGATGCGGCGCGCGGGATCGTCTACAATGTCGTAGGCATCCCGTCGTGGCGCGAGGTGTACCTCAAAGATCTGCTCGAAAAACGGTTCGGCGTCCCGGTATATGTCAATAACGACTGCAATTGCTTTGCTCTGGGCGTCAGCCGCTTCGGCGAGGCGAGCGCATACAGCGACGTGGTGTGCGTGGCGCTCGGCACGGGTGTCGGCGCGGGGATCGTGATCGGCGGCGAACTCTATTGCGGGCACGATACGGGCGCCGGGGAGATCGGGAGCATCCCGTACCTCGACCGCGACTACGAATACTATTGCAGCAGCCGTTTCTTCGTAGGCCGCGGCACGACGGGCAAGGAAGCCTACGAGCGTGCCCTGGCGGGCGATCCCGCGGCGCTGGCGCTGTGGCACGAATTCGGCGGGCACATCGGGCGGCTGGTGATGATGATTCTCTATGCCTACGACCCCGAAGCGATCGTTTTCGGCGGGAGCATCGCCCATGCCTACGGGTTTTTCCGGGAGGCGATGTACGAGCAACTCAAACAGTTCCCGTATGCCAAGACGGTCGAACGGCTCCATATCTGCTGTTCGTCGGTCGAACACGTGGGGCTGCTGGGGGCTTCGGCGTGCGAATAACGGGCCGGGGTTTTGATTTGTCCGTTTTTTGCCTTATTTTTACCTTGTGTTCCTGAGCAACCCCATTTAAAACAAGCCCGATATGAAGAGACTTATACCCCTCGTTGTCCTCTGTGCCGCCCTCTGCGGCTGCGGTAAGGTAATCCCCGCCGACGATGAAGTCGCGGTGGTGCCGCTCCCCGAACGTGTCGTGAAAGGGCAGGGAACCTTTTTGCTGACCGCTTCGACCGAAGCGGTGCTGCTGTCCGGCGACGACAGTCTGGCCTGTGTGACCGGGGCGCTCGACGAAGTGCTGGAACCGGTGTTCGGCAAAGGGTTGCGGGTGCGGCATGCCGACGTGCCCCTCGACGGGGCGCTGAATATCTCGTGCGGCGCGGCGATGCCGGCGGATGGCTACCGCCTGGAGATTACGCCCGGGCGTGCGGAGATTGTTGCCGGAAGCGCAGCCGGGGCGTTCTATGCGGTGCAGACCCTCCGCCAGCTGATCCCCGCTGCGGCTTACGGTGCGGCCAACGTGCGGGCCGTGGAGCTGCCCGTCGTGACGATCGAGGACAAACCGTGCCTGGGCTATCGGGGCATGATGCTCGACGTCTGCCGCCATTTCTTCACGGTCGACGAAGTGAAGGAGGCGCTCGACATCATGGCCCTGCATAAGCTCAACGTGTTCCACTGGCACCTTACCGACGACCAGGGGTGGCGTATCGAGATTAAGAAATACCCGAAGCTGACCGAGGTGGGTTCCGTACGCAGCCGTACGCTGATCGGCCGCGACCCGGGCGGCGAGTACGACGAAAACTGCAAGTTCGACGAAACGCCCTATGGCGGTTACTATACGCAGGACGAGATCCGCGACATCGTGGACTACGCCGCGAAGCGTTTTATCACGGTGATCCCCGAGATCGAATTCCCCGGACATGCCGTGGGTGCGCTGGCCTCCTATCCGTGGCTCGGCTGCACGGGCGAGCAATACGAGGTGCGCCAGACCTGGGACATCGACGATAGGGTGTTCTGCATCGGCAAGGAGACGACCTTCGAATTCATCGAGGGGGTGCTGGAAGAGGTCGTCGGCCTTTTCCCGTCGGAATACATCCATATCGGCGGCGACGAATGCCCGACGGTGATGTGGGAGAAGTGCCCGCATTGCAAGGCGCGCATGAAGGCCGAAGGGCTGAGGCGCCCGCGCCAGTTGCAGAACTACGCCACGGCGCGCGTCGAGAAGTTCCTGAATGCCCGCAAACGCCGCCTGATCGGCTGGGACGAGATACTCGAAGGCGATGTCACCCCGACGGCGACCATCATGTCGTGGCGCGGTGCGAAAGGGGGCATCGAAGCCGCCAGGCAGGGCAACCATGCCATCATGGCGCCGACCACGAACTGCTACCTGGATTACTACCAGACGCGAGATACGGCCCGCGAACCCCTTGCCATCGGCGGGTACGTACCCGTGGAGAAGGTCTACGAACTCGATCCTTACGAGCAGCTCACGCCTGCCGAGCAGGCTTGTATTCTGGGCGTGCAGGCCAACCTGTGGACGGAGTATATCGCGACATGGCCCCATGCCGAATATATGCTTCTGCCGCGCCTGAGCGCGCTGGCCGAAGTGGGGTGGAGCCTCGACCGGAAGGATTATGCCGGCTATCTGCACCGTGTCCGCCGCCTGGCGCGGATCTACGATGCCTGCGGGTATAATTATGCGCGGCACATTTTCGGAGAGTAGGGCGACGCCCGCATACGGACGGGGATCGGCTGAGTGTCGATCCCCGTTTTTTGTGCCCCGCAGCGGCACCGCAGGCCCTCGGGGATATTATCTCGGGTTTTGCACGGTGTGTTCGTAAATTTTTGCTATCTTTGGAGGCAAAAAGTGTGCGGATTATGGATTTGAAATACGTGCGGAGCGAATTGCGCAAGCTCTCGGAAATTGTTGAAGGCTGGAATGCCACCCAGGAGATCGGCTCCCTCGAGCGGGATCTCGCACTCGATAAATTGCGGACACTCTACGAGGCTGTGCGTTTCGGTACGGAGGAGGAACCCGCTGCGGCCGATGCCGTCCGGCAGGAGGCCGTCCCGACGGAGATCCCGGTCAGCCTTGACCTGGGCGAAGTGCTTTCGATCGAGCCGCTGCCCGTGGCGGAACCCGAATTGCCGTCGCTCTCCGGATCCGGGCCGGAACCCGAATCCGGGTTCATTGCGCCCCAGGCCGGTCTGCCCGTGGCGGAGCCCGGGGCAGCTTTCCCCGATTGCGATACCGCGGCGGCGGAAACGGTGGCCGAATCTGTGCAGGATTCCGTGCCGGCGGACGGACAAGAGCCGGCCGGGGGTGTTGCGGAACCTGCCGAAATTCCGGCGGAACCGGCTGCGGGGCAAACTGCGGAGGCTGAACTCCCGGTTGCCGGGCTGGTTCCCGATCCTGAAACCCCGGCTGCGGAAGAAATCCCTGCGCCCGAATCGACTGGAAATAGCGCCGGCAAGGAAGTGCCGGCTGAAAATATTGCGGCGGCATCCGAATCGCATGGGGATTCCGGCTCGCAGGAGTTTGCCCGTGTGCCGGGGGCATCCGGGCCGCAAGAGCCAACCGATCCCCGGGACGAGCCCGCACACCGGGAAGCACCCTCGGGGATGCCCGAACCGGAAGCAATTGCCGGAGCACGGGCGGAAACGGGCGTTACCCACCCGGCTCCCGGAGCGGGGGCGCATCCTGCGGCAGCGCCGCAGCCGATCGCGCCGACCTTGTTCGGCATCGAAGAGGAGACCCAGCGCCACCGCCATAAACAGCGGGTAATCATGTCGCTTTACAATCCCGAACCCACGGCTGCACGGCCGACGGCCGAAAAGCCTGCTCCGGCACCTGCCGCGGGGGACGCCGCAAAACCCGAGGCCGGGCGGCCGCAGCTTCCAACCGACAGTCCGGCAACCGACAGCCCGGAACCGGCATCCGGCCCTGGCGCTTCGGCTCCCGGGGCTCCGCGTATGTTCGCCGGGGATGAGGCCCCTGCCGAAGGTGCGTATGCGGCGTCCGTGCCGCAGCGTCCGGCGCCCGTGTCCGACACCGGGGATGACGACGAAGAGCCCGATTTCGAGGAGATTACCCTTGCAGGGAACGGGGCGCCGAATAACGGGGCCGTACTGGGCGAAGTGATCAACCATGACAAACAGACGCTGGCCGATACGATTGTGCCGCCGCGCGACATGGCCTCGGAACTGCGCCGCAGCGAGCCCGTCACCGACCTCAGGCGTGCCATCGGCATCAACGACAAGTTCCTGATGATCCGCGACCTGTTCGACGGCGATGCCCGGGCTTACGAAGCGGCGCTCGACAAGCTCGATGCCTTCGGCGATTTCGACGACTGCATGATCTACATTGCCGAGAATTATGCCTGGAATGCCAATTCCGACGGCGCGAAGTTCCTGATGGAACTGCTCGAACGTAAATTCGCATAGCCCCATGGCCAAGCTCTATATCGTACCTACGCCGATCGGGAACCTCGACGATATCACGCTGCGGGCGGTCAATGTGCTGCGTGAGGTGGATTTCATCCTCGCCGAGGATACGCGTACTACGTCGTTCCTGCTCAGACACCTCGGTATCGAGAAAAAACTCCATTCGCACCACAAGTTCAACGAACACGCCACGGTCAAGATGGTGGCCGGGTCGATTGCCGCCGGACGCAATGCCGCGTTGGTTTCGGACGCCGGGACACCCGGTATCTCCGACCCGGGGTTCCTGCTCGTCAGGACTTGTGTCGAGGCCGGCATCGAGGTCGAGACCCTGCCCGGTGCCACGGCGCTCATCCCCGCCCTTGTGCAGAGCGGCTTCCCGTGCGACCGGTTTTGTTTCGAGGGGTTCCTGCCCCAGAAAAAGGGGCGGGCGAAGCAGTTGCAGGCGCTCGCCGACGAGGAGCGTACGATGATATTTTATGAATCGCCCTACCGGGTGGTGAAATGCCTCGAACAGTTTGCCGAAGTGTTCGGCCCCGGGCGCCGGGTGTCCGTATCGCGCGAACTGACCAAGAAGTTCGAGCAGACCGTGCGGGGCACTGTCGCCGAGGTGCTGGAGCATTTCCGCACGACCGAACCCAAAGGCGAATTCGTGATCGTGCTGGCCGGAAAACCCAAGCCCGGACGGGAAACGCAGGGGGACGGCGACGAACAAAAGATCGGATATGATGAATAACAACGATACGCATCGGGTCAAACGCTCTTTCTCGGCATGGCTGGGGGAGATGCGCGAATTCCTCCGGGGGCGTTTCAGCCTCGATGAGGACAAGGCGCAGCGCGACGAGGTCGTGGCGTCGATTTCCAAGGGGGTGGTATTTCGCGGGGTCAACCTGTGGGTACTGATCTTTGCGACGATGATCGCGTCGCTGGGCCTGAATGTCAACTCGGCCGCCGTGATCATCGGCGCCATGCTCATCTCGCCCATCATGGGGCCGATCATGGGCATCGGCCTTTCGCTGGGTATCAACGATTTCGAACTGCTCAAAAAGTCGCTGCGCAATTATGCGCTGATGTTCGTCGTGGCGATCGTCACCTCGACGGTCTATTTCCTGGTGTCGCCCCTGTCGTCGAACAGCAGCGAGTTGCTGGCACGCACCGTGCCGACGACCTACGACGTGCTGATCGCATTGTTCGGCGGTCTGGCGGGCATCGTGGCGCAGACGCGGCAGGATCGCACGTCGACCGTGATCCCGGGCGTGGCGATCGCTACGGCGCTGATCCCGCCCCTCTGTACCGCGGGCTTCGGCCTTGCCACGGGGCAGATGCGCTTCTTCTTCGGGGCGTTCTACCTCTTTTTCATCAACTCGGTATTCATCGCCCTGGCGACCTATGCCATGGTGCGGTTCCTGAAATACGAGAAAAAGGCGTTCATCGACAAGGTGCGCGAGCGCAACGTGAAGCGGCTGATGATGGTCATCACGCTGGTGACCTTCATCCCGAGCGTCGTCATCGGGTTCCACATGGTCAGGGTGTCGCTTTTCGAAGCGGCGGCCGACAAATATGTCTCGCAGGTATTCAATTTCCCCCATACGCGCGTGATCGAGTGTAATAAGCGTTACGCGCACCGCGGGCATCCGTCGCAGATCGAACTGCTGCTCTTGGGGGAGCCGCTCGACGACGGGACGATCGAGAACGCCCGCACCCAGATGCGCAGCTTCGGGCTCGACAAGGCCGAGCTGGTCGTCCGCCAGGCGAACACCACGGACAAGATCGACGTGGCGTCGCTGCAACAGAGTTACCTCGAACTCCTGGAAGAGAAGAACAGGCGCATCGGCGAGATGGCTGCGCAGCTGAAACGCTACCGTGTCACGAATGTCGAGGTGGACGACATTTCGCGCGAGGTGGGCGCCATGACCACGAACGTCAGGGCCATATCGCTGATGAAGGGCATTACGTTCGACGTTTCGGGCACGCCGCTCGATACGACGCTCGTCTGCGTGGTCACGCCGAAAGTCCCTTCCGACTCCATCGACCGGACGACACTTGCGAACTGGCTGAGAATCCGCACCAAGGTCGCCAACGTAAAACTTTTCGTCGAACCGTAACCGCTGATTTGCCGGATGAAACGTACAGAGCTGAATTTCGTACAAAAGGTATGGTTGGAGTCCCTGTGGCTCGGGGCGCGGGTGTTTG
Organism: Alistipes onderdonkii; assembly: GCF_025145285.1. Taxonomy (NCBI): domain Bacteria; kingdom Pseudomonadati; phylum Bacteroidota; class Bacteroidia; order Bacteroidales; family Rikenellaceae; genus Alistipes; species Alistipes onderdonkii. Next base: position 2,952,999 of record NZ_CP102251.1, read on the forward strand.
CCATGATGCCCTACTGGTTCAAATACTACATTGTTGAAAACCTGCTCTTTTTCATCATATATTATTGCCTGCGCTACCGCATGAAGGTCGTGAAGGCCAATTTGCGGAACTCGTTCCCCGAAAAAAGCGAGCAGGAACGGGCGGCCGTCTGCCGCAGTTTTTACCGTACGCTTGCCGAGATTTTCGTCGATACGGTCAATATGGCCCACATGGGCGAGGAAAAAGGCCGTACGGTTCTCACCGTAAAAGGGTTCGAGGAACATTATGCGAAGGTGCACGGCCGCGACTGGATCGCCATGACGGCCCATTTCGGCTGCTGGGAGTATTGCTCCTACTGGGGGCTTTACGAACGCTCGCAGATGCTCGTGGCCGTTTACCACCCGCTGCGCAGCAAAGTGATGGAATGCCTTTACCAGCGCCTGCGCAACTACGAGAATTCGATGACCGTGGCGATGAAGGATTCGCTGCGCTTCTACCTGCGCAACCGGGAACGCGGCATCGAGGGCAAGAACCTCGTGATGGGGCTTATCGCCGACCAGAACCCGCCGCGCCGCCCCGACAGCCATTGGTTCCGCTTTCTCAACCAGGATACGATCTTCTTCGACGGCGGGGAGAAACTGGCGCTGCGCTGTAACCTGCCGGTCTATTTCGTCCGGATGGAGCGCTTACAGCGGGGACGTTACCAGATGTCGTTCGAACCGATCTATGACGGTGTGGAGGAGGTCGCCGAATACGAAATCACGGAACGCTACGTTAGACGTTTGGAAGCCATGATCCGCGAGCATCCCGAACTCTGGATGTGGTCGCACCGCCGCTGGAAACACAAACGCACGAATGCCAATCGTTAAAATCGTCATACTCAACTGGAACGGCGCGGAACATCTGCGCCGCTTCCTGCCGAGCGTCGTGGCCGCGGCTCCCGCCGGGGTCGGGGTCGTCGTCGCCGACAACGGTTCGACGGACGGGTCGCTGGCGGTGCTGGCGGAGGAGTTCCCGACCGTCGCCGTGGTGCGCCTCGACCGGAATTACGGTTTTGCGGGCGGTTACAACCGCGCTTTGGCGCAGGTCGAGGCGGATTATTACCTGTTGCTCAATTCCGATGTCGAGACACCCCGGGGATGGCTGGAGCCGATCCTCGGCGTCCTGGAGCGTGAGCCCGACGTGGCGGTCGTTTCGCCCAAGCTGGTTTCGTGGCTCGACCGTACGAGATTCGAGTACGCAGGGGCTTCCGGGGGCTTTATCGACTTCCTGGGCTATCCTTTTTGCCGGGGGCGTATCCTCAAGCGGGTCGAAGCCGACGAGGGGCAGTACGACGATGCCCGCGACGTATTCTGGGTCAGCGGAGCGGCTTTTTGCTGCCGTGCCGACGTGTTCCGCGTATTAGGGGGCTTCGACGACGATTTCTTCGCCCACATGGAGGAGATCGACCTCTGCTGGCGCATGCAGCTCGCGGGTTACCGCGTGCGGGTCGTGCCCGGGAGTACGGTCTACCACCTCGGCGGCGGGACGCTGACGACCGATTCCCCGACCAAGGTGTTCTACAACCATCGCAATAACCTGGCGATGCTCTACAAGTGTGCTTCTCCCGTACAGCGTGCCGTCGTGGCCGTCGTGCGCCCCGTGCTCGACCTGATGGCTGCATTGTCGTACCTGGCACAGGGGCGGGGCGATAATTTCCGTGCCGTATTCCGCGCCTGGCGCGATTTCCTCCGCTGGCACGGCAGCCTGTCGCGCAAGCGGAAGGAGATTCGGCAGCAGTGCAGGGGAACGGTCGCCGGGAAGGTTTACCGCGGTTCCGTAGTCCTGCGTTACCTTTTGGGGCGAAAGACCTTCGGGCGGATGATGTGACCCGGCGGAAAAACTCAGGACGGAGATATGCCTTCCGGTGGAATAACCTAAAATAAGACCTCCCGGTTTTGCCGGGAGGTCTTATTTTAAACAGTATTCGGTGTTTTCCTACTTGTTGATTTTCGCCCACGAATCCTTGAGCGTCACCGTGCGGTTGAACACGGGGTGTTCGGGTGTCGAGTCGGTGTCGGGACAGAAGTAGCCTACGCGCTCGAACTGCACGGCCTGCCCTATGGGTATGTCGCGCAGCGACGGCTCCAGGTAGCCCGTGACCTTGACCATGGATTCGGGGTTGAGGTTGTCCTCCCAGGTCTGTCCTTCCTCCACGTCGTCGGGGTTCTCCTTCGTGAAGAGCGGGTTGAACAAGCGGATTTCGGCCTCCACGGCATCTTTGGCCGATACCCAGTGGATGACACCCTTCACGCGGCGGCCGTCGCTCGACGACCCTCCGCCCGACATCGGGTCGTAGGTGCAGCGCAGCTCGGTGATGTTGCCCGCGGCATCCTTGATGACCTCCTCGCACCTGATCAGGTACGAATAGCGCAGGCGCACCTCGCCGCCGGGTGCCAGGCGGAAGAACTTTTTGGGCGGCTCCTCCATGAAATCGTCGCGCTCGATGTAGATGACCTTCGAGAAGGGCACCTGCCGCGTGCCGGCCGATTCGTCCTCGGGGTTGTTGATCGCCGTGAAGAGCTCGGTCTTGCCTTCCTCGTAGTTGGTGATGACCACCTTCAGCGGGTTGAGCACTGCCATGCGGCGCTCTGCGATCTTGTTCAGGTCTTCGCGCACGCAGTATTCGAGCTTGCCCAGGTCGATCACGTTGTCGCGCTTGGCTACGCCCACCATCTCGGCGAAGTTCCGCACCGAGGCCGGGGTATAGCCCTTGCGGCGCAGTGCGCAGATCGTCGGCATGCGGGGGTCGTCCCAGCCCATCACGGCGCCTTCCTGCACGAGTTTGAGCAGCTTGCGCTTCGACATCATCGTGTAGGTGAGGTTCAGCCGGGCGAATTCGTACTGGTGCGAAGGGTAGATCTCCAGCGCCTGGATGAACCAGTCGTAGAGCGGACGGTGCACGTCGAATTCGAGCGTGCAGATCGAGTGGGTGATCTGCTCGATCGAGTCGCTCTGCCCGTGGGCATAGTCGTACATCGGGTAGATGCACCACTTGTCGCCCGTGCGGTGATGCTCGGCATGGATGATGCGGTACATGATCGGGTCGCGGAAGAGCATGTTGGGGTGCGCCATGTCGATCTTGGCGCGCAGCACCTTGGCCCCGTCGGGGAATTCGCCGTTTTTCATGCGGACGAACAGGTCGAGGTTTTCCTCCACGGAACGGTCGCGCCACGGCGACGGAGTGCCCGGTACGGAAACCGTACCGCGGTTTTCGCGGATCTGCTCCTGCGTTTGGTCGTCTACGTATGCCAACCCTTTTTTAATCAGTACGATCGCCCAGTCGTAGAGCTGGTCGAAATAGTCCGACGCATAGCGTTCGACGGCCCAGTCGAACCCGAGCCACTGGATGTCGCGCTTGATCGAATCGACATACTCCACATCCTCCTTGACGGGGTTCGTGTCGTCGAAACGGAGGTTGCACTTGCCTCCGTATTTCCGTGCCAGCCCGAAGTTGATGCAGATGCTCTTGGCGTGTCCGATATGCAGGTAGCCGTTCGGTTCGGGCGGGAAACGGGTCTGGACGCGCGTTTCGCCCTTGGCGATCGACTCTTCGATGATCTCTTCGAGGAAGTTCAGCGACTTCTCCCGTGTTTCGTTTGTTTCGCTTGCCATATGTGTATGTTTCGCTTGTTGTATGCTTTATTTCTTTGCCTTGGGGCCGATGTTGAACAGCTTCTGGATGTCCACCGAGAGCTTCACGACCTGCTGTGTGCCCATGCCCGTGCCGTCGTAGTGGAACACCATGCCCGCCTCGACGGCCAGCGTGCCCTTGAAGAATCGGCGGTCGTAGCCGACCCACGTGCGGTTATAGACATTTTTTGTCGTCGCGTAGAAAGGCTCGCCGGCATAAAGCCCGTCCTGTCCGTAGGTGACGGGGATGTCTTCGCCGACCGCGATGTTGCGCAGGGGTTGCAGGTTTTCGCCCAGATAGAGGTTGTTCTCAAGTTTCACGCCCCACTTGGTCAGCACGAAGTCGATCTGTGCACCGCACGGTTTTTTCCAGTTGTGGTCTACGCTGCGGCCGCGCTGCGGGGCGAAGAGGAACCCGGCCTTGATGTCGAAGTCGAAGTAGGCGTTGAATCCCCAGCCCGCATAGGGGTTTACCAGCAGGTTGTCCGTGACGTTCTCGTTGAGCTTCGAACCTGCGAAATGGAACATCGAGAAGGCATAACCGAAGTAGAAGCCCCGCTCGAGCGTATAGCGTCCCGCCGAGATGATGCGGAACATTTCGCGCGACTGCTCGGAATACATGCCTTCCCAGTCGATCGCCATTTCTACATAGGTATTCTCGCGCTCGGTGGATTTATAATGCCCGAGGAAACCCGAAAGGCGGTTGTGGTAGAACGCCGTCGAGTCGCTGAAGAACGCCCTCGAATAGTCGCCCAGCAGCTCCTTGCGGTCGAAGATACCGGCGTTGGCCTGTACGTTCTTGCTGTTGAACTGGTAGTATACGATAGGGCGGGCCTTGGTCAGGAACCGGGTGTCGTTGCCGAAGTCCTGCAACAGGTCGACACCGACCACCAGGCGGTTTTTCTCCATCCATTCCACGCCGATGCGGGGCGTGAGGCGGGCGCTGAAGAGCGTCTGCGATTCGTTGAAATCGTTGTTGGCGTATTCCCGGTTGTCGAAGCGGGTCGCGAAGTCGGCGCCGACGATCAGATTCTGTGCGCTGAGGCTTCCTCCCGCGACAAAGGCGGCGAACGACAGCATCAAGACTTTTTTGAGTGACATAATTCTTTTGAATTGAGACCCCAAAAATAGGTAAAATATTTATTATTTGACTACTTTTGACCCCGAAATCACTCATTTGCATACGTTATGCGTAAAATCACCAACGAAGAGCTGAACCGGCCCTCGGCCGGGGAGTTCGCCGCGATGGAGAAAATGCCCGTCGCGGTGGTGCTCGACAACGTCCGTTCGTTGCAGAACGTAGGGGCTTTCTTCCGCACGGGGGATGCTTTCGCCGTGGAACGCATCGCCCTCTGCGGCATCACCGCGACGCCGCCCAACCGCGACATCCACAAGACGGCGCTCGGCGCCGAACTGACCGTGCCGTGGACTTATCACAAGACGACGGAGGAGTGCATCGCCCGCCTGCGCGCCGAAGGCTACCGGGTCTATGCCGTCGAGCAGGTCGAAGGCGCCGTGATGCTCGGCGACTTCCGGGCGGAGCCGGGCGCGAAATATGCGCTCGTGTTCGGCAACGAGGTGATGGGCGTAGGGCAGCAGGCCGTGGACATGTGCCACGGCGCGATCGAGATACCTCAGGCCGGGACGAAGCATTCGATCAACGTTTCGGTCTCAGGCGGTGTCGTTTTATGGGATTTTTTTTGCCAAATCCGGCCAAAGCGTTAACTTTGCCGCGCTGAACCGCGGTTTAGCTGCGCCCCGGCAAAGCAGATGAATTTGGCTTTGCACCCGGCTTGCGCTATCACCCCGGTTTACAGGTGTTGATAAGTCTCCCTTTTCAAAGGGAGGTTTGGAGGGATTGTCGATATGGAATCGGCGTTTTTACGCCGTAATACGAATCCGATGGATTCCATACCGGAACCTTGCGAACAAATGAAATGTTGAATAAATCCATTGGGTTCGTAGTAAACTATGTCTGTAGAAAGTACTGTCAGGGCTGTGACCACCTACCGTCTGACGGAGATGAAACAGCGCGGCGAGAAGATCGCCATGCTGACTTCGTACGATTATTCGATGGCCAGAATCGTCGACGCCGCGGGTATCGACGTGATCCTCGTGGGCGACTCGGCGGCCAACGTGATGGCCGGTTACGAAACCACGCTTCCCATTACCCTCGATATGATGATTTACCATGCGCGTTCGGTCGTGCGTGCCGTCAGCCGTGCGCTGGTCGTCGTCGACCTGCCGTTCGGAACCTACCAGGGCAATTCGAAGGTGGCGCTCGACTCGGCCATCCGCATCATGAAGGAGACCGAGGCCGATGCCGTGAAGATCGAGGGCGGCGAAGAGATCCTCGAATCGGTCAACCGCATCCTTTCGGCCGGAATCCCCGTCATGGGGCACCTGGGGCTGACGCCGCAGTCGATCCATAAATTCGGGACGTACAGCGTGCGTGCCAAGGAGGAGGCCGAGGCAGCGAAACTCGTCCGCGACGCCCACCTGCTGAGCGATGCGGGGTGCTTCGGCATCGTGCTCGAAAAGATTCCCGCGGCGCTGGCCGCCCGCGTCACCTCCGAAATCTCCGCGCCGACCATCGGTATCGGGGCCGGTAACGGCTGCGACGGGCAGGTGTTGGTGATCCACGACATGCTGGGCATCAACAAGGGTTTCTCGCCGCGCTTCCTGCGCCGCTATGCCGACCTGTATACTGTCATGTCGGACGCCGTGTCGCAGTATATCGCGGACGTGAAGTCATGCGATTTCCCCAACGGGCAGGAGCAGTACTGACCCCGCCGGGTGCGCAGGCCGCCGTGACGGAATAATTTCGATCCCCGACCCTGAGGCCGGGGATTTTTCCTGTCCGGGAATTGGTCGGCGGGAGGATGCCCCCGATTGCTGTCCGGGGATTCCGGGCGCGGGGCGTCCCCTCCGGCTTGTACGGGACTGCGCGGGCGGCTTCCCGGCCCGGAGCGCCGGGGGCTGTCCCGGACGCAGGCGTGTGTATTTACCTGTCGCGGGGCCGGCCGGGCGTTGTCCCGGGGGCTCCGGATTTCGCCCGCACCCGGCGGCTTTGATAAATTGTTGATAAAAAAAATCGTCGCGTTGCCCCGGATATTAGGCCGTTTCGAAAATTATCACTACATTTGCGAGCAACAAAAATCCACGTTCATTATGTCTTTTATCAATGAAAGGGTTCAGCCCGAAGGACTTACGTTCGACGATGTGCTGCTTATACCCGCCTATTCGGAAGTGTTGCCGCGAGAGGTCAGTGTCCAGACCCGTTTCTCGCGAAATATCAAACTCAACATCCCCATTGTGTCCGCTGCCATGGACACCGTTACCGAAGCGCCGATGGCTATTGCGCTGGCTCGTGAAGGCGGGATCGGCGTGATCCACAAGAACATGTCCATCGCCGAGCAGGCCGCCCACGTGCGCCGGGTGAAGCGGGCCGAGAACGGCATGATTTACGACCCGGTGACCATCTCGAAAGACCATACGGTCGGCGATGCGCTCAACCTGATGAAAGAGAACAAGATCGGGGGTATTCCGGTCGTGGACGCGGATCGGAAGCTGATCGGTATCGTCACCAACCGCGACCTGCGGTTCCAGCGCGACATGTCGCGCCGTATCGAGGGGGTGATGACCCCCGGCGACCGCCTCATCACCACGCATAGCTCCGAATTGTCCAACGCCTCGGAGGTGCTGCTCAACTGCAAGATCGAAAAGCTCCCCGTGGTCGACGACGAAGGCCATCTGGTGGGGCTTATTACTTATAAGGATATCACGAAGGTGCAGGATCATCCCAACGCCTGCAAGGATTCCAAAGGCCGTCTGCGCGTCGCGGCCGGCGTGGGCATCACGCCCGATGCGCTGGATCGTGTGAAGGCGCTCGTCGAGGAGGATGTGGATGCCGTGGTGCTCGACTCCGCGCACGGGCATTCGATGAATATCGTCAATAAGCTCAAGGAGATCAAGGCCGCCTATCCGTCGCTCGACGTGGTGGTCGGAAATATCGCCACGGCAGGGGCCGCACGGTTCCTGATCGAGAACGGCGCCGACGGCATCAAGGTCGGCATCGGCCCCGGCTCGATCTGCACCACCCGCGTGATCGCGGGCGTGGGCGTTCCCCAGTTGTCGGCCATCTATGCCGCGGCGTCGGCCGCCAAAGATACGGGCGTTCCGGTTATCGCCGACGGCGGCCTGCGTTATTCGGGCGACATCGTCAAGGCGCTGGCTGCGGGCGGCGACTGCGTGATGATCGGCTCGATGTTCGCCGGCACGGAGGAGTCTCCCGGCGAGACGATCATCTACAACGGCCGTAAGTTCAAGACCTACCGCGGCATGGGCTCGATCGACGCCATGAAGGCGGGTTCCGCCGACCGCTATTTCCAGAAGGGCTGCGAGGGCAATATCAATAAGCTCGTTCCCGAAGGGATCGTGGCGCGCGTACCCTTCAAGGGCACGTTGAGCGAGGCTGTCTTCCAGCTTATCGGCGGCATCCGTTCGGGCATGGGTTATTGCGGTGCCAGGGATATCGCGGCTTTGCAGCGTGCGCAGTTCATCCGCATCACCTCGAACGGCGTTACGGAGAACCACCCGCACGACGTGACTATCACGAGTGAAACGCCCAATTATTCCCGCGGTGAATAGTTCCGATCCCGGGATCGCGGCCTGCGGGCTTTTTTGCGGTTCATGCCGGAAATTCCGGAAAGGGAGTTGTCCGGGGTGCCGCGATAACGAAAAGGCCGCGTGGTGCAAGGTTCGTTCCTGCTGCCGGGAGAACGGCTGGCAGAGTTGCGCCGAATGCACGCTGGTGCCGCTGGATACCTGCGGAAAGTTCAATAATTTCATCGCCGGGATTTTTCAGGTCGTTTTTCGCTCAGACCGCCGAGGTTGCATAGAACGCATCCGCGAAGTCGGGAGCGAGGCTTTCGCCGCGGAGATGCGCCTTGCGGGAAGCTACAACCGTCCGGTAAAAAGAAAATAATAAGGATTCGGGGTCTTCCTTGCCAAAGGGAGATTCAGAGGGATATTAAGCCTGGAACCGGCGTCGGAGACGCCGTAGAGTGAGTCCGGCGAGTTTCATGGCTTGTAAACCTTCCGAAATTGATGAACCCAGATTCGTCGGACTTACGTTATATTATGGAAAAAATCCTGATTCTCGACTTCGGGTCGCAGTATACGCAGCTCATCGCGCGGCGCGTACGCGAACTGAATGTCTATTGCGAGATCCACCCCTTCAACAAGATTCCGGTGCCGGATGCTTCGGTGCGGGGCGTGATCCTCTCGGGCAGTCCCTTCTCCGTGAGGGACGAGCATGCCCCTGCCCCCGACCTTTCGGCCATCAAGGGCAAACTGCCCCTGCTGGGGGTCTGCTACGGCGCACAGTTCCTCGCATCGGCCTTCGGCGGCGAGGTGCAGCCTGCGCCCAGCCGCGAGTACGGCCGTGCGATGCTTACGGTGGGCGATGCCGGTGACCCGCTGATGCGCGGCCTGCCTGCGACCACGCAGGTGTGGATGTCGCACGGCGATACGATCACGTCCGTGCCGGCTGACTACAAGGTCGTGGCCAGCACCGAGGAGGTGCGCGTGGCTGCGTTCCGCATCGAGGGTGAGCAGACCTGGGGCATCCAGTTCCACCCCGAGGTTTACCATTCGACCGACGGCACGCACCTGCTGAAGAATTTCGTCGTGGGTATCTGCGGCTGCAGGCAGGAGTGGACCTCGGAGAGTTTCGTAGAGGCCACCGTGCGCGAGTTGCAGGAGAAACTGGGCGACGACAAGGTCGTGCTCGGACTTTCGGGCGGCGTCGACTCGTCGGTGGCCGCCGTGCTGCTGCACAGGGCCATCGGCAAGAACCTCTACTGCATCTTCGTGGATTCGGGCCTGCTGCGCAAGAACGAATTCGAGGACGTGCTCGAGTCGTATAAGAACATGGGCTTGAACGTCAAGGGCGTGAAGGCCGGCGACAAGTTCCTGGGTGACCTGGTCGGCGTGAGCGATCCCGAGACCAAGCGCAAGATCATCGGCCGCGATTTCGTCGAGGTATTCAACGACGAGGCGATCCGGATCGAGGACGTGCGCTGGCTGGCGCAGGGGACGATCTATCCCGACGTGATCGAGTCGGTGTCGGTCAACGGCCCCTCGGCGACGATCAAGTCGCACCACAACGTCGGCGGGCTGCCCGAGAAGATGCACCTCGGGATCGTCGAACCGCTGCGCCTGCTCTTCAAGGACGAGGTGCGCCGCGTAGGCCGTTCTCTCGGGATCTCCGAGCAGCTGATCGGGCGCCATCCCTTCCCGGGGCCCGGCCTTGCGATCCGCGTCCTGGGCGACATCACGCCCGAAAAGGTCGGAATCCTGCAGGACGTGGACAAAATCTACATCGACGCCCTGCGCGATGCCGGGCTTTACGACAAGGTGTGGCAGGCGGGGGCTATCCTGCTCCCCGTGAAGAGCGTCGGCGTGATGGGCGACGAGCGAACCTACGAGAGCTGCGTCGCACTGCGTGCCGTGACCTCGACCGACGGCATGACCGCCGACTGGGTGCACCTGCCCTACGAGTTCCTTGCCAATGTGTCGAACGACATCATCAATAAAGTCAAAGGGGTCAACCGCGTCGTCTACGACATCTCCTCGAAACCGCCCGCAACGATCGAGTGGGAATAGGGCGTGATCCCTGCGCGGCCGCTGTGTGGGATCGGCCGCTGTCGTATTGCAATCGTTGCCGAACCCGTTATTCGGCATGGCCTGCCCGGACGTTTACAGTCCGGGCAGGCTGCTTTTGTGGCTGGGTGGTGTGGTCGAGCGGCTTTGCCGGCTGCTGCAACGTGCGTGTAATGCCATATTCCCGGGATTGTAACGGGACTGTCGCAACGATGAAATAGCCGCAGGGTAATTTTGCAGCATCGGAAACGATGTCGGTTTATGACTCCTGCCGATGCAATCCGCCAACCAGCCTTGAAACTTCGCCCGTCCCGGTTTCCGGGGCGGAATTTTTTTTGCCTGGCCGAAGGTGTGCCGGGGGGGGGTACCGGTTCCGGACGGAAGCCTCCGCCGATGCCTTGATTTGGGTGCTGGCGAGGCTGTATGCCGCACGGGTTGTCCTTTCCGAGGCAGCATGGAACGTTTTTTTGCTATGTAACGGAACCTTAACAGTAAATATATGCCGAAATCCTTTTGTATTTTTGAAATAAAAGTTATCTTTGTAATAGTTTCCCCTTTAAAAAACGGAAGAATCGTAAGTTATTTTTGCAAACGGATATTAGTTTATAATCACCTAATTAAAACTATTTTTATGAGTAAACATCTTTTTAGGTTGGTCTTCGGTGCATTTTTCCTTGTGGCTGCCACGGCATTTACGGGATGCTCCGACGACGATGACAAGTCGCTGACGCCGAAGTTGACGGCGGATCCGACGGCGCTTGATTTCACCGATGAGACGGCGACGACGCAGACCGTTGCCATCACGGCGAACTGCGAATGGACGGTTACTGCAAGTAACCTGGATTGGGCTACCATTTCCCCGATGAGCGGCAAAGGCAACGGAACGATCTCCGTTACGGTTTCCGAGCTGCCCGCCGGTACGAACCTGCGCGAAGGCAAAATCTCCTTCACGCTTATCCACCCCGAATTCGGCAAATGGGGCCAGGCCGAGTCGTCCGTAGCCGTGAAACAGTACGGCAGCGGGGTTACACCCCCCCCCACGGGCGATGCTATCTATGCTAACGATTTCGATAAGGAGCAGGCTCAAAAGGGGGCAGATGGTAAGTTCCCCTTCGCAGATGCATTCGAGGGCTGGAAGAATCAGACTGGTACGGGTGCCGACAATGTTGCTTATAAAACGAGCGGTATAAGTGTTCGTTCGAATTCGCCTTCGAACGATAGCCATTCGAAGTACAAGGACGACGCTTCCGGTGTCAACAATATGTTTTTCGGAACGAGCGGTGTTTTTGAGATTCAGAAAATCGCACTTGAATCTACCCAGAAGAACCTTCAACTTACGTTCGGTTCATACCGTAGTATTTTTGAAGATAAGGACAATGCCTTCAAGACTTCGGAGTTCCATGTATATCTGAGCAAAGACGGTGAAAACTGGGCGGAAATTACCTATGACCGCCCTGTCGGGGACGACGAGCACTCTAACCACGGTACCTGGGCTTTGGCGACGGCCAATTTCACGCTGAAACAGGTGCCTTCGGAACTTTACATTAAATTTACTTCGGATCTTACATCCGCACACCGTATCGACGACGTGAAACTTTTCGAGGGCATCGGTGGTACGGAGGTCGACCTGGACAATATTACTCCTCCTGTAACTGAAACGAAGACCATTGCTGAAGTCATTGCGGGTTCGGTAGGCGCGACCTATACTACGCAGGGACAAGTCGTGGCGATTAACGGACGTAGTTTCCTGATTCAGGACAATAGCGGGAAGATTCTGGTCTATCTTGGATGGAAAGATAATAAGCCTGTGGTAGATTATTCCGCTACGATTGGCCAGACTGTCAAGGTGACCGGCAAGACGACTACTTACAGTAAGTTGGTACAGTTCTCTGAAACCGACTTGGTAATAGAAAAGGTATCTGACGGTTCCTTCACACAGCCTACTCCCGAAAAGTTCGACGGAGCCGCTTTCGATGCCTATGCGGCAGCCACTCCCGTTATTAAATATATCGAATATTCGGGCACGCTTACGATAGACGGGTATTACTATAATATAGCTGTCGAAGGTACGGATCTGCAGGGCTCTCTGGCATATCCCGCCGATGGTTTTGTCGATGCTTCCCTTAATGGACAGGTTGTTATTGTCAAGGGTTATACGTTAGGTATGACCAACCAGAGTAAGATGCTTAGCACGATTGCCGTATCGGTCGAAAAGGATGGTGATGCACCCGCTGAACCGAAGATTACCAAGCTCGACCCGACGTCGCTTTCTTTCGCGGCGACGGACAATGCCAAGACCGTGACCGTCACGGCTGCCAATGCCGACGACTGCACGATCGAAGCCGCTACGGATAAATCGGAGCAGTTCACGACCTCCGTAAACGGGATGGTTGTAACCGTGACGCCCAAGGAAAACATGACGGAGCAGGCTATCACCGCCACGCTGACCATCAAACTGATGAAGGCCGGTGCCGCTGTGGATACCAAAACCGTTGCGATTTCGCAGGCCGGGAAATCCGGATCGGGCGGGGACGGCCAGCAGATTACCCTTACGTTGGACGATATTATCGCTATCGGCGGGAAAAGTGGAGCCTATGCCGAATTTACATATACGAATACTTTCGGCGAATGGTCGGGTAAAGCAGCTGGTGGTAGCAGCGGAAAGGAATGTTTACAGATTAATGTAAAAGACAAGTCGGCTTTTGGATCGTTCGTGCAGATTCCTGCCGTTGATGGGACGATTGAGAAGATTGAGGTGACCATTCGTGAGCCTTATAAAGGACGTGCTATCGGTATTTTTCCGGTTGGGTACACATATACAAAAGACACACTTGATAAGATGAAAGAGCAACTTGCGAAGGATGCTATAGCAATCAGCAACGAGACTCCGTCTGATGTAAATAATAACGAACCGTTTACGTTTGTAATTGACAACCTCAGTGCTAAGAACCTTACGCAGTTTTCGATATTCCCGACTCTTGGAGCGGTAAGTATTACTGCGATCACGGTTACTTATTCAAAATAAGAAAGTAGGTGTTTTCCTATAATCCATCCCCGGCGGATTGGCTTCCGCCGGGGATGATTGTCGGATTTTCTACCTGACATTTTTATCTGCAAATTCCTACATGATTTTGACAAAAGGGTTATTGAAACTTTTCGGACGGGCTATGGTGCTCGGGGCGCTCCTGCTGGTTTTCGGGCGGTGCGCTTCCTCCGACGACACCACCCCGGCGAATATTTCCGCGCTGTTCCTCGATACGGAGACGGCCACGCTCGCGGCCAAAGGCTATGCGACCGACCCTCGGCTCGTGCTGACGGGGCCCGTGGGTACGGCTTATACCGTCACCGTGACCGAAGGCGGCAGTTGGTGCTGGACGTCGCGCAGGACGCAAGCCACGACCAAATCGGCGCAGCTGGTCGCCGCAAGCGAGGTCATTTACCTCTACCTGGACAAAAACGAAACGGGCGCTTCGCGCCGGGCTGCGGTCGATGTCGTTTTCGACGGCGGACACGAATTCACGTTGACGATCGACCAGGCGGACTACTCGGTTCCGGCATCGATGGATCATGCGTGGGCGGAATTGCCCGCCTATGTCGAAGCTCCCGACTACCGTTACGTAACACATTATGCGCCGCTCTCTTCGACCGTGACGGCACGTAACTTTACGATTTGCTACGACACGAAGAAACGTATCGCCAACTGGGTCGCCTATCCGATCCATTCCTGTTACCGGGTTGGAAAATATGAGCGTTCTAATGCATGGAAATACGATCCTGAAGTGCCGGAGGAATTTCAGGTCGATTTGAGCCGCGGTTCATATAATGGGCGGCCTATCCGCGGGCATCAGTGTATGTCCTACCATCGTTATGTCAGCTATTCTTCGCTATTGAATGAGCAGACGTTCTATTCGACCAATATTATGCCTCAGGATCCTGATTTTAATAGCGGGTCGTGGGGGGATTTGGAAGATCTTACCCTGAAATATATTTCATATCCCGATACCTTGTACAATGTTACGGGAACTTATGGGGTACAGGGATATACGACGGATAAAGAGGGGAATCGGGTCGCGATTCCACAGTATTGCTGGAAGGTGCTGCTACGTACCAAAAGCGGCAGGACGGGGAAGCGGATCGACCAGATTACCGATGCATCGCAATTGGCGGCAATCGGTTATTGGGCTGAAAATTCCTCAACCACGACCGGGAATATAAAACAATATATCACGAGCGTTGCCGACATCGAAGAGAAAACGGGTTATAAATTCTTTACGATGCTCGACGAGGCCATTGCCGCCGACGTGAAGGCACAGAACAATCCCTCGGACTGGGGTATAAATTAATCTGAACTATATGAAGAAACTGCTTTTTACCGGGCTTTTCGCAGCGCTGATCGTCGCCTGCTTCGCCCAGAAACCCTACAAGGTCGTTTTCTACAACTTCGAAAACCTCTTCGATACGATCCGCAACCCGGAGATTTACGACGAGGAGTTTACGCCCGAGGGGCCCAAGAAGTGGAATACGCCCAAGTACACCAAAAAGATCAATAACCTTTCGCGCGTGTTGTTTGACATCGCCGCCATCAACAAGGACTACCCGGTGGTGATCGGTGTTTCGGAGATCGAGAACCGCAATGTCATGGAGGACGTGATCGCTACGCCCAAACTCGCCCCGGCCAATTACCGCATCGTGCACTACGATTCGCCCGATGCCCGCGGCGTGGACGTGGCGTTCTACTACCGTCCCGACGTGTTCAAGCTCGAGGGCAGCGCCCCGATTCCGTTTACGATGGAGAGCCTGCCGAATTTCCGCACGCGCGACGTGGTGACGATGTGGGGGACGATCGACGGGGAACCGTTCTATTTCATGGTGGCCCACTGGCCTTCGCGCCTGGGCGGCAAGGAGGCTTCGGCACCCAAGCGCGAGCGCGCCGCCGAGATCATGCGCCATGCCGCCGACTCGGTGCTGGCGATCAACCCCGCGACCAAGGTCGTGATGATGGGTGACTTCAACGACGACGCCACCGACAAGAGTATCACCGAGGTGCTCGGCGCCGAAGGCAACATCCGCAAGCTCCAACCGGGCGGATACTACAATCCCTTTATCGACATGCTGAAGGCGGGCATCGGTTCGCTTGCCTACCGCGACCAGTGGAACCTGTTCGACAATATCGTCGTGTCGGAGAACCTCGCTACCGGCTCGACGGGTTCGCTCAAGCTGGAGCGTGCCCCCAAGGGGAAATATTACGGCAATATTTTCCGTGTCCCCTATCTGTTCCAGCAGGAAGGCCAGTACAAGGGCTACCCGCTGCGTACGTTCGTGGGCAACAATTTCCAGGGGGGATACAGCGACCACCTTCCCGTATTCATTTACATCGGTAAATAACCCAACAAAGTAATTATGAAGATCAGAGCTTTACTTGTTATCCTGCTCACGCTGGCCTGTGCCGGGGCGTATGCCCAGGACGGGGGCGTCAAAGGCAAGGTCGTCTCGCGTGACGGCCGTGTCGCACTGAGCAATGTCAAGGTGGTCGTCGAACCGCTCGGCGTCACCGTCATGACCGACAACCACGGTAATTTCAATATCGACCAGTTGCCCAAAGGGGAATACCAGTTGAAATTCGAAGCCCCCGAGTTCGAGAACCTCGACCTGGCGGTTCGTGTCGACAAGATGGTCAAGAACCTCAATTCGGTGGTGATGTCCCCCGATGTGCAGTATGTCATCGACGACGCCGTGTTCGCGGAGTTCGACTCCGATACGGCGGCCGACGGGCAGTCGCTGCCTTCGTCGCTTTCGTCGTCGAAGGATGTCTTCAACAACATCGCCTCGTATAAATTCAGCGAGATGCGTTTCAACGTGCGCGGTTACGATTCGCAGTATTCGAGCATCTACCTGAACGGCATCCGGTTCAACGACGCCATGACGGGCTATGGCCCCTGGTCGTTGTGGAGCGGCCTGAACGACGCCACGCGTAACCAGGAGAATACCGCCGGGCTGCGCTCGTCGGGCTACGGCATCGACGGCATCGGCGGCACGACCAATGTCAATGCGCGCGCTTCGCAGATGCGCAAGGGCTTCCGTGCCAGCGTCGTGAACGGCAACTCGATGTACCGCTTCCGCGCGATGGTTTCCTACGCTTCGGGCCTGCTCGACAACGGATGGTCGTACGCCTTCTCGTTCTCGACCCGCCAGGGCGGCAACTCTTATGTCGACGGGGTGTACTACAATGCCTACGGTTACTTCGCATCGGTCGAAAAGCGTTTCGGCGGCGATCGCCACAACCTGGCGCTGACCATCCTGGGCGCACCGACCGAGCGCGGAGCGCAGCAGGCGTCGACGCAGGAAGCCTACGACCTGTTGAGTAACAACTATTACAACCCCAATGTGGGCAAGCAGGACGGCAAGCTGCGCAACTCGCGCGTGCGCGATTACCACGAGCCGATCGTGATGCTCAACTACGGGTTCGACATTTCGTCGAATACCAAACTTGCCGCCGCGGCTTCGTTCCGCTTCGGCAAGAACGGCTATTCGGCCCTGACGTGGACGGATGGCCCCGACCCGCGCCCCGACTACTACCGTTACCTGCCCAGCTTCTACACGAACCGTATCCTCCAGTTGTCCGAGGGCATCGAGAGTTCGGATCTGGGGACGTACAACGACCTTGCGCTGCGTTCGATGCGCGAGTGGATCACCGACCCCAGCAAGAGCCTGATGGATTACGACAACATGTTCCGCATGAACTACAACCGCAACAAGTCCGGGGCTTCGGGCATCTACATGATCGAAGAACGCCATACCGACCAGCGCGATTTCAACTTCGCGGCCAACATCGCCCATACGTTCCGCAACCAGTCCGTGCTGCGCGGAGGCCTGACGGCGCGTATCAACCGCACGGAGTACTACGACCAGGTGAAAGACCTGCTCGGCGCCGACTACTGGCTCGACGTGGATAAGTTCGCCCTGCGCGACAACGGCAACTACAACCCGCTGCTTTCGCAGAACGACCTGGATTATTACCTCAAGCACGGCGAGGCCCGCCGCGTCGGGGAAGGCGACAAGTTCAGCTACGATTACTACGCCAACCTGCGCCAGGCACAGGTCTGGGCGCAGTATTACGCCTCGTTCGGCGGTTTCACGATGAGCCTCGGCGGCGAGGTCGGCTATACGGCCATGTGGCGCGACGGCCGGCTGCGCAAGGGACTCTTCGCGAACAACTCGCTCGGTAAATCGAAGACGCTCGACTACCTGACCTACAAGCTCAAGGGCGAGTTCTCGTACCGTTTCTCGGGTGCGCATGCCATCGACGCCAATGTGGCCTACATGGTCAATCCCCCGCAGTTCCGCGACGCTTTCGTTTCGGCGCGTACCCGCAATACGACTACGCCGGGCCTCGATTCCGAGAAGGTACTCGGCGTCGACCTGTCGTACAACCTCAACCTGCCGTGGATCACGGCGCGCGTTTCGGGTTACTATACCTCGGTCGCCGACCAGTCGAAGGTCATCTCGTACTATGACGATACGCAGTCGTCGTTCACCAACTTCGCCATGAGCGGCATCGACAAGCGTTACTACGGCCTCGAAGTGGGCGTCGTGGTTCCCATCTGGGGCGGCATCTCGTTCAACGGCGCCCTGAGCCTGGGCGACTACCGCTATACGTCGGACGCCAACTTCACACAGACGCGCGACAACAGCGAGGAGGTGCTCCGCGGCGACAAGGTGCTCTGGGACGACCTCTACGTCGAAAGCACGCCCCAGACGGCGCTCAACCTCGGCCTGAGCTACCGCGGCCCGCGCAACTGGTTCGCCTCGGTCGATTTCAACTATTACGACCGTATCTACCTCTCGATGAACCCCGCGCGCCGTACCCGTGCCGCTTATGCCACGGTACTGCGCCCCGACGAGGCGGCACAGCTCCCCGGCGCCGTGAAATACACGGCGCTGATGAACCTGCGCGAGCAGGAGAAATTCGACTCGGCCTATACGCTCAACCTGAGCGTCGGCAAGAACTGGTACATCCACCGCATCTACCAGCTGGGCTTCAGCCTCGAGGTGAAGAATATCCTCAACGATCAGACGATCCGTACGGGCGGTTACGAACAGATGCGCCTTTCGCGCCGTACCTATGTGAACAAGGAGGGTGCGGCCGCCCAGCCGATCCAGTATTACGTGCCGTTCGATTCGAAGTACTTTTACCTGCTGGGGACGACCTATTACCTGAATGTATATTTCCGCTTCTAATACGATATGACGATTATGAAAAAGATATTTCAGTTATGCGCCGTGCTGGCCGTGATGTTCGCGGTTACGGGGTGCTATAATGATTTCGATGCGCCGAAGCCTGCCAAAGTCTATACCGACGAGGATTTCGCGGGGATGAAGCATATCTCCATCGCCGATGTGAAACAGATGTTCCTCGATGAGCACAAGTCGCTCGGCGGTACGGGCAGCAACTCGAGCTGGGGCGATACGAAGTACGTACAGATCGGCCAGTCGCCCGACGGGCTGGATTACTACATCAAGGGCAAGGTGCAGTCGAGCGACGAGGAGGGCAACGTCTACAAGTCGCTCTACCTGGTGGACGATTCGGGTGCCATCGAGGTGAAGCTCACCACGGGGCTCTATTTTACCTATCCGATGGGGCGTTTCGACAAGGCCACGGGTACGATCCCCTCGAACTGGGTCTATGTCAAGGTCTCGGGCCTCTATATCGGCAACTACCGCATGATGCTGTCGCTGGGCGAGGGGCCTACCGATTCCTACAACAAGGTGGGCGAACATAAATTCTATGCCAACTCGAACATCGAAGACCCGACGGAGATCCGCAAGCGCGTATTCCTCGGCGGGGAGACGCAGCTGGAGCTGGGCAAGGAGATCCTCGAGATCACCGAGGCCAACTGCGACGATTTCTTCGGCCAGAACGGGCAGCAGTATTTCGGGCGCCTGGTGATCCTGCGCGGCGTTACGTGCCGTTACGGGACGGTAGGGTCGAACATCTATCCCGCGTGGATGTATACCGACATCCGCCCGGTGATGAACAAGGTCTGGTATCGGTGGGCGTTCAGCAATGCTGGTACGAACCTCTACGGTTCGGTGCTTTTCACCTATGACAGCACCCTGCCTTCGACGACCAACAAGAAGGGTGTCTATACGGTGCGCACGAGCGGTTATTCGCGTTTCGCCCAGTATCCCGTCGTCCGCGACGGCGCGAAAGGCGATATCATGGCCATCTTCGGCATCTACTCCAAGGACTGGACATACAACTACGGCGCTTACCAGTGCACGGTCAACTATTTCGACGACATCATGTTCGATGAAGACGCCTTCCTGACGGAGGCGGAAGTCGAGCAGCTGACGCCGGCCGACTCGTGGGTTACGCCCGACACGTCGGACGACGAGTATACCGAATAACCCGCTCCGGCAGAAACGACGGCCGCCCTCGGAAAGGCGGCCGTTTTTTCGTTGCCGGCGATACCGGGAAGCGTTAAAATCCGTATCTTTGCCCCGGATATTCACTCCTGACCGATGAAAGATTTTGCAGCCATAGATTTCGAGACGGCCAACGGCCGGCGTACGAGCGTCTGCTCGGTGGGCGTCGTCGTGGTGCGTGGCGGCGAGGTGGTCGACACGCTTTACAGCCTGATCCGCCCGCGTCCTAATTTTTACAGCCGTTTTACCACGGCTATCCACGGCCTCAGCTACGAGGATACGGCCCAGGCGCCCGACTTCGCGGCCGTATGGAGCGAGATTGCACCCCGCATCGAGGGGCTGCCGCTCGTGGCGCACAACTCGCCCTTCGACGAGGGGTGCCTGCGCGCCGTGTTCGAGTTGTACGGGATGCCTTACCCCGGCTACCGGTTCTATTGTACGTGCCGCGCCTCGCGCAGGACGTTCGGCAGCCGCCTGCCCAACCACCAGCTCCATACCGTGTCGGCGGCGTGCGGTTTCGACCTTGCCAACCACCACCATGCCCTGGCCGATGCCGAGGCGTGCGCGCGGATCGCGCTGAAAATCCTGTAACGGGGTTCCTGTCCCGAAACAGAAACTCCCGGCAACAGCCGGGAGTTTTCGTATTTTCCTGTTGCCGGGTCAGAGCCCCAGCTCCAGCTGGAAGCGGATTTCCCAGCGGTTGTAGTCGGGGTCGAACGATTCGCTGCGGTGGTTGTACGACATGTCGGCCTGTACTTTCAGGCTGTGGCCGATGATGTAACGGGTGATGCCTACGGTCGTCTGGTTCCAGCGCTTGTACCCCGCAAAGGGTTGTACCTCGTGCTCGGGGAAGAGCGTCGAATTACGCAGGGCGACCTCCCATTTCTTGTCGAACAGGTAGCTGGTCTGTATGTTGAGCCCCTGCCCGCTGTATACGAAGGCGTTGCTCTGGGGGTCGAACAGCGGTCGGTCGCAGCTGCGTCCCATGAAATCGGTATAGAATGCGAAGCCCCGGTATTTGAGGATGAAATCCGCGAAATAGGAGCCGATGTTGCGGGTCGCGTCGTCCGGCATGATGGCGCCGCGCTGGCCTTTCAGGCGCGATGCCTTGTGGTTGTAGGAGTAGGCTCCGGCCACGAGTATCTTGACCTGCTCCTCGCCTTCGAAATCCCCCTCCATCACGTCGCCTTTCGACTTGAACCGCCCCAGCGGGTAGAGCTCCAGCCGTCCCGTGTAGGCGAGCCCGCCGTTGGACGAACTGCCCCAGTTGCGGCCTTCGCCCAGCGTCACCGAACCTTTGGCCGAGAGGTTGAAGCCCTCGCCCCCGCGCATGTTGTATTCGCCGAAGAACCCGAAATCGCGGTCGAGGTTGAACTCGCTGTTGACGATGCTGCGGTCGACGAATTGCAGGGCGCTCGAAGAGTTAATGCGCGCCCGGTTGGCCTTGATTTTGGTCTGCCCGAACCCGATGTTCCACTTGGGACTCGGGACGTAGTAGACGATTGCGTCGCGGACGATGTTCATATTGCCGTTGGGCAGCGGTTCCGTGTCGTAGGAGGTGAATCCCAGCTGAACCGAATAGACCAGTTTCGGGGAATAGATGTACCCGTCGAAGCGCAGGCGCAGGCGCTTGACCTGCGCATCGGTTTTCGTGAGCGTGAAATCCTTGTCGAACGAGAGTCCCACCATGTTCTGCATCCGGAAGCGCATTGTCAGCGAGAACCAGTTGCTTTTGGGGCGGAACGTGATGCCCTTGCCGACTTCGAGGTTGGGCATGTTGCGTACGCGCTCCAACAGTTCGTGTTCGTCTTCGAGCGAATCGGCGGAGATGAATTCGGTTTGCCTCAGCGGCGAGCGTTCCTGTGCTGCAGCGATTGCGCAGCTGCACGTTAGCAGGAGCAGAAGGAGTGTCTTTTTCATGTCGGTCTTGTCTGTCTGTCTGTTTGTTTCGTTTTGTTTCGGCCGGGTTCGGGCAAAAATACAAAAAATATGCTCTTACCCGGTTAAGTCGCTGCAAAGTTGGGCGGTAAACCTGAAAAGAATATGAAATAGCCGTTGGAATCTTCCCGAAAAGGAATTAAATTTGTGGTGCGGCATCCGGGTACGGTTTCCGTTGGCGGCATGTTGCCGGACGGACAATAAACCTGCCGGTTTTACGTTTTATGAAACGACAGAAAAATTAAAGACCATGACAACGACAAAATTCAAGGGCACGCCCGTGCATATCGACGGCGAATTCATCCGGGCCGGCGTCCAGGCTCCCGATTTCGAATTGGTAAGGGGCGACCTCTCCCCGCTGAAACTCAGCGACCTGAAAGGCAAGCGCGTCGTGCTGAACATATTTCCCAGCCTCGATACGGGCGTCTGTGCGACTTCGGTGCGAAAATTCAATAAGCTGGCATCTTCGCTGCCCGACACGGTCGTCGTGGCCGTGTCGAAAGACCTGCCTTTCGCGCAGTCCCGGTTCTGTACGACCGAGGGCATCGCCAACGTCGTTCCCGCGTCGGATTTCCGTGCTGCGGGTTTTGCCGGCGCCTATGGCGTGCTGATGGCCGACGGCCCGCTGGCCGGGTTGCTCGCCCGTGCCGTGGTGGTGATCGACAAGGCGGGGAAGGTGGTTTACACCCAGCTCGTGCCCGAAATTACCGAGGAACCCGATTACGATGCGGCCGTCGAGGCCGTGAAAGCCTTATAAACTTAAATAGTAAAGAAATGATACGATTGAATGTTTTTATCCGTACGACGGATTCCAACCGCGAGGAAGTGGTAAATACGGCCAGGGAACTGGTGGCGGCTTCGCTCAAGGACGAGGGCTGCGTTGCCTATGACCTGTTCGAAAGCACTACGCGCAATGACGTGCTGATGATCTGCGAGACGTGGAGCGACGCCAAGGCGCTGGCTGCGCACGAGCAGGCGTCGCATTTCACGACCCTCGTACCGCGCCTGCACCAGCTCAGCGAGATGAAACTCGAGAAGTTCGTTTTCTGATGCCTTGTACGGGAACACATAAAAGCCTCTGTTTCGATACAGGGGCTTTTTTTGCCTTTGACTGCGGCGAAACCCTGTCGTAACCGCCGTCCCGCAGCCTGATCCCCGGATACCAAACGATAACCAAAACACATCTAACCCCATCAAGACAAATAATTAACCCGCGCTTTTCAGCTCAGATTCGACTCTCATATTTAATTTTTTTATACTAACCAAATTTTATATGACTATGCGAACTAATTATTTGTTGTTCTTTGCAGTTCTTCTGGGAGCCTTTCCCGCGGCCGGGGCACATGCCGCAGCCGATTCCCTCTCGACCGGCGTGGTGCTTTATTCGCCCTATACGAAGATCGTCGTATCGCCGGGAGCTTCCATCAATTACAGCGTCGACCTGATCAACAACGGCCATGAAATCCGAACCGAGAACATTGCGCTCGGCGGCCTTCCTTCCTCCTGGAAATACGACATCAAGTCCGGAGGCTGGAATATCGAGCAGATGGCCGTCCTGCCCGACGAAAAAAAGAATTTCACCCTTACCGTCAACGTCCCGCTGAAGATCAACAAGGGAAGCTATAAGTTCCATCTCTCGGCGGGCGAAGCCCGGTTGCCGCTCACCATCGTGGTCTCCAAACAGGGGACTTACCAGAGCGAATTCACGACCGATCAGCCCAACATGCAGGGCAATTCCAAATCGAATTTCACCTTCAGCACCACACTCCGCAACCAGACCGCCGACCGGCAGCTCTATGCGCTGATGGCCGATGCCCCGCGGGGCTGGAACGTGGTGTTCAAGCCCAACTATAAGCAGGCGACCTCGGCGCAGGTCGATGCGAATGCCAGCCAGAATATCTCCGTCGAAGTTACGCCCGCGGCCAATGCCGAGGCCGGAACCTATAAAATCCCCGTGCGTGCCGTCACCAATTCCACCTCCGCGGAACTGACACTCGAAGTCGCCATCACGGGGACGTTCCAGATGGAGGTGACTACACCCAAGGGGTTGTTGAGCGCCGACATCACGGCGGGCGATACCCGCCGTATCGACCTGGAGGTCGTCAATACCGGATCGTCGGAGCTGAAGGACATTCAGCTCTCCTCGCGCAAACTCGCCGGGTGGGAACTCTCGTTCGAGCCGTCGAAGATCGCGTCGCTGAAGGCCGGGGCTGCGGCCAACGTCACGGCCGAGCTCAAGGCTTCGCCGAAAGCCCTCCCGGGCGATTACGTGGTCGTGATGGATGCCAAGACCCCCGAGGTGACTGCCGATGCGCAGTTCCGGATTTCGGTGAAGACGCCCCTGTTCTGGGGATGGGTCGGCGTGCTTGTCATCCTGGCTGCCGTGGGAGGGGTCTATTGTCTTTTCCGCAAATACGGAAGGAGGTAGGCCATGGCTGAAGAGGTAATCGTATTGACCGACCTGACGAAAAAATACGGTGCTTTCACGGCAGTAGACCGTATTTGCCTGTCGGTGGCGAAGGGGGAGGTCTTCGGTTTGCTCGGGCCCAACGGGGCGGGCAAGTCGACTACCATCCTCATGATGCTCGGACTGACCGAACCGACGTCGGGCAATGTCAGCATCTGCGGGATTGACGCTACGCACAACCCGATCGAGGTGAAGAGGCGTATCGGCTACCTGCCCGAGGATGTCGGCTTCTACGACGACATGACCGGTGTGGAGAACCTGATGTATACGGCCGCGCTGAACGG
Organism: Alistipes onderdonkii; assembly: GCF_025145285.1. Lineage (NCBI taxonomy): Bacteria > Pseudomonadati > Bacteroidota > Bacteroidia > Bacteroidales > Rikenellaceae > Alistipes > Alistipes onderdonkii. The sequence continues at coordinate 2,977,431 of NZ_CP102251.1, forward strand.
GATTGCGCGCGACGAGGCGCACAGCAGGGCCGTGCGGCTGATGGAGCGCGTCGGATTGGGCGAACAGATGGAGAAGAAGGCCGGGAAATATTCCCGGGGCATGCGCCAGCGGCTCGGGCTGGCGGACGTGCTTATCAAGCAACCGCAGATCGTCATCCTGGACGAACCTACCTCGGGGATCGACCCCGCCGGGGTGCAGGAGTTCATCGCCCTCATAAAACAGCTCAGCAGCGAAGGGCAACTGACCGTGTTGTTCTCTTCGCACAACCTGGAGCAGGTGCAGAAGGTTTGCGACCGCGTCGGGCTTTTCAACCGGGGGCGGCTCGTGGCACAGATCGGCCTGGAGGAACTGCGGCGCGAAAACCGCGATCTGGCCGATGTCTACAACCGCTATTTTACGGAAGGGGGTGGGCAGCATGACTGACCAGAAAGTGCATTCCCCGTTCTGGACGATCGTCCGGAAGGAGATCGCCGACCATGTGCGCAGCCTGCGGTTCATTATTCTGGTGAGCATCATCGTGCTCACCTGCGCGGGGTCGTTGTATACGGCGCTTACGAATATCGCGGCCGCGATAAAGCCCGACGATCCGGACAGCTCCTTCCTCTTCCTGAAACTCTTCACGGTGTCGGACGGGACGCTCCCTTCGTTCGTATTTTTCATCAATTTCCTGGGGCCTTTGCTCGGTATCGCATTGGGCTTCGATGCCGTTAATTCAGAGCAGAACAAAGGGACGCTCAGCCGTATGCTGTCGCAGCCCATCCACCGCGACTGTATCATCAACGCCAAGTTCGTGGCTGCGCTGATCGTCATCGGGGTATTGCTCTTCGCACTGGGCTTTCTGGTGATGGGGTGCGGCTTGATTGCCATCGGCATTCCTCCGACCCCCGGGGAGTTCTGGAGGATCATCCTGTACATCATTACCGGGATCTTCTACGTGGCATTCTGGCTTACGGTGGCGATCCTGTTCTCGCTCTGTTTCCGCCAGGCGGCTACCTCTGCGCTGGCATCCATCGCCGTGTGGCTTTTTTTCAGTGTGTTCTATGCGATGATCGTCAGCGTGGTCGCCCGGGCGCTGAGCCCCTCCGAGATGGCTCCGGTCTACCACCAGCTCAGCTACCAGCGGTTTATCCTGGGGCTGATGCGGCTGGCGCCGAGCGAACTGTTCAACGATGCCACTTCGACGCTGCTCATGCCTTCGGTGCGGAGCCTCGGCCCCCTGACGATGGAGCAATTGGACGGGGCTATTCCCAGTCCGCTGCCTCTGGGCGAGAGCATCAAGGTTGTGTGGGCGCAGTTGACCGGACTGATTGCCGCGACCGTCGTCTGCTTTGCCGTTTCCTACTCGATATTCATGCGGCGGGAAATCCGTTCCCGATAGGACGGAAGACTGGTGTGGGCGAGGGCGGCTGAGAATACCCAGCCGCCCTCGCCGTATCCGTATCCCCTCCCCTCAGAACGGATAGCCGATCGCCAGGTGGAACCCGAGCCCGTCCTTGAAGCTGGAGATGTTGTAATACCCCGTCTTGTCGGGATTGGGGTAGGGGGTGTGGATGCCGATTCCGAGGTCGGCACGGATGACCAGGTAGCTGATGTCGTAACGCAACCCGAATCCGGTGCCCAGCGCGATTTCATTGAGCAGCCCTTTCCATTTCAGTTCCGCACCGGGGCGTTTGGGGTCTTTTTTCAGCAGCCAGATATTCCCGGCGTCGAGGAAAACGGCGCCGTTCAGGCGTCCCATGATGCCGAAGCGGTATTCGATGTTGGCCTCCAGCTTGAAATCGCCCGTCTGGTCGAGATAGCCGTTGCGGTCGTTGGCCGGGGGACGGTAGCTGCCCGGCCCGAGCGACCGGATCGTGAAGGCGCGGATGCTGTTGGCGCCTCCGATGTAGAACTGCTCGCTGTAGGGCATCACCTCGGAATTCCCGTAGGCATATCCCACGCCGACGAGCAGCCGCGTCGCCAGCCAGTTGTTCCGGCGCCCGATGCGGTGGTAGAACTTCACTTCGCTCACCTCCTTGACGAACTGCGAAAAGCGGTTCCCGAACAGGTGCTGGGGCTGTTTTTCGCCGAACAGGCTCAGCACGCCCGAGAGGATGTTGCCGGCCGAGGTGACGCTGTTCTGCCAGTAGAAGCGGCGGTTGCCGGTGCTGCCGTAGGTCTTGTCGAACGTATAGGTATAGTTGATCGACGGTACGAACTGGTTGCGGAAACTCATGGCGATGGCCGGGTTCTCGTCCATCGTCTTGTCGAAGGCTTCGGTCGTGTGCAGCAGCTTGTTGTAGGTGAGTTTGAATACGGTCAGCGAATGGCGGCTGTAAGGCGAGGTCTGGAAATTGTATCCCGCCGAGCCGCTGAACGCGATCAGCCGGAAGAAGCTGGGGCGGTTCATCAGGTCGACCCCGAGCTGGAACGTCGTGCTCCCGGGGTATTTCAGCCTGCGCGTGATGAACGACGGCAGCAACAGCCGCGGAATGCTGAGGTTCGCATTCAGTCCCAGTTCATAGGAGTTGAGCCGTGAGGAACGGCCGCCGGAGTTTTTGTTGCCCGTCTGCCATTCGTACGAGCCGTTCAGTTTCAGGGCGAGGACTTCGCCGCCCCGGAACAGGTTGTTGTTGCTGACCTTGAAGGTGATGCCGGGGCCGATGAAGCTGTTCGACTTCGAGGTTACGTCCGTTTCCAGGGCGGCTTCCAGCGGATAGTCGAACTGCGCGTCGATGGCGACGTCCAGCGTGTCGGAGCCCCGCAGCGAGTCGAGCGGCGTGACGCTCAGGTTGACGGAACGGAAAATGCCCAGCTTGTTGAGGTCGGTCTGCGTGCGGTTCTGGGCATCTACCGTGAAGAGCTGCCCGCTTCGGAGCGTGAGGGCCCTGGACAGGATCCTGGGGCGGATTTTCATCGGCCGCTGGGCGATGACCGTCGCATTGCGCAGGCGGAGCGTGTCCGTCGGGCCGGGTTTGATGTTCGTCAGCCGCACCGTGATGCCGCCCACCCGGTAGGGCTTGAGCGCCACCTCCGGCAGGTTGGGCTTGAGGTTCAGGCGCAGGTCGACCTGCCGCAGACCGGAAGTCGTATCGGCCAGGTATTCCAGGTATTCGGGACGGAAATAGTAATATCCCCTGTTGCGCAGCAGCTGGGAGATCCGTTTGCGTTCGAGCGTGAGGCTGTCCATGTTGTACTGCGCCCCCACGCGGAGCAGGGACGTGGCCCGGAGACTGTCCATGAGATGTTCCATGCCGCTGTCCACCTCCGGGTAGGCGATCTTCGAATAGTGCCAGGGCGGCGCTATGCCGAGCGTATAGTACACCTTTGCCTTCCGCCCGTGTTTGCGGTAGAGCAGGGAGTCTGCGGCGTGCGAGCCGAAATAACCGTAATTTTCGAGCACCTGTTCCGCGACCTTCGTCCGGAGCCGGGGCTGCACCTTCGAGATCAGCACGGGCTGTTTGGCCAGCCGTTTGAATAACCAGTATTTGAATCCCTTTTCCCTGGGTGTGTAGAGATAGTTGTAGGCCCACAGCCCGATCGGCAGCGGGGTGCGGATATAGGGGCTGTAAAGCGGGTTGTTCGGGGCGACCGACAGCGGTTCCTTCACGGCCGATTCGGCTGCGGCGGAGAGCACGACGCCCGAGTCGGGTTCGATCCGGATTTTCTTCACGCCCGTATACAACACCTCGTCCGACCCCAGCCGGCGGGTGGTGGAGCAGGCCGCTACCGACAACACGGCGCAAACCAGGATGCAGGTATTTCTAATGTGTGCCGGCCTCATCTCGTTTCTGTTTTTTCGCTTTGGGTTTCGTCGACTTGAACAGGTCGCCCAGCCTCAGCAGTTTTTTCCGGATCACGAAGCCCACGCCCGTTTCGGTGATTTCGCCTTCGAGGATGCTTTCGTACCCGGTATGGCGGAATACTTTCAGATACATGTTGTCGCGCTTGGTCAGCATGTATTCCAGCGAAATGTCGTCGATCAGGTTCTCCTTGAGGTTCTGCGACGGGTCGGCATCCGTGCTGAACTTGCCTCCGATGACGGCGCGCACGCGGTTGCTGAACAGGTTTTTGGACAACCGGTAGGAGTAGTCGGTGCGCTGGCCGTTGGGGTCGTCCTCGCCGTAGGAGTTGATGCCGAAGCTCAGGTCTACGCCCTTCAGGTTGTTCTGCGCCCACTGGTTCAGCTCCTTCTGGATAAACGAGTTGAGCGGGTTCTCGGAGCTGACCTTCGCCGTGGTTCCGGGGCCCGTGTAGGTGTTGTATATCAGCAGGTTCATAGCCTGGTTGGCCCGTTGCTCGGCCGTGAGCGAATTCAACTGGTTCTGCATGGTGAGGTCTTCGGGGGCCGAAAGCCCGAAGCTGACCTCCAGGTCGTCGAGCGAATTGCGGATGTTGATGGAGATATCGAAATTCACCGCACGGTTGTCCTGCCCGTCCGAGGAGACATTGGCACGTACGGTCTCCACGGCCGTGATGTTGAAAGCCGGGTCGGCGATGTTCCCTATCCATTCGACATAGCTGTCCGGCGTGATCTTGAAGATTTTTTGGGAGATGATGGGCGGATTGTAGCGTACGCTTCCGCCCGAAAGCACATATTTTCCTGACAGGCGGACGTCGCCCAGCGGATTCATGGTATAGGTCAGGTTGCCGCCTCCCTTCAGGTCGATCCGGTTGTTGCCGTCCGCCGAAAGGTCTACGGCCGCCTGTACGTCGTTGTTGATGTTGACATTCACCAGTACGTCCATACCTCCGATGCGTATTGCCTGCGATGTCTCTTCCTGTCCCTGGGAGTCCAGTTCCCGGAACGAGACGAACGTCACGATGTTTTGCGGACGCTCCTTCACGTCCATCGGGGAGTCCTGCATGACGTAATTGATGTCCGTGCCGCCCAGCAGGGCTACGTTCCCGCGGACGACGAGTTCGTCCAGGGGGCCTTTGGCCGTCGCGTCCAGGTCGAGGTAGGCCTTTCCGTAGACCGACGTCCCCTCTTTCCGGGCTACGTCGACCGCCTGGAAATCCGACGCCCGGAGCGCGAGATCGGCCGTCATGCGGCTGAAATCGGCCAGGTCGACCTCGCCGCCGATCGTCAGCGGCTTGCTGTTCGGGGCGAGGAGCGTGTAATCGTCGAATATGACGCGGCTGTCGTCAATGCGGATCGTGTCGGACGACAACCGGAACGACGTGCCGATCATCGGCACGCAGATTTCGGTCTGTGCGAAGTGTACGCCCCCGTCCAGCCTCGGCCGGTCAGCGGCGCCTCCTGCGTGGATTTTCGCCTGCAACCGGCCCCGGAGGCGGATCAGGTCGTCGGGCAGGAATACGTTGGCCTGCTGCAACGGGAATCCGGGGATCGTCGCCGTGAGGTCGAGCGGGCTTTCGCGCTCTGCGCGGTAATCTCCCCGGACGGTCAGTACCTCGGCGCCGTCGAGCGTCAGCCGCGCATCGGCCATATGTCCCTGATCCTGCTTGTAATAGAGTCCGAAGTCGACGTTGCCGAACCGCCGTTTGTCGTACGACAGCTCCGCGATGGACAGGTCGCCGCGCAGGGTCAGGCTGTCGGGCGTCATGCCCAGCGTCATGTCCGTACCCAATATCCCGTCGACGGGCGGGGCGGAGGGCAGCAGCCCCAGTGCGGAACCGATGTTCAGGCCGGCGATATCCAGCCGGATGTCGTCGGACGCCCCCTCTCCGGGAACCGTCCGGATTGCGAACCGCTGGTCGCCGTGCCTCATGTCGAGGTCGGCGTCGATGCTTTTGCCATACCTGTAAACGAGGTAATTGCCGGGGTTTACCGTCCAGGGTTCGTACCCGAATACCGGGTCGGGCGGCGTTACGCCCGCCCTGACCAGACTGTCGTTCCATTCGACATCCAGCCCGAAGCGGAACCCCTCGCGTCCCGCCCGGTTTTTCTGGCAGAGGTTTACCTGGCCCCTATTTCCGGCCACATGGCCGTACAGCCCTGCGAGGGCTATGTTGTTCAGGTTCCCCGGGACGTTCGCCGTGCGGAGGAAATAATCCAGCCGGCGGCCGTCCTGCGCGATGCCTGCCGTCAGCGTGTCGAGGACGACGCCTCCCCAGGCCAGCCTCTCCGCCTTTATCCGGAGGGATACCGGCAGGGAGTCGCAATTCACGCCTTCGATGTCCAGCGCGCCGAACGACACCTTTTTTGTTTTCAGAAAATTATTCAGGATATTTTCGCGTCCGGCCGTGACACTCAGGCTGAAATCGGGCAATGCGGGTTTCAGGGCCTCCATGTCGACGCTTTGTGCCCGTATCTGCCGTGCGAGTATGTCGGCGCTCCGCGTCAGGGCCGGAACCAGCGAGTCCACGGGCCCGGGGGAGACGAATGCCAGCGACAGGTCGCCGGATGCCAGTTTGGCCCGCGTCGCCGTCGTGTCGGAGCTCAATGACAGGCTCGTCGGACGGATGCGGTCTGTGCGGTGCCGGGTTCTGACCTCGATGCTGTCCAGGGATATCCGGGCCGTGTAGCTGCCGGCGTCCGAGGCGGACGCCCCGGCCTCCAGCGCGAACGACCCGCCGATTTTCTGCGGGGAGATTCCCAGCTCTGCCAGGTCGAAATCGAAGACGTTGCCCGTGAGCCTGACTTCCTGTTTCCGTTCGGTCAGCGTGCCCGAGACCAGCAGCAACAGCCGCAGCGCCTCGTCACGGTCGGACAGGCGGCCGGAAAGTTGTCCTCCTTCGAGGTTTGCGTTCAGCTCCACGCCTCCGAAATCCCTGCCGCGGAACTCCGCCCGGTCAACCTGCAGGCGGATGTTCCCCCGGGTCTGCGCCCGGAGCGGATCGAATCCGCTGCCCCCGGCCTGCAACGCCAGGTCTAAAAGGCCCAGCGAATCGGCCGGCAAAAACCTGTTCAACGGGAAGCTGTCGCACCGTAATTCGATGCCATAGGCCTCGCTGCGGGTATCCAGCCGGCCTTGCAGGGCTATCTCCCCGCCGTCGGCCGAGAGCGTCGAAGCGGCCGAGAACGCCCCTTTGTCTGCGCCGGCCGTTCCGTGGAGCCGGATGCGGTCGGGAATCGCTATGCGCCGCCGCAGGGCGGAGTCGGGCAACAGCGCTTCGAGGAACGCCATATCCCTGAAATCGCCTTCGAACCGTGCGGAAGCCTCCATGCGGCCGGGATCGAGCACATTTCTCGCCGCCCCGTCCGCCGTGAATGCGACGTGTCCGGGCGAGGAGATGTCCAGCCCGGCTTTTCCGATGTCGCCCAGCGTCCCCGCTGCGGTGAGCGCCAGGCTGACGATACGTCCGTCGAGCACGGGCGGTATCAGCGCCGGATAGAGGTATTTTAGGTCTTTGGTGTTCACGTCGGCCGTGAGCGCTGCCTTGAGTGGCGAATCCGGAGCCAGTGCCAGAATCCCCTCCCCGGCGGAGATGTTGGCCTCGATCCGGGAAAAGGGCGTTTTCAGGGTGACGCCGGCAAGGGATATGCCCGAGGCGTCCATGCCGATGTCCCCGGTCATGTCGCTCACCGTGAGCCCGCTGCGCTCGGTGAACGCCATGCGGCGGATTTGCAGGGCTATGTCCGCACCCCGGTTGTAGATCGAATCGACCGCCAGGTCGAGCGTCGAGAGGACGATGAACGACGGGTCGAATCCCGCTGCGGGACGATGGTTCAGCAGCCCGTATTCCGCCCGGTTGCCGGTCAGCACGACGCTGCCGACCCGAACCGTCCAGGGGAGCGACGGCGTGCTGCCGCCGGGGGCGGGAGCTGCCTCCTGTTTCTCTTTTCCGGGCACTGCCGGCCCTGTCAGGTAGGAGTAGCCGCCCCGGTTCAGCAGTACGCTTTTCACGGATACCTGCTGGCTGTCGAGCCGCACCCGGCATTCATCCACCGTGCCTTCGGCCAGGCGGACGGAGAGTTCCGATACGGCAGGTGCCGTCCGCATCCCGAAAGCCAGGTTGTCCACCGAGAGTTTCCCGATGCCGATCGTCCACGGCAGTGCGGCCGTGCTGTCCGCTTCCTCTTTCGGAGCCGCTTGCGTTATGTCCAGCCGGACATCGGCATCCGACAGGACGAGGCTGGCGATGCCTGCCGTATTTGCCGAGAGGTCGGCCTTGGCCGCATCCAGGGACAACAGGCCCGCCGAAAGGCGCATGTCCATGCCCGCCAGCGAATCCTTGTAGCGGGCGGCGACCCGCTCCAGCCCGAAGCTCCGGATGACGACCTCTTTCCGAACCAGGGGCCACAGGGCGACATCCAGCGAGAGCCTGCCGCAGCTGAGGAGCGTATCGGCCTTGTCGACCAGCAGCGTGTTGTCCACCGATAACCGGAGCGGAAAGGAGAGCCGGAGACGTTCGACGGACAAATCCATCCCGAGCGCCCGCGAGGCATAGCCGACCGCGCGCTTCCGAACGAAATCCTGTACGGCCGGTATGTAGAGCAGGGCGGGAACCAGTATCAGGACGACGAGGACAACGAGCAGCGCACGGAGCGTATATTTGATGATCTTTTTCAGCATTAAAATAGTGTCGTATGTCGTAATATCTTGTAATGCAAGACGTTGGCATATGATGGCATCCTTGGTTTTACGGGCAGCCCGTAAAATCGGGGCAAGTTACTAAAAATCCGATGATTGCACAACGGCAATTCCCCCGATAAACGGGCTTATTCGAGGTCTCAATCGTCTTTTTTGATTTCACCCTGCTGCCCGGGCGGCACCTTCGCGGCTGCCACAGCCGTTGCCGGAGGGCATATATCGCATATCCTCGCCGGACGCCGTGCCGCGCCTACCGGAAGAAGCTGACGAGCAGCATCACATTCAGGACGGTCACTACGGCCCCGATCCCGTAGAGCAGGTATTTGGTGAACCGCGAGTTCCGGTATTTGCCCATCACACGCTCCGAAGAGGTCAGGTGTACCTGCAGGAAGACCGTGAAGGGCAGCTGGATGCTGAGTATCATCTGGGAGTAGATAAGCCCTTTGAACGGGTCGCCGATCAGCAGGATGATCAGGAATGCGGCGACCAGCGAAACCATCACGCCCGTCCGGGAGTGGTTGTCCCTGATGTCGTAGGGCTCTTTGAATATCCCGGCGAAGATCGAGCCCGCGGCCATTCCCGAGGTGATCGTCGAGGAGATCCCCGCGAAGAGCAGGGCGACGGCAAAGATATGCGTCGCGCTTCGCCCCAGGAGCGGTTGCAGGAGCGAATCGGCCTGCTGCAACTCCTCCACGGGTGTTTTTGTCACGAAGAAGGTCGCTGCGGCCAGCAGGATCATCGCGCTGTTGATCGCCCAGCCCACCAGCATCGAGAAGATCGTGTCTGCGTACTCGTAGCGCAGTTGCCTGCGGATGACCGCGTCGTCGCTCAGGTTCCACTGGCGGCTCTGGATCACCTCCGAATGTAGGAACAGGTTGTGGGGCATTACCACTGCGCCCAATACGCTCATGATGATGACCATCGAACCTTCGGGGAACGAGGGCGTCACCCATGCCCGGGCGGCTTGCGGCCAGTCGATCGTTACCAGCGACAGTTCGTAGATGAACGACAGCCCGATGATCGAGACGAAGGCAATGATCCATTTTTCGATCAGCCGGTAGCTGTTGGTGAAGAGCATGACGACCACGAACACGAGCACCAGCAGCGCGCCGATGCGCACCGGTACGCCGAATAGCATCTGCAATGCGATCGCCCCGCCCAGGATTTCGGCCAGCGAGGTGGAGATCGACGCCAGCACGGCCGAACCCAGCAACGGGCGCGACCATGCAGGTTTGAGGTATGCAGATGCCGCTTCCGACAGGCAGAGGCCCGTGGCGATGCCCAGGTGTGCGACGTTGTGCTGCAATACGATCAGCATCACGGTCGAGAGCGTCACCATCCATAGCAGCGTGTATCCGTATTGTGCGCCTGCGGCCAGGTTTGAAGCCCAGTTGCCGGGGTCGATGAACCCCACGGTGACGAGCAGTCCCGGGCCGATGTATTTGAAAATCTCCAACCCGCCCATCCGGGGCTTGTGATCCGGGCCGAAGAGTCGAGACCAGAATGACATAGTTACATAGTTTATTTCGGCCCGCAAAATAAGAAAAATAAATCGTTTTTACGGGTTGCCTGCCGGACAACTTCGTGCGGGCGCGTCAATTGCCGGCTCGGTTTTCGGTTATATGTGCAGGTGGAATAATTTGGCGATGCCCGTCACGACGATCTGCACGCCGACGCAGAAGGTGAAGAAGGCGACCATCTTGTTGATGACGATGCTGCCGCTGGTGCCGATTTTCCGTATGATGCGCTCGCCCTGCGACAGGAACAGGTAGAGGATCAGGCACATCAGTACGACTACCAGCGCGATGATCGCATAGGAGAGCAGCCCTTTGGCCCAGCCGTCCTTCATGCTCACCGAGGCCATCAGCGTCAGGATGACCGAGACGCTGCCCGGGCCGATGCTGATCGGGAAGGTGATCGGGTAGAAGACCTGCGATTCGAGGGCTATTTTGTGGAGCGGATTGACATCCTTGCCCTGCGCGTGCCCCACCGAGGAGTCCGAGTCGCTGAGCCATTGCAGGGCGGTGCGGCAGATCAGCAGCCCGCCGCCCAGCTGGATTACCGGCAGCGAGAGCCCGAAGAGCGTCAGCACGAAATGCCCGACGGCCAGGCTGCCCAGCCCGACGAGCAGATAGTCGGTGATGATCCTCCGGATGATCGACTTGCGGTCTTCATCGTCCAGCCCCGACAGAAGCCCGTTGACCAGGAAGCCCGCACCGACGGGGTTCGCCACCGGAAACAACGCCATGAAGGCGGATATGAACGTGAAAAGAAATCCTTCCTTTAACATCTTGGGGTTCGGAACTTTGTATTGTGGTGCGAAAGTCATCAATAACTATTCCAAACCTCCGGTATGTCCGCATAATATGTTCCGGGGCGCAAATTCGCGGGCGGCCTTTCCCCTGCTGCCGGTTCCCCCTGCTGCCGGCGGCAGCGCCCTGTCGCTGTCGCCGGGACGACGTGAGGCCGCCGGCTCCGGTTACGGAACTTTTTTCGGGCTCCTTTTCCTGCGGCCTTGCCCGCTGGCATTCGCTCCATGCCCGGGGAGCGGCGATGCTCCTTCGCAGGGCTTCGAATCCGGCTGTGTGCGGGGGCGTGCGGCGCCGCACGCCCTGGTGCGGATATTCCGTGCCGTATCCCGTGCCGGTTCCCCTCCACCGTCCCGAATACGTCGTGACGCGGTGCTCAGCGCATGATTCTTGCGGGCTCCACAGCCTCTTCCTCGGTGTCGCCGGGGCTGAACTCCTTGTCTGCGAAGAGCTCAGCGAGCCCCGTGATCTGTTTCAGGCGCAGCAGTTCGTCGCGGTCCATGCCGATGTGGCGCATGATCCACTGGTCGGACATCTGTGCCCGCGTCAACTCGGCGACGATTTCGCTCATCAGTTCTACGTTGTGTGTGCCGCGCGCCCGGTTGTGGCGGATGGTCGAGGCCATGCGGTTCGAGAGGTCTTTTTCGATCACCGCCACGGGCAGCAGGCCCCGTTCCCGCTCGTAGATGCGTTTCGACCGCTTGAGCACCAGGTAGCGGTGGTAGCCGTCCACCAGTTCGTAGAGATCCTTTTCGGCATCGTAATAACAAACGCACGGCATCGTGTAGCCGTCCTCCCAGATCGACAGCTCCAGCAGTTTCATTTCGGGCGGGGCTACGACGTTGGGGTTGTAGCTGTTCGCCACGACTTTCTCCACCGGCACGGCCCTGACGTCATAGACAGGGCTCCGGTACGTTGCTTTTGTCGGAGGGTTGCAGTAACGATTCATATTTTTCCATGATTTTATTTCGGCGCTGCGTCTCGCTTTTGTTCGGCGAGAATCCCATGTATTTGCAGGCATGGTCGTTCTTCAGGATGCAAATGCAGATCCGCTTGAACGTCGGCAGCCGGCTGAATTCGGGCAGGTCTATGTCGTCGAGGTATTCCATGCGCACCGGACGTTTGTCCGTCCGGTAGGCGCTCTTGCCGCCGATTTCAATCCGGATTCCCGCCCTTTGCAGCTTTGCGATGGTTTCGTCGGGGAGGCACCCGCCCTTCTCGCGCCAGAAACGGATGCTTACGGAGAGCTTTTCGAGGTAGTTGCTCCGTGTCCGCTCCGGGAGCGTCGAGAGCAGGAAGTGCATGTAACCTTCCCAGGTCATCCCTTTCGGCAGCTTGACCGATTGCCAGCCGGCGGCGGCCGTCCGGCCGTACAGCGCCGCGAAGTTGGCGCCGTTGACCCGGCCGATCATGCGGCCCCACGTGTCCGGGTCGATGGCCTTGTAGAGATGCAGGCTCGAAATCGCCTGCGAGATGAAAGGGCTGGCTACGCGTTGGCTCTCCAGCGGTACGCCGGCCATGTAGAAGAGGTCGTAAATACGGTTGTAGGGCCAGCCGAACCGGCCGTTCGCCGTCCAGATGTCGGTCGTGAGCCAGTCGTAGAGCGGGTAGGCGTTGCAGATTCCGCCGCCGACCCATTGGCGTATCCACCGCTTGCCCGAAAATCGGTGGTGGTTGCGGTCGCTGTATATGGTGCGCCAGCGGTTGAAACTCTCCTGCGTGCGGATGCCGATCAGGCAGCACGTGCGTGCCGCCCGGTTGCGGGCGTGGAGCCACTCGGCAAAGCAATTCTGGAATTCGTAGTCCCACATGTCGTCCCTGAAGAACGGGAAGTCGCGGTGCGTGAGGCAGTCCGCAGGCATCTCTCGCACCCACAGTTCCCGCTTGGACTCTTCCCACGGCCTCCAGTACTGCTGGAACATCGAGGTGCAGGTCAGCACCTTGAACGGCACGCAGACCCGGTAGACGTCGAGTATGTCGGCGTTCGCGGCCAGCGTCCGGTTGACATAGTCGACCGTGTCGCGGTACTGTATCTCGTAGTCCATGTGGAATACCCCGATGCGGCGTTTCAGATGGTGCCGCCGTATGTAGTCGATGCACAGGTTGAGCAGCACGCCGCTGTCCTTGCCGCCCGAGAAGGAGACGTAGACGTTGTCGAAGAGATCGAATACGGTTTTCAGCCGTTGCTGTGTCCGCTCGTAGACGTTCATGGCTGCGGACGTTTATTGTCGTACTGCATCGCGACGTATTGCTTCCACTCCCGGATTGCGGCGAACCCCTCGGTGCGGAATATCTCCGCATGGCGGATCAGCGTGACGGAACGTATCGTATAGTCGCGGCCATAATACCGGACGACCTCCCGCAGGAACCGCGCGAGCAGCTGCGGGTCGTCGCCCGAGACATAGTAGTTGTTGATCCTTGCGATCCCGTTGTCGGTAATCTCCACCGGCACGAATCCGTAGACATTTTCACCTTCCCAGGCGACGAACCACGTATGCGAACGCGAAGTCCAGAACGGATAGTTGTTGTTCTGGCGCAATACGCTGCGCCGCATGACCAGAGGTGCGACGAGTGTGTAAAGGCGCGGGGAGGTTCCGTCCAGTTTTTCGATTGTCATATTCCCGATGCCGCACTTGCGGACTGAATATTGTATATTTGCGACTGAATGTGTTGGGTACGTGGGTTGTCATCACAAATATAAAAAATTACGCCCGTTTTCTCAAATTTTTCGGCCTCGGGGATAGATGTTTCGATCCGGTTCCCGTCCGGAAAGCACCGCCGGAAACCTGTAAAAACAACCGGGGAAGCCCCGGCGGGAAATTCAACCCCGGCTTTCCATGCTGTCTGCCGAGGGGTTGACGGTCACCACGTCCTGCTCTATCTGCCGCTGCGTGGGCGACCCGTCTTCGGTGGCGGGGGTGATGGGGCCGCCTTCGGCGAGTATGTCGTCGGGGGTGATCTGGGTGACGGGGATTCCCTGCATGCCTTGCGGTTGCCTTACGGCAGCCTGAGCGGCCTCTTGTCTGCGGGACGGATGGTGTTGGACGGTGTTTTTCATCGGTTCTTTTTTGGGAAGAGTGCTGCAAAGGTCGTACCGCGATGGGGAAGGGCGTCGCTGAAGGCACCGAAGTCCGGCATGCTGGGCTTCGTCCGTGGTTTTCTCCTTTTCCCGTTGGCTGTACCCTGGGCATGGCTGTCCGTTGTGGCAGGAAGCCGTGAGTTTCCACCGCCCGAGGCGTACCATGCTTCCCGGCGTTGGCGTACCGTTTCGCCGACACCTACCCGGGTGGGGCGTCAGCAGGCTGGCGCGTGCGGGGCTGGTCATTATTTTCTGCCTGCCGTTCGAGGCCATGTGGAGCTATTTCGCATGGATGAACCAGACACTGGCGATGGTCACGCTGTGGATGATTACGGCCTACCTGAACAAACGGGGCCGCAACCGCTGGGTGGGGCTCCTGCCGGCGCTGGTCATGACCTATGTCTGCATGTCCTATGTCTTTATATCGCCGCTTATGTGCGGCATGCGCGACCGGGCAGCGGCCTACCTGCTGGGCGGCGCGCTGACACTCGCTATACTGATAACCATGATTTTTAAAATGCGCCGCGATGCAAAAAGCATATCTTAACCCCACGCCCGACCAGACTTTCGAAATCGTCGGCGACGGGCCGTATAATTTCACCAGGGTTTTGGCACACACCCGTGAGCTGGAGGCCGCGGGGAATGTCGAAGATGCCTGCAATGAACGTTACCAGGCATTCCAGCGACTTGCGGGGTTGCTGCCCGAAGACGAAGAGATCAACCTCGAATGGAGCCACCGCAATTCGCAGTCTGCGCTCGAACTGATCCGTGCCTCGGCCATCGACCACTTTCTGATCAACGATTTCGAGATGTCTGCGGCGCTGCTGGAGATGCTCCTGGAGCTGGATCCCGAAGACCACCTCGAGGGGAGCGAACTCTTGGCGTTCGATTACCTGGCGATGGACGAGCAGGAACTGTTCGACGAAGTGATAAACGACGTTTCGGACAAATGTGCCAGCCGCGGGATATTGCTGCTCTGGTCGGCATTCCGTCGTGAAGGGACGCTTCCCGAAGGGGAGTTGCTGCATTTCAAGACGCGGTTTGCGCCTTTCTTCCGGGAATTTACGGCCGCCGAGCACCCTGCCGACGATGCTTACCTGCGGGATATCGAGGGCGAACGTCCCTCCGTGCAGGCACAGGCGCGCGAACTTTGGTTGCAGACCGAGAACCTGTGGGTATTGTGGCCCAGGTTTATCGCTGCGCTGCAGGCTGCGCAGTAGTACCTTTTTATCGCTTGTTGTAAATCTTCATTTCCAGTCCGCCGTATTCGTTCATCAACTGCGGATAAGGTAGTACGCCGTTTGCGTCGGCCCATCGGAAATAGAGCTGCGCCATCCGATTGACCCTGCGGGGATGCCGGGCCGATAGGTTGTGCTGTTCGGTACGGTCGTGCGCGATGTCGTAGAGTTCCCACTGCTGTCCGTTGTAGTAGGAAGCCACGAGTTTCCATCGTCCGAGGCGTACCATGCGGTTACCCTCGTGTTCGGCGAAGATCGGACGGTCGGGAAGCGACCGCCTCTGAGCAAGGGGCAGGAGCGAGATCCCTTCCGTAGGTGCCAGCCGGCGTTGTTCGTACTGCTCGGGATATGCTATTACTGCGGCATCGAGGCAGGTCGCCATGATGTCGATGAGATGGCAGGGCTGATGGTCGATGCCGCCCGGGTGCTTCACCCGGTCGCCCCACCATAGAATGCTCGGAGATGATATTCCGCCTTCATGTGCGAAATGCTTGTAGAGGCGAAACGGGGTGCAGCAGACATTGGCCCAGCCGGTGCCGTAGTGGTGATAGGTACCGGGCTGTCCCATGCCGGCAAGTTCATCGGCGGTGTGGATGTGGTAGTTCGTGCCGCTGCGGCCGTCGAATCCGAACTCATGCCATTCAGCGCAGGCTCCGTTGTCCGAGAGAAAGAGTATAAGTGTGTTTTCCAATTGCCCGTTGTCGCGCAGTGCTTCGATAAGGCGGCCGATATTGCGATCCATGATGTCGACCATGGCTGCATAAATAGCCATACGGCGTGCTAAGTCGTGTTGCTGTTCTTCCGAAAGCGTGTCCCACGCCGGAATCGGGCGGGTGCGGTCGATAAACTGGCTTGCCGGCACTTCGCCCCGGCCTGCGGCTCGCTCTTCGTCGGACAACAATCCCAGCTGGCGCAAACGTACCTCGCGTTCTTCTCGGATTGCATCCCAGCCTTTCAGATAGACCGCCATGTAATGATCGATGCGTTCGCGGGGAGCTTGTAGCGGGAAATGCGGGGCGTTGTACGCCACATGCAGGAAGAGCGGTTTGTTCCGTTCGCGGGCTTGTGCCGCGAAATCTATGGCGTAGTCGGTAATGGCATCCGTGGCGTAAAATTCATCCCGGGCATAATCCCGCTGGGGTGCCGTTTTGGGTAGTCGGACATAACGTTCTGGATTCCAGTAGGTCATGGCGCCGTTGAGGAATCCGTAAAAGTCGTCGAAGCCGCAATCGACGGGGGTATACGCCTTTCCCATGTGCCATTTGCCCGCCATGGCGGTATGATAACCTGCTGCGCGGAGCGCTTCGGCGATGGTGAGGTTGTTGTCCTGGCGATAGCCCCGGTAAGCTTCGGGCCATGCTTCCCGATGTTCGCGCACCATTTCGCCGATACCGACCCGATGGGGATAGAGTCCTGTCAGAAGGCAGGCTCGCGAGGGGCAACTGCGACCCGAATTGTAGAGTTGTGTGAGCCGCAGGCCTTCGGCCGCCAGCCGATCCAGTACGGGCGTTTCGATCTCGCCCCCGAAGCATCCCGGATCGGAAAAACCGAGGTCATCGGCCAGGATGACGACAATGTTGGGCGGCGTCTGAATGTGCCGGGCCGATGCCGTGCCGGCAGCGGTCAACACGACCGGGAGAAAAAGGATTCGGGGATTCATGGCCGGAGCGTGACGATAGTGAATGAGATGCGGCGGTAGAGGTCGTCTTCGTCGCCGTTTTCATAGAGCACGCCTATGCGGTTGCGGTCGAGCCGTACCAGGTCGGAATAGGCCGCAGGGCCGGGGCAGACGGTTGTCAGATGGATCCATGTACGGCCGTTGTCGCGGCTCTCGCACAGCGAGAGGTTATGGCGGCGGCGCGGGTCGTGTGGGTTGCAGAAGAGTAGGTGTCGGGTGGGGCGTTCGCCGCGTGTAAGGTTCAGCAAACTCCCCTGGCATCGCGGTTCGACCAATTCGGGATGCTCTCCCTGGCAGCACCAACTCGTCCCGCCGTCGCGGCTTACGGCGTAAAGCCGAAGGCTGTCTCCGCGTTCGTAGTGACGCATGTTCAGCAGCAGCGAGCCGTCTGCGAGTTCGGCGACCGTGCTTTCGTTCCCGCCTCGCTGTGAAACGGCTCCCAACTGCCATGTGAGACCTTCGTCATCAGAGAAGAGCAGTTGCGAGTAGGATTCGACCCGTCCGTCGTTTCCCAGCCGTTTGTGGTTGGCCGGCACGACGATACGCCCTTTGTGGGGTGTGCGGCGCTTGACGATGGCGTGGCACGGGCCGGTAGCGTACCATGTCCACTCCGGGGCCTTGACCTCGGAGGTGATCTCTTCGGGATGGCTCCAGGTTCGTCCGTGGTCTTCGGAGCGGAGCACGAAAACGCGCCGGGTATCGACGCTTGTGTGGTTTTCGATCTGCCGTTCGCGGTCGCAGCCGCGGTTCCAGGTTGCGAGCATGACGATCCGCCCGTCGCTGAGGATCGCGGGTGCCGGGTTGCCGCAGGTGTTGCTGCCGTCATCCCAGACCGTCGTGATCGGGCCCCATGTGTGTCCGTCATCTTCTGATCGGCGCATCACCAGGTCGATGTCGCCGCTGTCGCGTTTGTCGTGCCGACGCGCCTCAGCGAAGGCTATCAATGTACCGTCGCCCGTGCGGATGATAACCGGGATGCGGAATCCTGCATAGCCGGCCTCCCCCTCGGTATAGACTGTGACCGCTTCGCCGACGGCGGGGGCGGCGGAGTCACGGACGGGCTTGCCTGCGGCGGTAGATGCCGCTGCCGCTTCTGCGGTCAGCATTATGCCGAGGAGCATAATTCCCCCGGCAAGGCTTCGCAAAGTCTGTTTCATGGTAATTGGTATGTGTGGCGGGTTACTGCTTGTGGCGTTCGAGGTAGATCGTGTAGAGTTTGAAATGCTCGACGATGGCATGTTTGTAACCTTCGAGATCGCCGCGTTTGATGTATTCCAGCAGATGGCGGTGGGTGACCAGCTCGCAGTTCTGGATAAGTTCCTGCTCGATGGGTTCGAAGAAGTCGCGGTATTTCTCCTTTACGAAATCCAGTACCGGGTAGATGATATCCTGAAATTCTGAGATGATGCGGTTGCCCGTGATTTCATAGAGTTTCGTATGGAAGCGGTGCTCGCTGATGGGGGCGTATTTGTTGTTGCCGATCACCTGGCTCATCTCGACGATCTGTTCCAGCTCTTCGATGTCCTGCGGGGTGAGGTTGCTGAAAATGTTGTTGCTGATACCGATTTCGAGCGCTATGCGGAATTCGAGTATGTCGCGTAGCGTCGCCTCGTTCATCAACAGCGGATTTATGCAGCGCTTCATGCCGCCGAGCAGCGAAGGTTCTCCCAGGATCATGCCTTTCTTGGTGCGGGAGACGATCATGCCGGTCATCTTGAAACGGCTCAGTGCTTCGCGCAGAACCGGACGCCCGACACCCAGCGATGCGGCCAGTTCTATCTCGTTGGGAATGCTGCTGCCGGGGCGCAGGCCCTTCTCCTTGAAGAAGCGGATCAGACTCTCTTCGACACTGTCGACGAGCGTGGTATTGCGGTTGTCCAGTTTCAGAACCTCCATCTGTGGTAATTTTTTGTAAAGATACGAATTATTTTTTTGTTATGTCAAATTATTCGGACAAATCAGGTGTGTCATTCCGTCTGCCAATCGAATTTTTTTGGGCGTTCGACCGTTTGATGGTATTTGCGGCCGAAACGATCCGTGATGACCACTTCGAGCGGCGTGTCCGGGGCCGAGGCTTCGACCGAGAACATGTGCGGATTGGCGACGGCGCGGAAAGCCGTGGGACGTGTGGGCAGCGCATCCCGGCGGATCAGGATGTAAAGCGGGTCTTTTGCCCAAACCTGCTCGACTTTCAGGTCGCGGCCTTTTTCGCGCACCTGCACCGTCCATTGGCTGTCCCAGTTGTAGACGTTGATCAGACAACGGTTGCTGCCCGGCTGTCCTCCGAACTCCTCGGGTACCCGGTTCAGGTCGTAGACGCGGAACTGGTTGCAGTCGGCCCGGTAGCCGTTGGGCTTGAATTGCCAGCTGGCCCTGTTGCCGCGGTAACGCAGGATCAGATAACCGCCGGGGGAACCGTCTTCGCTCACCAGCCGGCTTTCGGGGCCGTTGATCTTCCACGACACGGCCGATGCCGAAACGAGCGTGTGCTGGAAAATGCGGTCGGTCAGCGGGATGTTGATGAACCGGTGGTTGTGGCCTGTCAGGAAGCGCACGTCGTCGAACCGTGCCAGTAGCGGCATGATCTGGTCGTACATGACCCGTTGGCCCTCTTTGGCCGCGAATTCAGGGGTGCCGTCACTACCCATGCCTGTCCAGTCGGCGACAGGTACGTGCATGCAGACGACGAGCGGAGTGCTGCTGTCGACGGTTTCCAGGTCGCGGCCCAGCCAGCGGAGCTGGCGCTCGTCGAGTTGGTAGTCGTTGCGGGACGGGCGCCTGCCGTTTTTGAGCGCCCCTTTGCGCACGATGATATTGTCGAGCATGACGAAATGCACCTTCCCGAGGTTGAACGAGTAGTAGTTCGGGCCGATGATCTGCCGGTAAGGGCGCTGTGCGATGCTGTCCCATTGCGCATCGGGGACTGCCGGGTCGACGAACCGCTCGTTGTCATGGTTGCCCGGGATGTGGAAGATCGGCGAGGGGTAGGTTTTCATCACATCGAGGTATTTACGCAGCGCGAAGTCGTTTTTGTGCCACATGATGTCGGTGGTCATGTCACCCAGGTGGAGCGAGTAGACCGGGCCTTTGGTATGCTCGATCTCTCGTGAGATGTCGGGCAGGTACCATTTGCGGAACTGCGGCAGGTCGAGCTCCTCGGGGTCGCCCCGGAGGTGTGTGTCCGTCGAAATGAAGAGCGTGAAGTTGTCGTTAGGGCGTTTTTCGAGTTGGAAATCGACCACATCGAGGTCGCAGTGGGTCGTGTAACCGAAAAAACGCGGAATCAGACCGTCGGTGGCTGTTTCGTAACCCCCGGGGATGGACATGAATACATATCCGCAGGGTTTCGAGGAGTGCATTTCGTAATGTCCGTCGGAGTTTGTCCGTACGACCTGTTCGCCGTCTGAAACAACGACCCCGGCGACGGGTTTCCCTTTACAGGTAACCCGGCCCACGATGTTGGGCTTCTGCGCCTGCGCACACCAAGCGGCGCAGAGTGCGGTGAATAAGAGCAGTTTTTTCATTTTTATTTTCTGTGAACGGAAAGAGCCGGGGAAAGGTACCTGGGGCACCCTCCCCCGACTGATCCGGGTCGTTTTATTTGTCTTTCACGCAACGGATCTGCATAGCCTGGTTACGATAGCCGAGATCTTCGGTGTCGGCATGGACTTGGGCCGTACCGATAGCCGGGGCATACAGGAACATGTAACGACCTGCCGGACGGAAATAGAGCAGTCCCGAAGCATAGGTCGTGGCCGTCTTCGAATATTGGTTGTCCCCGCCCGTGAACATCGAGCGCGACCAGTAGAACGCGGCGTTGTTCGACTCCACGACGGTGCCGGTAGCGTCGCGGCGTCCGCCGCAGGGGAAGACCAGCGTCTCTACTGCCGGGTCGGTTTCATGCTCTGGCCAGAAATTCCGGGCATCTGCTGCTTTGGGGAAGTCGGCCGAAGCGTCGGCTTTGAGCCGGTCGATGCGCAGGATGTTCTCGCCGCCGGTCATGTGGTTCTGCGTGTCCTTCTCATGGGTCTTGGAGTAGGAGGGCGGCGTTGTGGTTTGCGTACCGCCTTTGTTGATCCACAGGTAGCGGACATACCAGGCGTCGGCCGTACCCTTGTGTTTGATGCCGGAGTGGAACATGGTTTCCGTATCTGTGGCGATGGCTCCCGATCCGAAACCTACATAGGAATGCGTCACTCCGTTCGGAAGCACTTCGGCTGCTTTTTGCTGGCCGTTTGCGAAAACCAGGGCGTTGTTGCGATAGAGCATGACGTCGGCCATCTCTTCATAGGTCGGCAGTCGCCAGCCCTCAGGGCAGGGATTCTTCGTGACGGATTCCCAATATTGGTCGAAGGAGCCTTCGACGCCCTGCGAGTTCCAATCCTGCGTTTCGCCCGTATAGGCGATGAATGCCGGGCTGGCAAGAGCCTCCGAGGGGGTCATCTGCTCCGATACGGTCTCTACGTCGCCTGTTGCGGGGAACGGTACCGTGCGGCCCCACTGGTAGAGGTACCCGAAGCTGCGTACGTCGTTGGCAAAGGCCTGCGAGGCCCTGAGCGTGGCGCCGATCGAACGATCCATCCACTCCAGGTTGCCGAATTTGATCGTCTTGACGCCTGCGAGACCCTGCTGGATGACCTTGACGTTGCAGGTAGCACCCCCGGCATTGACGGCGAAAGAGGCTGTCCGGTCTTCTCCGAGATTCTCTTTGAGCGTGCGGATACGGATTGTCCCCTCCTTGACGATGACGGCGTCGTACCAATCCTCCGATCCTTTTTCGACCTCGGCCGAGCCGTCGACGTTGAGAATGTAGCCTATCGTGAACCCGTAGTTCGGCTCGGGCGTAAAGGGCAGCGTCACGGTATTCTTGTCCGAAAGCCATTCGCCCGTGATCTGGATGGCATCCACTTCGGCCGCACCGCTGAAATCGGGCGACAGCACGGCCGTCACCTCCCCGTCCCGGTTACGGAGCGTCAGTTTGTAGTCGTAGTCGGCGTAAAGGGTGCTGGCAAGCGTGGTTTTGCATGTAAAATCGGTTCCCGAGAGGGTGCCTTTCACCGTGACGGCCGTTTGGTTGGCTGTTGCCGGCAGCAGGTAGAAAGCTCCGGCCTCCTCGCCGGGGATGAGGTCGGCTGCTGCGGGATAGTCGACGGTCGGCAGGTCGACCGAAATGGTCTTGACAAAAGGATAGACGCTCGCCGAGGCTCCCGAGACGGAGACATCCGAGAGGACGATCTGCCCGGGGTGCATGTTGCGAAGCGATATCTTGGTGACGGTACGGGCCAGGCATACCGGCACATGGGCATTGCCGGCGCTGGCGATGAAGGTCGTGCCGGCCATGACGAAGGGGGCTGCCGGGGTCTTGGCACCCTGGGGGGTCACGACGACACCGTTGCGGAAGTCGTCGAGCGCCGTGGCCGGAGTACTTTCGGTCGCTTCGTCGAGCGTGACGAGTGGCGGAAGCGTGACGCTGCTGCCGGCATTGCCCAGCACGAAGACATGCTTCTGTCCGGAGGTCGGAAGTACGATCTGCTCGTTGCCGATGCGGTAGTTGTGTGTCCCGGCGATTTTTTCGGGTTCCATGGGGACGATTCCCTGCTTGTAGTATTGCAGGGCATTGGCCGTAACGTCGAAAATATAGATGTCGTAGCTCGTGACGGCCCTTTCGTCGTCCGAGGCGACCGTGCGGGTTGAGACCATCGTACCGCTGACCTGCACCTCGACGCTCATTTCGGCCTGTTGCCGGTTGTTTTCCAACACGCTGTTCTCGTCGTACAGTTCGGGTGAGCATGCTGCGACGAGGAGCCCGCAAAGGAAGCTTATGGTTCGTTTTTTCATGACTCGGAGGGTTTATTCGTTGATATATTTTGCAATCGTAGCGGCAGGGATCTTGCGGAACGAGATCTGTTCGCGGTAGACCGATGTCCCGTTTTCATAGAGTACGCCGACGCTGCCGTCGTCGAATACGACCATATCCGAATAACCGGATTTGCCGTCGGTGATCTGGTAAACATCCGTTTTCCATGTGGCGCAGTCGTCCAGGCTGGCGCGGATCGAGAGATGCTCACGAGCCGTGCTGTTGTTGCTGCTGGCCAAGATGACGGACGAGGGTACTCCGCTGGTATTGTAGTTTACGATCGAGCCCTGGCAGCCCGGATCCGTACGCAGCGGATTGGAGGCGTATCTGCTCCAGGTGATGCCGCCGTCCCCGCTGACGCTCCAGCCCCGCTGGTTCTTATAAGCTCCCGTGCCGCGCATGTCGAGATAGATACGGCCGTCGGACAACTCGACCGGCACGCATTCGTTGCCGTAATGCAGTTCTTCGTTGAGTTCGAGCATGTGCCAGGTCTCGCCGTTGTCGTCGGAGTAGGCGACGTGCGAACCATAATAATTCTCATCCTCCGAATTGGCATTCACGGCCACTCCGTCGAAAATCTGGTACTTATGGTCGCAGCCGACGAGAATGCGTCCTTTGTGCTGGCCGGTCTTCAGCTGAATGGCGTGTCCGGGGCCTGTTTTAAAGAAACTTGTCCACAGGTAGCGGCCGGGATCCGAATTGCGGTTTTCGGTGAACCACTTGAACGGGCCCGCCCAGGTTTCGCCTTCGTCGTCGGAATAAAAGCAGACCACATGACAAGCGTATCTTTGTGACTCTTCGAATGAGAAATAGTTGCTTTTGAATTTAGCTTCGGTAGTTCCGGTGCGCTGCCAGCAGCAGAGTATCACCAGACGCCCGCTTTCGGTATAGACCGCACAGGCATTTCCGCAGGTGTTGTCCTCGTCGTCGAACAGAACCTGCGAGGGGCCCCAAGTCTGTCCGTCGTCGGTCGAAACCCGGTAGACCAGGTCGATGTCGCCTCCGTCTTTGTTTGTGGAGCCGGTCTCTTCGCGCGCCTCGCAGAAGGCGATCAGTTTGTGCGGGGTACGCACCAGTCCCGGGATGCGGAAGTTGTGTATGCGTTTGGTGGGATAGACGGCCCCCTTGTTTTTCCACAGTACCTGTGTCGTCCCGGCTGTAAGGTCGATCCCTTCATCGAGATCGTGGGTCGGCGAGCCGAACTCGAAGGAGTCGCCGCATGCGGCGGCCGCCATCGCCAGCACGGGAAGCAGAAGTTTCAGTATTTTGGTTTTCATCGTAGCGTGTTTTTTAGTTGTAACCTACCGTTTGACGGATATTCGGGTTTTCGTTCATGCAGGCAGTAGTGATGGGCCACAGCAGGATGTTGGTCTCGTTCTGGCGGCCGCGGAGCGATTCGATCTTCGTAAAGGCATAGCCCAGGCGGATGTAGTTCCACCAGCTCTTGCCTTCGCCGGCAAATTCCTTCAGGTATTCGGTCATCAGCGACTCCTTGAAACTGTGGTAATCCGAGGAGGCGTAATAATTGTCGATCCCATAAGCCCTCTTGGCGACACGGTTGAGGTACGTGAGCGCCGCCGGGGTGTTGCCCCGTTCGTTCTCTATCTCCGCCTTGAAGAGCAATGCTTCGGCGTAGCGGTAGAGCGGCAAGTCGGAGATGAAGTAGCGCTTGTTGTCGGCCCATTTGCCGGCGAACTTGTTGACCCATGTATAGCGGTAACCTTCCTCTTCGTCGGTCCAGTCTCCGTAACTGACCGGAGTGCGGGTGTCGCGTTCGTCCTTGTAGAGAAGTTCAACGAGGCTCGGCGAGAAAATGAAGCGCTGGTCGTCGGAGGTCATCAGCTTGACATGCGTTTCGATATGTTCGCTGGCCGAATGGAAACGGGTTTGCGGAATGAGATAGGTGCTGGCGTAGCCGCCTTCGTACTCTCCCTGTCCGAAGTGGAGCGTGAGGATAATTTCTGCATTGTTCTTTTTCGTGATGTCGAAGATGTCGGCATAGGAGCCGACCAAATCGAGCCGCGAATCCTTGAACACCTCGGTGAGGGCTTCGTCGGCGGCCGTGAGGGCCTCGTCGCCGCCTTCGCGGGTCTGATAGAGCCAGAGGTTGTAGTCGGCTTTGAGCATTTGGACGGCACTGCGCGTGGCGATGGTACAGTCGGCAGCCGATGCCGGCATCAGGCGGAGCGCATCCTCGATGTCGCGGGCTACCTGCCCGTAGATCAGTGCCGCGTTGCTGCGCGCAGGCTGCAGATCGCTGTCGCTCGACTCGAAACCCTCCAGGAGCAGCGGTGCGTCGCCCCATACGCGGGCGATGTTGTAATAGGTGTAGGCGCGCACGAAATGGGCATTGGCCAGAATGAGGTTCTTCAGGTTTTCGTCCGAGAACGGGATTTCCGGCACATGGCGCAGGATGAGGTTGGCATTGTTGATGGTCGTGTAGCTCGAACCCCAGTTGGTGCCTTTGGTTTCGCTGCTGTCGAGTGCGTTGTTGAACATCTTGTCCGCCGACCCCGAGCCGCCGGCTCCGTTGGTGAAGGTTCCTGCACGGTAATCGCCCCAGTAGATCATGGCTGTCTGGAACGTTGCGCGGAACTGATGGTACATGCCGTAGAGGGCGCCCTTGGCATCGCCTTCGTCGATCCACATGTTAGAAGTCGTGATTTTGCTTTTCTGGATGATGTCCATGTCGCCCAGGCACGAAGCGGAACCCGCTGAGGCCGCTACGAGCAGCACGAGTTTTATGAGTCTGTTTTTCATGACGGTTCTTACAATAAGTTAATTAAAAGATCAGACGTACGCCGAACGAGAAGCGCCGGATCGGGGGATAGTTGTAGAATACGTCGCCGTCATAGGTGGTCGACGATCCCGCCTCGGGCGAAATACCCTTGACTTCGGTGAAATAATAGAGGTTGTTGCCCGATACGGTCAGCGTCACCCCTTTCAGGCCTACCTTCGTAAAGAGCTTCGACGGCAGCGAGTATTGAAGCGTAATCTCGCGCAGGCAGAGGTAGTCGCCCTTGTACGTGAACGTATTGGTGGCGCGGCGATTGTAGTTGTCGTTGCCCCAGTTCGAGTCGTTGGCGTAGAACTTGGCGTATTTGGTTTTGTCGCCGGGCTTTTTCCACGCTTTCAGCACATCCTTGGCCAACGCGTAGTTGTTGGTGAAGGTGCCGTAGAAATAGCGCGAATAGGATTCGTCGAAGATCGAGTGTCCCGTGGCCCAGTCCAGATAGAGCGACAGGGTCCAGTTTTTGAGCCGGAATGAGTTCTGCAAGCCTCCGGTGAAAGGCGGGACGGTGACGCCCAGGCAGAACTGGTCGGCCGTAGTGATCTGTCCGTCGCCGTTCCGGTCTGCCCATTCATAGTCTCCGACGCGTTTGGCGCCTTTCTGGGGCAGACGCGACAGGGCATCGTAGTTGGCATTGGCAGCCTGCTCTTCGGTCTCGATGATACCCGTGGCCACATAGCCGTAGAAACGGTTGAGGGGCTCGCCTTCGGCGATGCCGCCGAAGAAAGTGCCGTCGCCCAGGGCGATGCCGCCCGTGCGGTTTTTGGCGATCCCGTTGTCGGGCAGTTTGAGTACTTTGTTCTGCTGGTAGCTCAGTACGAGCTTCGACTCCCAGCTGAAATTCTTTTTCACGATGTTGCGGGTGGTCAGTTCCAATTCGTAGCCCCAGAAGCGGACTTTCCCGAGGTTGGTCCAGAACTTCGAGAAGCCTGTTGTGTTGGGCAGATTCTGTTCGTAAAGCAGGTTGCGCGTGCGTTTGTCGAAGAAATCGGCGCTCACGTAGATGCGGTTCTTGAACAGGCCGGCTTCGATACCTATGTCGAGCTGGTTCGATGTTTCCCACTGCAGTTTCTCGTTGGGCATCTCCGAGGGCTTGATGCCCGAGTTCCCGTTATACATATAGCTGGCGCCATAGGAACCGTAGGCGTCGTAGATACCCACCGAGGCGTTGTTTCCGGTGGAGCCGTAGCTGGCGCGCAGCTTGAGGAAATTCAGATGGCGGATGTCGTTGAGCCAGGGCTCTTCGGTCAGCACCCAGCCGCCCGAAATGCCCGGGAAGAAGCCCCAGCGGTCGTCCTTGGCGAATTTCGACGAGCCGTCCTCACGGAAGGTGGCCGTCAGGAGGTATTTGCCTTTGTAGTCGTAGTTGAGGCGTCCGAAGAAACCGATCTGGCATTCGGCCTGCTCCGACGAGGAGATATCGTCGGGTTCGAAGACCGAGGAGCCGTTGATGGTGGTGACTTTGTCCGAAGTGCCGCCCGAACCGGCCATCTTGACCGTTTCGTAATCGCGTTTCTGGTAGGAATAACCACCCATGATCGAGAAATTGTGATCCTCGGCGAACGTTTTTTTGTAAGAGACGTAAGCCTCGAGTTTCTGCCGTTCGGTCATGGTCTGACTCCACGACGATTTCCGCGTGGCGTCGAAGACATTGGCTTTGATGAACTGCTTGGTTTTCGAGTCGGTGCGGAAGAACGACCCCTGCACGTTGGCCGTCAGGCCGTCGATGATTTCCCATTTCAGGCCTCCGATGAGCGACAGGTAGTTTTTTTGGTTGCTCCTGTCGTAATACTTGTTGTAGAAGAGCGGGGTTTGCGACGAGGAGTTGTAACCCTCGACCGGCGATCCATCCTCGTAGTAGGCGTTCATCGTCGGCGGGTTGGCCAGGGCGCGGGATATGGTGTTGCGCTGGTTGGCATAGGCCTCGGTGTTGGTGCGGGCGAAATCCACGCCGAAGCTGGCCGTCAGCCGCTTGGTGATCTTGGCGTCGAGGTTGCTCTTGAAGTTTACACGGTCGTAACCCGTCGAGAGGGCCACGCCTTCGTCGTCGGTATATCCCAGGCTGGCCGAGTAGCGCACCCGTTCGCCGCCGCCGTCGATTCCTAGGTAATAGTTCTGCCACCATGCGCCGTTATAGAGCAGGTCTTGCCAGTCGGTATCCCGGTACATGATCGTTTTCGAAGGGTTGATCGGATCGGGCATGGTTTTGTACCCGGCGGGCAGCACATCGGTTTCTGGATCGTAATAGCGGGTCGAAAAGATGCTGTTGGGTTTGTTGCCGACACCTGCCGAGTGCGCTCCGTTCAGGTAGCTCAGGGCATCGGATGCGCGCGAGGGGATGCTTAGGTATTCGGCGACCGCCGTGCGGACGACTTCGATGTATTCGCGGGCGTTCAGGAATTCGATCTCGGTCTCGGTGTCTTGCCACGCCCAGTTGGCTTCGAATGTGATGCGGGGAGCCTTGTTATAACCGCCGCGCTTGGTGGTTACGAGGATGATTCCGTTCGAGGCCTTCGCGCCGTAGATTGCCGACGAGGCCGCGTCTTTCAGTACGTCGATCGAGGCGATGTCGTTGGGGTTGATGGCTGAGAAGTCGCGTTCGACACCGTCGACGAGCACCAGCGGGGAGTTCGAGCCGTTGATCGACGAACCGCCGCGGATCTGGTAGGAGAATCCGCCGCCGGGCGAGAAATTGGTCTGCGTGACTTTCAGACCGGCGATCTTGCCTTTCAGGCCTTCGCCGACGGTCGAAATCGGAATGTTTTGCAATGCCTCACCGTCGAGTTTGGCGATCGAGGAGGTTACCGACCGCCGAGACTGCTCGCCGTAGCCGACCACTACGACCTCATCTACGGCGATTGATTCGGGAGCCAGCTCCACGTTGACGCGACTCTGCGAGCGGATGACGGGAACCTCCTGCGTCCGGTAGCCGATGAACGATACGACCAACGTGGCATCGCCGTTCGGCAGGTCGAGCGTGAAGTTGCCGTCCGAGTCCGTGGTGATACCCTGGGTCGTGCCTTTGACGATGACCGAGGCTCCGACGACGGCCTGATCCTTGTCGTCCGTAACCCGGCCTGTCAGGCGGTGAGTCTGAGCCCAAACGCTCGTTCCGGCGAGCAGAAACGCCAGACAGAGAAGGCATCTCGATGCGACGCTCCATCCTCCATATCCGGAGTCGAAACGCCTCTTTGTTGTAGAGTTTTTCATTTGGCGGAAATTTTAGATTTCATGATATAGGGTTGGTTGTTATTTATTTGTTTTATAAGACAAATATATCCGGTAGGAATTTTCTCACGATGACAGGTTCGTGAAGAAGCTGTTGAAATCGGGTTACGCACGGGTTTTTCGTTTTCCGTAGATGGTCAGTGAATCGGTGTCTCGGTTGCTGCGGGGCACGCAAAGACTTGCGATATAACCGACAATGAAGCACGAAAGGAATCCGGTGGTGGAATAGAGCAGTAAATTGACATACCCGCTGCGGGATACGAGTATCTGTACGACAATGCTGGCTGCGATGCCGCACAGGGCGCCAAACGTATTGGCGCGTCGTGTCGTGAGGCCCAGCAGGAACAAGCCGCCCAAGCCGCCGAGCAATATGCCGAGGATCTTTGAAAATTCGTCCCATAGCGATTTGATCTCCCACGAGGCCATCATCAATGCGAAGCCTACGCCGACGAGCCCAAGTACGAGGGTAGAGAGGCGTGCCGTACGCAGCAGTGCGCGGCCGTCGTGCGTGGCAGGGCGGAGTTTGCGGTAGATATCCGTGACGAAAGCCGTGGCGGCGGAGTTCATGCTGCTACTGAGCGTCGACATGGCAGCGGCGAAAAGGCCGGCGATAATCAATCCCAGTACGCCCGACGGCAGTTGAGTGCTGATATACCACGGCAGGATGGCATCGCTGTCGCGGACAGCCATGCTCAGCTCCGTTGGATAGTGGCGGTAGAAAGCCCACAGCGCCGTGCCTACCAGAAAGAAGAGGATGGTGGCCGGGATGGTCAGTGCGGCGTTGACGTAGACGCCTTTGCGCGCTTCGCGCTCGGTGGCGGTCGTCAGGTAGCGTTGAACGATGGTCTGGTCGGTTCCGTAAATGGTGATATTGGTAAAGAAGGTTGCGATCAGCACCGTCCACATCGTTGGCTGGCGCAGGTCGAAGGCCGTCGAGCCGAAGTCGAACTTCCCGGCTTCGGAAGCCGATGCGACGATGGTTCCGATATCCTCGGGAAGCTGAAGACAGACGATGACCAGCACCGTGACGGCTGCGCCCAGAAGCACGACGACCTGTAAAGCCTCGGTCCATGCTACGGCCTCGATGCCGCCCATGAGCGTGTAGGCGAGACTCAGGACACCCATCAAGGTTATGCAGAGGAAGATGTCGAATCCCGTGACGACATTGAGTGCGATCGACGGCAGTAACAGTACGACGCCCATGCGCCCGATCTGGAAGAGGATGAAGGCAATGCTGCACAGGACGCGCACGAGGGGATTGAACCGTGCTTCGAGGTATTCATAGGCGGTGGTGACATTCAGCCTGCGGTAGAAGGGGATAAACAGCAGCACGATGACGGGTACCGCCAGCACGATGCCCGAGTTGAAGAGCAGGTAGCTCCAGTCCGTGGCATAGGCCTTGGCCGGGATGGCCATGAAAGTGATGGCGCTCAGCGCCGTGCCGAAGATGCTCAGTCCGACGATGAACCACGGGATGCGTCCCCCTCCCTTGAAATAGTCGTCGGAAGTCTTCTGGTTTTTCGAAAAGTACCAGCCGATGAGGGCCAGCGAAAGGAAATAGAGGGTGATAACGCCGATATCGAGCCCCGTCAGGCGGTGGATGGTACTTTCGAGTGTTCCCCGCAATAGGACGGGGGTGCGGACGCCCGGGCGTACTTCACCGCTTGTGACCATTATCCCGTCGTTGTCGGGGAGGACATTCGTTGTGACCGGAAGGACGATCCCTTCGGGTACCGGGGTCTCTGTAAGCGTTCCTGTGATCGTATGGTAGAGCCTTAGCAACTGGTCGTCGGAATTGTTCCCGTTGCGGCCGCCGATCAGCAGGATGTGGTTGGTGCCGAATGGCGCCGCTGTCCCGGCCATGACCGGGAACTCTCCTTCGAGTGGTATCCAGGTACCGAGCCGCGGATTGTAGCAGTAGCCGTCATGGTGGACGTCCCAGGCTGTATCGCCTGAAAAATCGCGGCCGCTGAAGAGGTAGAAACAATTGTCGAACCCGTCGCTTTGCGGGGCCGCTACGGCGAATGCCCGGGCCGGCCCGGGCCATGGCGGCATCTCACGCCACCCGCGTTCGAGGTCTTGGAGATCGAGCATGAAGAAATTGCGGGTCGCAGCGGCTCCCTTCACCTGCTCGATTCCACCGGCTACGTAGATATGATGTCCGACCAGGGCCCCTGCGGCGTTGGCCAGGGGGCGCGGCAGCGGAGGCCAGGGCGTTAAGCGTGGCTGGTTACCGTCGAGCGTCAGCAGCAATACCTGGTTCGTGCATTCCTCGGCGTTGCAGCCGCCGATGCAGAGCACGCCTTCGGGCAGCGTGACCGAAACACCGTAGGCCCGCGGTGCGGGCAGGGCATCAGGTATGATTTGCCAGCCTTGGGAAGTGTCGTATATATATAAATCCCGGTGGTATTTTTTCTCGCCGTTCGCAGCGGGTGTGCGGTCGGGAAAATTGGCCCCGCCCGCGATCAGCAGCTTTCCGTCGATGCGGCCCGAGAAGACACCGGCTATTCCGATGTTGGGCTTCCCGTCGATTTGCGGCAGGGTAAGCGAGGAGTTCCAGCGGATGGCATCGGTTTCCGTCAGTTGTGTGGTGGGAACACCGGCTGTCGAAACTGCTGCCCAGAATATAAGTAAAATGTTTAGAGTCAGGTTTTTCATGGGTCGGTTTGGGTTGGCGGGTGTTGTTATTTTGCAAAGCCGATCCGGTCGAGTTCTTCGCTTAGCTGGCGCATCTCGGACTCGGTGTAGGGCGCGAAGGGCAGCCGGCAGTCGCCGCAGTCGATTCCCAGGTGGTTCATAATGGCTTTCCCGCCGCGGACGCCCCCGCCGTGGCGGATGATGATGTGTACGATGTCCGCCGATTCCTGTTGAAAGCTACGGGCGCGTTCGATGTCGCCTGCGAGGAAAGCATCGTAGAGGTTCCGGTAGGTCGGCAGCGAATAGTTATAGGTGCTGCCCACGCCTCCCCGGGCCCCCACGGCCATGCCGCAGAGTAGCATCTCGTCGAAACCGTTAAGGATGTCGAAACGCCCGTCTTCGAGACGGATGCACTCGAGCATCTCCATGAAGTTGTTAGAGGTGAATTTGATACCGTTCAAGTTGGGGATTTCGCGCGAGCCTTTTTCGAGAAATTCCTTCATCGGCAGGTTTATGCCTGTTACCGAGGGCATGTGGTAGGAGTAGAACGGGATCGGGGCGATGGCCGCGGCGATCGGTTTGTAGAACGCCACGAGTTCCCCGACCGATGCGGGTTTGAAATAGAACGGAGCAATGGCACCGACCGCGTCTACTCCCAGGCCGGCGGCATGGCGTGCGAGTTCGATGCAATCGGCCTGGCACGTGCCGCCGACGTGCGCAATGACTCGCATCCTGCCCGAGGTGGCGTTAACCCATGCTTCGAGAACGCTTTTGCGCTCGGCAATGGTCATTGAAGTGCATTCGCCTGTCGAGCCGCAGACGAAAACGCCGTCGGCACCATCGGTAACGAGTTTGTCGGCATAGGGTTGGATTTGCGCGAGGTTGATTGCGCCGGTTTTGTCGAAAGGTGTGAATACGGCAGGCGTGAGTCCGGAGAGCTTGATCATGGTATGGGTGTTTATAAGTTTTTTTAATAATAAGACTGAATAATCCTATTTGTATGACAAATATAGGGAGATAAAATGAAAATCCAAAAAAGTTCACTGTTTTTTTCATTTTTTTTGGAAGAAGCCTACGTAGTTGGGATTTTTTTCGTCAGGCGGTATACTGTCGCAGGCGCTCGCCTTTCCCGACGGAGCGGCCGGTAAAATGCCGGGGCTGGCGGGAAAGGTATGGAATTCCGCATGGTATTTGTCGAAAAGTCCGCAACGGCAGCCGCGAATCCTTATTCATATCCCGAAAGGCGCTGCCGCCTCGCGAGTCGTTGCTGCCCCGAAATGACCGTGGACGGGCTTTCCGTGCGATGCGGAGGATTCCGGCTGGCTATCTCCTTTTCTCGAAATGCTGGTAGTCCTTCAGGCTTTTCCAGTGGCCGCCCCAGGTGAATCCGTGGCGCAGGAACTCCCGGCAGCAGGGGTCGTCCTCGGCGATCTTGTAAGGGAAATCCCGTGTCCGGTCGGCATAAGGGGCTGCTTCCGCGGGGTCGACGACCGTGCGGCCGCCGTTCGTTTTGACATAGGGGTTGTAGAGCGGGTTGATGTCGACGGCCATGCCCCGGCTGTGGCTGGAGAGCACCCCGGTTCCTGCGACGAACCGGAAGTTGAATGCCGAAGAGTTGTTGGCCCGCATCGAAGGGCCGTCCTGCGCGTCGTATTCGTCGATCAGCACCATGCGTTCGATGGGGTAGGAGGCGTCGTAAAGCACCCGGAAGATATCGAGCAGGTCGCCGCAGATCGCTTCGTTGCAGACCAGTTCGCCCAGCAGGGTTTCGCCTGCGAGGTTGCGGTGCAGCACCCGCAGGTAGCGGAGCTCCGAGCGGGGGACGGTGCAGTCCGCCTTGTAGGATTTGCCGTACATACGCGCGAAGAGCGCGTCGTCGATCTCCGAACTGGCGAAGCAGCGGTCGATGCCGTATTCCGCCACCGCTTCTTCCGCGACCTTTTCCCCGGCATGCCATGCGCGGAGCCGCTCCGCATCGCCGTTTCCGGCGTATGCGCCGCCGATTTCTGCCAGCAGCAGCATGAATGCTGCGAGCCGTTTCATCATCCCGGCCGGGTTACAGTTCTTCGAGCCGTGCCACGGGCGAAACGTCGAGCGACGAGAAATCGCCGTGCTGGTAGTGGAAATAGCCTGCCATGGCGATCATTGCGGCGTTGTCGGTCGTGAACTTGAATTCCGGCAGGAACGTGCGCCAGCCGCGCCTGCGGCCCTGCTCGACGATGCCGTTGCGCAGTCCCGAGTTGGCCGATACGCCCCCGGCGATGGCGATGTCGCGTATGCCCGTGTCCTTCGACGCCCGCACCAGTTTGTCGAGCAGTATCTCCACGATCGTGCCCTGGAGCGATGCGCAGAGGTCGGCCTTGTTGCGCTCGATGAAATCGGGGTCGTCGGCCACGGCGTCGCGCAGCATATAGAGGAACGAGGTCTTGAGCCCCGAGAACGAGTAGTCGTAGCCGTCGACATGAGGATGCGCCAGGCGGAACGCTTTGGGGTTGCCCTCCTTTGCCAGACGGTCGATCACCGGGCCGCCGGGGTAGGGCAGGCCCATGACTTTGGCGCATTTGTCGAACGCTTCGCCTGCGGCGTCGTCGATCGTCGTGCCGATGATCTCCATATCGAGCGGCGAATCCACGCGTACGATCTGCGTATGCCCGCCGCTGACCAGCAGGCAGAGGAACGGGAAGCCGGGATGGGGCAATTCGCGGTCGGGCAGGTCGATGAAGTGCGAGAGGATATGCCCCTGCAGGTGGTTGACCTCGACCATCGGGATGTCGTGCGCCACCGAGAGCCCTTTGGCGAACGATACCCCGACGAGCAGCGAACCCAGCAGCCCGGGGCCGCGCGTGAAGGCGATGGCGTCTATCTCCGCGACGGTAAGCCCGGCCTCTCGGAGTGCCGTGTCGACCACCGGGATGATGTTCTGCTGGTGTGCCCGCGAAGCCAGTTCGGGGATCACGCCGCCGTATTTTATGTGCACGGCCTGGGAGGCGATCACGTTCGACAGCAGCAGGTTGTTGCGGATCACGGCAGCCGACGTATCGTCGCACGAGGATTCGATGCCGAGAATTGTAATATCCATCCGGTTATTCGTTTTTTTTAACTATTTTAGTTAAATTTGCAGGTTATAACGACCTATCAATGCGCAAAGGTATAAAAATATTGGGAAAGGTGTTCTCGGTAGCGGTTTTGTTGCTGATAATTCTGCCCATGGTGCTCTCGTTGCTGCTCGATATCCCCGCCGTGCAGAATTACGTGGTACAGAAAGCCGTGCGCATCGTGTCTAAGACGCTCGAGACCACCGTGAGCATCGACCGCGTGGACATCGGGCTTTTCAG
This sequence comes from Alistipes onderdonkii, assembly GCF_025145285.1. Taxonomy (NCBI): domain Bacteria; kingdom Pseudomonadati; phylum Bacteroidota; class Bacteroidia; order Bacteroidales; family Rikenellaceae; genus Alistipes; species Alistipes onderdonkii. The sequence continues at coordinate 3,012,064 of NZ_CP102251.1, forward strand.
CAAGGTCAAGGTCAAGGGCTTCTACGTCGAGGATTACCAGCGCGACACGCTGCTCTACGTCGGCAAGATAGACGCTTACATCACGGGGCTGGGCATTTTCGGCGGCGGAGTGGTGTTCAGCCGCGGCGAGATCAGCGGGGCGAAGCTCTACCTGCGCGAGACCCCCGAGGGGGAGATGAACATCAAGCAAATCGTCAACCGCATCAGCGACCCCGACAAGCCCAGGAAGGGAAATTTCCGCCTGTCGCTGCGCAAGGCTTCCATCGAAGGCATGGATCTCTGTCTGGAGCGGCTCACGAGGCGCGATCCCGAATTCGGCATCGACTTCGGCCATATGCACCTCTACGGCATCACGGCGCACGTCAGCGACTTCACCATCGACGGGCAGTCGATCTATACCACCATCGAGGCCATGTCGGCACGTGAGCGCAGCGGCTTCGTGCTCGACCATTTCTCGGGGCGTTTCTACCTGACCAACGGTGCGCTGGGTTTCGAGGATACCTCTGTCGTCACGCCCCGTTCGAACGTCGACATCCCCTACATTTCGCTCGTCGGCGATTCGTGGGCCGGCTACAAGGATTTCCTGGGCGAGGTGCGCCTCGACGGCAGACTGCGCAACAGCACCGTCTCCACGGACGACATCGCCTATTTCGCCCCGCGGCTCCGCGGGTGGCATACCGTTTTCAGCAATATCGACATCGAGGTCGCGGGCGTCGTCTCCGATTTCACGGGCAAGGTCAGGAGCCTGCAGGTGGGTGAGGGAACGTGGTTCACGGCCGATGCCGCGGTCAGGGGGCTGCCCGACATCCGCACGACGCATTTCGACCTGACGATTCCGCGCCTGACCTCCACGGCCGAATCCATCGACGCCCTGGCGGCCGGCATCGGCGGCCGTGCGCTCTCCGACAAGCTGGTCGCGATCCTCGGGAATTCGGGCGACATCGACGTCAGCGCCCGTTTCCGCGGGCTGCTCTCCTCGTTCGACATGCGGGTGGGTGCCAAGACCGACGTGGGCGGCATCGACTGCAACCTGCAGCTGAGCCCCTTGCGCGGCGGGCGCAGCAGCGTCAAGGGCGACGTGGCCGCACGCAACCTCAGGCTGGGCGAACTGCTCGGCCGCCGCGACCTGCTGGGCAACGCCACGCTCACGGCCTTCGTCGACGGCGTCGTCGGGCGTGGTTTCACCGACGCCAATGTCGTGGGCAACGTCACGCAGCTGGGCTTCAACGGCTATGTCTACGATTCGCTGCGCCTCGACGGGCGGCTTCGCAACCGCGAGTTCGACGGCCGTATCACGGCACGCGACCCCAACCTCGATTTCGATTTCCTCGGCATGGTCGACTTCAACGACTCGGTGCCCCGTTACGACTTTACGATGGATCTGCGCCGTGCCGACCTGGCCCGGCTGCATGTCAACCGCCGCGACTCGGTCTCGGAACTCTCGGCGCATATCGTCGCCAAGGCCGGCGGCCGCTCGCTCGACGACCTGAACGGCCGCATCCAGGTCACCGACGTCCTCTACCGCTATAACGACAAGCAGCTCACGTCGAAGAGCATGACCGTCACGGGCGAGAACTCGGCCCGGAGCAAGCTGGTCGAACTGCGCTCGGACTTCGCCGACGCCACGTTCCGCAGCAAGACCAGCTACCGCGAGGTCTTCCGTTACCTGCGTGCGAGTGCCTGGAAATACCTCCCCCTGTTGCGACACGGCGACGAGGAGTCGGTGCCCCGCGCATCGGGGGTGGCCGTCGCCAACGACTATTCGCTCCTCTCGGTCGACGTCCGCCATATCGACCCGATCGCAGATGCCATCTCACCCGGCCTGCAGGTCGCCGACGGCTCGTCGCTGCAATTGCTTTTCAACCCCGCGAGCGACCAGCTTTCGCTCAAGGCGACTTCGGAATATATCGAACGCAAACGTATGCTGGCCACGCGGCTCAACGTCAACGCTTCGAACCGGGGCGATTCGCTCACGGTCTATGCTTCGGCCGAAGACCTCTATGCGGGTATGCTCCACCTGCCGGGGCTTTCGCTCACGGGCGGTGCCAAGCAGGGGCGCGTGCAGCTTTCGGCAGGGTTCAACGATACGCTGCGCAAGGTATCCGGACTGGTGGGCGTCCGGGCCGACGTAGTCGACGAGCACGGGCCCAACGGCCGCGTCGTCGACCTGCGCATCCTGCCGTCGCACATCACCCGCGGCTCGAAGACCTGGCAGATTTTCGCCCACAAGATACAAATCGACACGGCGCAGGTCGTGATCGACAAGTTCTTCGTGATGAACCGCGAGCAGGAACTTCTGCTGGACGGTATCGCTTCGCGCAGCCGCGAGGATTCGGTGACGCTGCGCCTGCGCAATTTCGACCTCGCGCCCTTCACGCAGGTCATCGAACGCATGGGCTACGTCTTCGAGGGGCGCACCAACGGCTCCGCGACGATGAAATCAGCGCTCCATGCGGGCGAGATCACGGCCGACATCCTGCTCGACAGCCTTCAGGTCAACGACATACCCGCACCGCCGCTGCGCCTCACCTCGCGTTGGGATTTCCTGCGCAACCGTGCGGGCGTTACCGTCACCGACCGCCATAAGCGCGATACGCTGGTGCGGGGCTTCTACGCCCCGTCGCAGGTGCGCTACTATGCCCGCCTGGACGTCGACAGCCTCGACATGGGGCTGCTCGACCCGATCCTCACGGGCGTCATTTCCGATACCCGGGGGCACGCCTCCGCCGACCTGGTGCTCCAGGGGCAGCGCCGCGAGGCCGACCTCACGGGCGAAATCCGCGTCACGGGGCTGTCGACGTGCGTCGATTTCACACAGGTGCCCTACACCATGCCCCGGGCGGTGCTGAGCGTCAAGGGCAACCGCTTCCGGGCTTCGAACGTCCCGATATTCGACCCCGAGGGCAACGAGGGGCGCTTCGACATCGACCTGAGCCTGCAACACCTCTCGAACATCGCCTACGATGTACGCGTCGCACCCCGGCAGATGATGGTGCTCAACACCACCCCGCAGGACAACGACTCTTTCTACGGCCGTGTCTACGCCACGGGCTCCGCCCGTATTTCGGGCGACAAGGGGCTCGTAAAGATGGATATCGCCGCCACGACCGACGACCGTTCGTCGTTCTTCATGCCGCTGTCCAGCAAGTCCAATATATCGAGCGCCGACTTCGTGACCTTCAGGGAACCGGCCAGGGTCGATACGGTCGACAACCTCGCCCGCAAGAAGATGATGTTCGAACGCAAGCGGCAGCAGAAGTCCGACGCCGGCAGCCAGATGGATATCTCGCTGGCGCTGAACGTGCGGCCGGGCGTCGAGGTCGAACTCACCGTCTCGGGCAACACGCTCCGGGCGCGCGGCGACGGTACGCTCAACCTGCAGATCAACCCCCGTTCCAACGTCTTCGAGATGTACGGCGACTATACCATCACCGAAGGGAGCTTCCTCTTCTCGCTGCAGAACATCATCAACAAGAGGTTCGTCATCGAGAACGGCTCCACGATCCAGTGGACGGGCTCGCCGATGGACGCCATGCTCAACATTAACGCCATCTATAAGCTCAAGGCGTCGTTGCAGCCCCTGTTGCAGGGTACGTCCGACAACCTCACGGCCGACCGTTCGGTGCCCGTGGAGTGCGTCATCCACCTCGGCGAGCGGCTTTCCAACCCGGCCGTCACTTTCGACGTGCATGTCCCCGGCACCGACCCCGAGACGCAGACCGTGATCGCCAATGCCCTCACCACGCCCGAGACGGTCGATACGCAGTTCGCCTACCTCCTGCTGTTCAACAGCTTCATGGGCGAGAACAGTTCGTCGTCGTCGAACATCGGCACCTCGGTCTCGGCCGCCACGGGGCTGGAATTCGTGTCGAACATGGTGAGCAACCTACTCTCGAATGACGACTACAACATCGTCATCCGCTACCGTCCCAAGTCGGAACTGACCAGCGACGAAGTGGACTTCGGCCTTTCGAAGAGCCTGATCAACAACCGCCTGTTCGTCGAGGTCGAGGGCAACTACCTGATCGACAACAAGCAGGCTGTGAACAGTTCGATGTCCAACTTCATGGGCGAGGCGTACATCACCTACCTGATCGACCGTGCCGGGACGCTCAAGGCCAAGGCCTTCACGCAGACCATCGACCGTTTCGACGAGAACCAGGGTCTGCAGGAGACCGGCATCGGTATCTATTTCAAGGAGGATTTCAATAATTTCCGGGATCTGCGGCGGCGTATCAGGGAGCGCTTCACCAACAAGAAACGCAAGGCGCGGCGCGAAGCCCGGCGGCAGGCCGCCCGCGAGGAAAAGGAGCGGCTGCGGCAGCCGGCGGATACGCTTTCGGCCCTGCGGCCCGTTATGGATAAGAAGGACGAAAACAACTGAACGGCAGAAAAAGAACTCGAATCAAACAATAACAATTTTTCTTTAAACTATGATGACATTTTTGCAGGCTGCCGAGGCGGTGGCCACCAGTGAAGAAACCCGCATGGGACTTTGGAAACTGTTTTCGATGGGCGGCTGGCTGATGTGGCCGCTGCTGGCGCTGGGCGGCGTGACGATCTTCATCTTCGTCGAACGCTTCATGGCCATCCGCAAGGCGTCGGTGCTGGACATGAATTTCATGAACCGCATCCGCGACTACATTTCCGACGGCAAGATCCATACGGCCGTGAACCTGTGCAAGAAGACCGACACGCCAATCGCCCGCATGATCGAGAAGGGCATCGAGCGCATCGGCCGCCCGATGAGCGACGTGCAGACCGCCATCGAGAACGTCGCCAACCTCGAAGTCTCGAAGCTCGAAAACGGCCTTCCCTTCCTGGCGACGATCGCCGGCGGCGCCCCGATGATCGGTTTCCTCGGTACGGTGCTCGGTATGGTGCAGACCTTCATGGATATGGCGGCTGCGGGCGGCACGGTCGACCTGAGCCTGCTGGCCAGCGGCATGTACGTGGCGATGGTCACCACGGTCGGCGGTCTTATCGTCGGCATCCCGGCCTATTTCGGCTACAACTACCTCGTGGCACGCATCGAGAAGCTGGTCTTCCAGATGGAGGCCAACTCGATCGCCTTCATGGACATCCTGAATCAACCCGTTCAAAAATAACGCGCTATGGCAATCAAACACGGATCGAAAGTCGATAAATCCTTCTCGGCATCGTCGATGACCGACCTGATGTTCCTGCTGCTGCTGTTCCTGCTGATCGCTACGACGCTGATCAACCCCAATGCCCTGAAGCTGATGCTTCCCAAGAGCTCGAACATGCTCAAGGACAAGGCGGTGACCACGGTGTCGATCCAGGATACGGGGCACGGCAAGTACCGCTACTATGTCGAATTGCAGGACGTGGGGTCGGTCGAGGGCGTGGAACGGGCGCTCAAATCGCGCCTCGACGGGCAGAAGGAGCCCACCGTATCGCTGCATGCCGATAAGACGGTGGCATGGGACGAGATCATCAAGGTGATGAACGTCGCCAAGAACAACGGATATAAACTCATTGCGGCGACATCGCCGGAATAAAGGCCTATGTACTATTACGACCCGAACGGCAAGTCGCCCCGCAGGTGGGCGGCGATCGCGGCGGCAGCCTATGTGCTGCTGATCGCCGCTTCGTTCGCATTGGTCTCGTTCGATTTCCGGAAGATCCACGACAAACCCGGCGATACGATCCTGGTCGATTTCACCGAACCGCCTGCCCCCGAGCGCCCCAAGCCGCCCGTGAAGGCGGCTACCGAGCCCCGCGTGCATGACAAGGCCGCCCCCGTGGAACAGACCGCGCAGGTGGCGGGCAAGGACGAGACGACGCAGACGCCCAACCCCAAAGCGCTGTTCAAGATGAACAAGGGCGGGGCCGACGAACCCGACAATGCGGGCAACCCCCGCGCGCCCCAGGGCGAGGACAAGGCGAGCGGCGACGGCCCGGGGCTGAACCCCGACGGGCTCGACCAGCTCGACCAGGGGCTCCAGGGACGCGGCCTTGTGGGCAACCTGCCCAAACCTTCGTATCCCGGTTCGAAGAGCGGGAAAGTCGTCATCCGCGTTACGGTGGACGCCAAGGGCAAGGTGACGGGCGCTTCCTACGAACCGAAAGGCTCGACGACCGATGCCGCCGAGCTTGTCGAGGCGGCGAAGAGCGCGGCGCTGAAGGCCCGCTTTACGGAGAGCCGCGCCACGCTGCAGGGCGGGACGATCACTTATGTTTTCCGTATGGAGTAATTTTTGAAACGAGCGTATACATGCGAACCTTATTACTGACAATCCTCGGGTGCCTGGCCTTCACGGCGGGACATGCCGGGGCGGCGGCGCAAAACCCGGCCCCGGAAACGGCCGGGGCGCAGCAGGACGCGAAGGCGCGGGGGGCGCACCTTCGCATGGAGGTCGCCGGCCACGATTTCGGCGACGTACCCCGCAAGGGCGGCGACCTGGTGCGGGAATTTACCTTTACCAACGACGGCACGGCGCCGCTCGTGGTGACGCGCGTCATCACGTCGTGCTCGTGCCTCAAGGCGTCGTTCCCCAAACGTCCCGTACCGCCCGGCGGACAGGGCGTGATCCGCATCACCTACGAACCCCACAAGAGCGAACCGGGCGTGTTCAACAAGGTGATCCAGGTCTATTCGAACTCCGTGGACGGACGCGATGTCATCACCGTGCAGGGCAATTCGATCGACACCCCGCCGCGCAAGATAAAGACCGACAAAGTGAAAGTGAAATACAAATAATATGGACATCCTGTTTACCAACGCAACGATCCTGCCGATGACGGCGGCCGGGGACGAACCCAGAACCTTCACGGGGGCTGTGGGCGTCGCGGGCAACCGCATCGCGCTCGTCACTGCGTCCGGCTCCGAAGCCGACGCGTTCCGCACCTGCAGTCCCGGCGTGCGGGTCATCGACTGCACGGGCCGGCTCCTGATGCCGGGCCTTGTGAATACGCATTGCCATGCGGCCATGACGCTGCAACGCAGCTATGCCGACGACATCGCCCTGATGGAGTGGCTCAACGACTATATATGGCCTTTCGAGGCGCGCCAGACGGCCGACGACGTGGCGCTGGGCATGACGCTCGGCATCGTCGAGATGCTCCTGGGCGGCGTCACCTCGTTCGTGGATATGTATTACCACGAGAACCGCTGCGTGGAGGTCGCCCGGCGGCTGGGCATCCGCGCGATGCTGGGATGCAACTATTTCGACAACAATGTCGACGAGGTGCTGCCCGAGGCGGAGAAGGCCGTTGCGCTGGCTGCTGACTGCGACCGCATACAGATTGCCCTCGCACCCCATTCGCCCTATACCGTGTCGCCCGAAAACCTGCGGCGCGGCAAGGAGCTGGCCCGCAAATGGGGGCTGCATTTCATGACCCATATCGCCGAGACGCGGGACGAGGTGCGTATCGTGCGCGAAAAATACGCCGCGACACCCGTCGAGCACCTCGATGCGCTGGGTATGCTCGACGACAAGACCATCGGCGCACACTGCATCCATGTCACCGACAGCGACATCCGCACGCTGGCCCAGCGGGGGGTGGCCGTGTCGCACAACCCGCAGAGCAACATGAAGATTTCGAGCGGCGTGGCTCCTGTCGAGAAGATGCGGGCCGCGGGTGCGCTGGTGACCATCGGCACCGACGGCACCTGCTCGAACAACGACCTCGACATGTTCGAGGAGCTGCGCACGGCGGCCTTCCTGCAAAAATCCGCCACGGGCGATCCCGTGGCGCTCCCGGCCTACGAGGCGCTGAAACTGGCTACGGTCAACGGCGCCCGCGCCATGGGCTATGCGGAGGGTGAGCTGGGCGTCATCCGCCCCGGGGCGCTGGCCGACCTGATCGTCGTCGACCTGCAGAAACCCCACTTGCAGCCGATCCACGACCTGGTCTCGAACCTGGTCTATTGCGGCAAGGCGTCGGATGTCGACACGGTGGTGGTCGACGGCCGCATCGTGGTCGAAAACCGCCGTGTGGCCGGTGTCGACCTGCCGAAGCTGTACGCCGACGTCGCCGCGGCCGTGGAACGCATAACCGGGAGATAAGGGAATGCCGGGGAAAATTCGATTCGGCATGGTCGGCACCGGGTTCATCGCCGACTGGGTGCTGGCCGGGGCGCGGCAGGACGCGCGCTTCGAGGCCGTGGCGATCTGTTCGCGTTCGCAGGAGAGGGCCGACGCCTTCGCTGCGAAGCACGGCATCCCGCATACCTTCACCTCGCTCGGGCAGATGGCGGCAAGCCCGCTCGTCGACGCCGTTTACATCGCCACGCCCAATTTCCTGCACGCGTCGCAGAGCATCCTCTGCATGCGCCACGGCAAGCACGTGCTGTGCGAGAAGCCCCTGGCCTCCAATGCCCGCGAGGCGCGGCAGATGGTCGCTGTCGCCCGCGAATGCGGCGTCACGCTCATGGAGGCCATGATCTCGACGCTCAACCCCAATTTCCGCGTCGTGCAGGAGTACCTGCCCCGGCTCGGGACGATCCGCCGCTATTTCGCCAGCTTCTGCCAGTACTCCTCGCGCTACGACAAGTTCCGGCAGGGGATCGTGCTCAACGCCTTTAACCCCGAACTGTCGAACGGCGCCATGATGGACATCGGGGTCTATACCGTCTATCCGATGGTCGCGCTGTTCGGGCGTCCGCTGGGGGTCGAAGCGCAGGGCATCGTCCTCTCTTCGGGTGCCGACGGGCAGGGCGTCGTCAATTTCCGCTACGAGGGGATGAATGCCACGGTGCTCTACTCCAAGATCGCCAATTCGTCGCTTCCGACCGAGATCGAGGGCGAGGAGGGCAACCTGTTGCTGGACGCCATCCACACCATCCGCGACGTGGCGTACCTTCCGCGCCCGGCGGCCGCTTCGGGGCGGGGCGACGCCCCCGTCCGCCACAGCGTCGGGCTCCCCCTGGAGAAGGATACCTATTATTATGAGGTCGCGGAGTTCATCGACCTCATCGAACAGGGACGGATAGAATCCGCCGTCAACAGCCACGAAAACTCCCTCGTGACGATGGAGATCATCGACCAGGTGCGCCGCCAGCTGGGCGTGTCCTATCCCGCCGACAGGTTGCCGTAGAGGTGTAGCGCTTGTCCGTCCGGGAACCTTTCTCCCCGTCCGGCGGCCTCCTTTCCCGGCCGACCAACGCCGTTGCGCGTCCCAAGCCCGCCATTTGCGACCGACAAGCGTTGCAGCCCTGCCCGCAGCCCGCCTTTTGCGGCCGACAAACTGCCTCAGGCCGGGAGCGTCGCGGCCCGAAAGCCCGCCTCTTTGCCGGCAACCGCGGTTGTGAGACCGGGTGCCTGCCCTTTCCGGCCGGTGAGGGTCGTCCCTGCCCGAGGATAAAACAGCAGGCCTGTCCCCGCATGGGACAGGCCTGCTGTTTGTTGTCTCCGGCTGGTTTTCGTCGGTGCGGAGGACGCACCCGCCGCTATTTCTTCCGCAGGTAAACCGTCGCCGTGCGCGAGGTGTTGTAGATGCGGATATGGGGCCGTTCGGTGTTGTCGCCGTCGCGTGCCGGGAACGAGAAATGCTCGGCGTCCATCGCCTGCCGCTGTTGCCCTCCGAAGCGCTTTTCGTCGGTCGAGAGCACGGGCACATACTTGCCCGGCGCCTGCACGGGCAGTTCGTAGTCGGGGATCGAGGCCGTGGGGTGCCAGTTGAACACGAACAGCAGGTTGCCGTGCGAGAAAACCATCGTCTTGTTGCACTCGTCCATCGCGAGGTTCCAGGCATAACCGTCCGCGAGTACCTTGTAACGCTTCACCAGCTTTATCATCGCCTTGTCGAAATCCCCCAGCCACGAGTAGCGCAGGAACCCGTTCTTCGCCAGCGACCATTGCCGCCGGGCGTGGGCATAGCTCCAGCCGTTGCCTTCGCGCGGGAAGTCGATCCACTCGGGGTGTCCGAACTCGTTGCCCATGAAGTTGAGGTAGGCCTGCCCGCCCGTCGAGATGGTCATCAGGCGGATCATCTTGTGCAGCGCCATGCCGCGGTCGATCACGATATTCTCCGACGCCTTGTCCATGTGGAAATACATCTCCTTGTCCATCAGCCGGAATGCCAGCGTCTTGTCGCCCACCAGCGCCTGGTCGTGCGATTCGGCATAGGCCACGGTTTTCACTTCGGGCAGGCGGTTGGTCATGACGTCCCACATTTCCCATATGTTCCACTCCTCGTCGGGCACCTCCTTCAGCTCCTTGATCCAGAAGTCGGGGATCGCCATCCCCAGCCGGTAGTCGAACCCGATGCCGCCGTCGGCGATGGGGATGCACATGCCCGGCATTCCGCTCACGTCCTCGGCGATGGTCACGGCCGCCGGCCGGAAGTCGTGCACCAGGCGGTTGGCGAGCGTCAGGTAGGTCAGCGCGTCGCGGTTGACCCCCTCGTCGAAGAAGCGTTCGCGGCAGTCGAAGTCGACATAGCCGTGGTGGTGGTAGATCATCGACGTTACGCCGTCGAAGCGGTAGCCGTCGAAATGGAACTCGTCGAGCCAGTACTTGACGTTCGACAGCAGGAAATGCTGTACCTCGTCCTTGCCGTAGTCGAAGAGCTTCGAGTCCCAGTAGGGCTGGTAGCCGGCCTTGCCGGGCAGCGAGTACAGATGGTCGGTGCCGTCCAGTTCGTCGATGCCTTCGTTGAGGTTGCGGACATAGTGGGCATGCACCAGATCCATGATGACCGCCAGCCCCAGCTCGTGGGCGCGGCGCACCAGCTCTTTCAGCTCCTCGGGCGTGCCGCAGCGCGATGCGGGTGCGAAGAAACTCGACACGTGGTAACCGAACGACCCGTAATAGGGGTGCTCGGCGATGGCCATGAGCTGCACGGCGTTGTAGCCGTCCTTTTTTATTATAGGTAGTATTTTCTCCGTGAATTCGCGGTAGGTGCCCACGCCCTCCTTTTCCTGCGCCATGCCCACATGGGCCTCGTAGATCAGCAGGCTGCCGTTCTTCGAGGCGTCGAACGCGTCGCCCTGCCAGTCGAACGGCTCCGGCGCCCAGAACTGAGCCGTGTAATTCTTCGTCGCTTCGTCCTGTACCACGCGCGTGGCATAGGCCGGGATGCGGTCTTTCCAGCCGTTGTCGCCGTGGACGTGGAGCTTGTAGAGCGACCCGTGGCGGAGCCGGTCGCGGTACATCGCCTCCGGGAAGAAGGCGCTCCATACGCCGTGCGCGTCGCGCTGCATACGTATCTCGGTACGCTGCCAGTTGTTGAAATCCCCGAAGACGTAGACGTCGTGCGCGCCCGGCAGCCATTCGCGCAGCCACCATCCGTCGAGCAGCTCGTCCCGCTGCCAGCCGAAGTAACGGTAGCCGTTGGCGTAGTCGACGATCGAGCCTGCCGCCTGCTCGATCGCGTTTATTTTGTCCGTATACCGTTCGTAGCGGCGGTTGAGCTCCTGCTCGGCGGGGAGCAGCCACTCGTCGCGTTCTACGATCGGGAGCCTGCGGGTCGTTTTTTCCATAGTGGTTTTCCTTTTATACAAATATATGAATTTTTTTTCTATCTTTGTCCAAGACTAAAAAACAGCACCTTATTAAAAAAAATTACTAAAACCAAAATCAACTTATGAAAGGACAACCCAAAGGACTGATCGCGGCGGCCCTTGCCAATATGGGCGAGCGTTTCGGTTTCTACATCATGATGGCTATCCTGACCTTGTTCATCTCCGCCAAGTTCGGCCTGAACGAAACGACCGCGGGGTATATCTATTCGGGATTCTACGCTTCGATTTACCTGTTGGCGCTCGTCGGCGGTATCATTGCCGACAAAACCCGCAACTACAAGGGAACCATCATGTGGGGGCTCGTGGTGATGTCGCTGGGCTACCTGATCATTGCCATCCCCACGCCGACGCCCGTGTCCAGCCTGCCGCTCTACCTGACGCTGACGTGCGTCGGCCTGCTGGTGATAGCCTTCGGCAACGGCCTTTTCAAGGGCAATCTCCAGGCGCTCGTGGGGCAGATGTACGACAACAAGGAGTTCAGCGCCAAGCGTGAGTCGGGTTTCCAGATTTTCTATATGTTCATCAACATCGGGGGCTTCTTCGCGCCGTTCGTCGCCATCGGCGTGCGCAACTGGTGGCTCAAGGTCAACAATTTCGACTATAACGCCAAGCTGCCCGAGCTGTGCCACGAATACCTTGCCAAGGGCGAGCACATGGCCGGCGAGGGGCTTGCCAACCTCACGTCGTACGCCAATTCGGCCTACCTCGACGGCACGCCCGTGTCGGCTGCCGGCCTGCACGATTTCTGCAACGGCTACCTCGATGTCTTCAACCGCGGTTTCCACTATGCGTTCATCGCGGCCATCGTGATGATGCTCGTGTCGCTGGTCATCTACCTGTCCAACAAGCAGCGCTTCCCCGACCCGTCGAAGAAAGCCGCGGCCGGCGGTGCCAAGGCTTCGGCCGAGGAGATCACCATGTCGGCGCAGGAGATCCGCCAGCGCATCTACGCACTGTTCGCCGTGTTCGGCGTCGTGATCTTCTTCTGGGTTTCGTTCCACCAGAACGGTTATTCGCTGACCTATTTCGCACGTGACTACGTCAACCTCGACGTCATCAACATCAACCTGGGCTTCACGACCATCAAGGGCGCCGAGATTTTCCAGAGCGTCAACCCCTTCTTCGTCGTGACCCTCACGCCGCTGATCATGTGGTTCTTCGGTTGGCTGCGCAAACGCAACATCGAGGTTTCGACCCCGATGAAGATCGCCATCGGTATGGGTATCGCCGCCACGGCCTACCTCTTCCTGATGTTCTTCTCGTTCGCACTGCCCGACAAGGCCGCCCTCGCAGGCATGAAGGCCGACCAGGTGCAGTCGATCCTGGTGACCCCGTGGGTCATGGTGGGCCTCTATTTCATCCTTACCGTCGCCGAGCTCTTCATCTCGCCCCTCGGACTGGCATTCGTATCGAAGGTGGCGCCCCCGCACATGCAGGGCCTTATGCAGGGCTTCTGGCTGGCCGCTACGGCCGTGGGCAATGCGTTGCTGTTCGTCGGCGGATGGCTTTACATGCACACCCCGATGTGGGCTACGTGGTGCGTCTTCGTCGCAGCCTGCGGCATGTCGATGCTCGTCATGCTCTCGATGGTGCGCTGGCTCGAACGGGTGACGAAATAACCCCGTGTCATGTTCTCCCTATGGCCGCTGCGGACAAACCGCAGCGGCTTTTTTTTCGTAGACGGTGCGTGGGGCGTATCCCCCGGTGCGTGTCTCGATGGCATGCGTCCCTGCCGCGCCCGTGGGCTGGCATGCAGGCTCCGGCAGTCGTGTTCCTTCGCCCGTGCTGCGCTGATGCGAGCCCCCGCCGAACCGGCATGCGTTGCGGCAGTTTGCCCGGCGTCTCCCCGGATACGATCCCTACCGGCCTGAACGGACGGGGGATACCTCCCATATTGTTCGGATTTACTACATTGTTCGCCGTTCGGTGTGTTATTTGCTGATGAAACGACAGAAAACAGAAAACTTTTTTGGTTTCATGGGTTTTCTTTCTATATTTGCCACCGGATCCGAAATATTTGAATGCTATGACCCCTCCTCAGAAAGGACGCATTATCGACCAAGCCATGCAGATGTTCGTTTCGCAGGGTATCAAGTCGGTACGAATGGACGACATCGCGCAGCAGCTCGGGGTGTCGAAGCGGACGCTCTACGAGATGTTCGGCGATAAGGAAGGCCTGCTCTACCTGGCCATGGAACGCTATTCCGAACGTAACCGCCAGCGGTGGAACGAACTCACGGCCGACGCGCACGACGTTCTCGAAGCCATGTTCATGGTGCTGGGCGAAGTGATGGACAACGCCGAGGTTTCGCGCCGCATGATGGACAACCTCCGGAAGTTTTATCCCGCCGTGCACGACAAGCTGATGCGCGAGGGGATGGTGAAAAACCGCACGAGCCTGCGTTCGATGCTCGAACAGGGCATCGAGGCCGGGCTGTTCGTCAATAATTTCAACATCGACCTCTCCATTTCGGTGCTTTACTATACGGCTTCGGCCATCGTGACGCGCCGCGAGTTGATGCTGCCCGACGGGATGTCCGAACGCGAGGCGTTCGTGCAGATCATCAGCAATTTTTTCCGCGGCATTTCGACTGCCAAGGGCCTGCAGCTGATCGACGACAACCTGAAGCGGTACAAACTGTCGAAAACGGGAAATAAATTGAATTTGGATAGATGACTATGAAAAAACTGATTCTGACATTGTGCCTCGCGGCAACGGGTACGTTCGCTGCCGTGGCGCAGATGCGCCTCACGCTCGACCAGGCCCTCGACCTGGCGCTGAGCGAGAATCCCACCATCAAGGTCGCCGAGATGGAGGTGCAGCGCTACGACTATGTGAAACGCCAGACATGGGGCGGCCTGCTGCCGCAGGTGTCGGTGACCGGGCAGGTCAACCACAGCTTCATCGTACAGCAGATGTCCAAGGGCTTCTCGCTGGGCAACGACCCCTATACGACGCTCAGCGGGGCCGTGGATGCTTCGGTGCCGCTCTTCGCGCCGCAGGTTTACCGCATGATGAAGATGAACGACAAGCAGATGGCCACGGCCGTCGAAGCGGCGCGTTCGTCGCGCATCACGCTGACGGCCGAAGTCAAAAAGGCCTTCTACAACATCCTGCTCGCCGAGCAGTCGCTCGACGTGCTCCGCGAGTCGCAGGCCACCGTCCAGCGTACGGTCGACGACACGTCCGTGCAATATGAGAACGGGCTCACGTCGGAGTACGACCTGTTGACGGCGCAGGTGCAGCTCAGCAACCTGAAACCCTCGATCCTCCAGACCGAGAACTCGATCCGCATCGCCAAACTGATGCTCAAGATGTATCTTTCGATCCCCGAGCAGGTCGAAATCGAGGTCGAAGGCGAGCTGGACGCCATGCGCGACAAGGTGCTCGCCGGAACCGAGGGGCTTACGACCGACACTTCGGACAACTCCGACCTGCGCACGCTCGAACTGCAGGAGGATCTGCTCCGCCTCCAGCTCAAGGCCGAGAATGCGAGCCGCCTGCCGACCATCGGGGCGTTCGGCAACTTCACCCTCACCGGGAACAACATGGGCTCGGTGTCGTTCGACCAGGCGACGATGGAAATGACGACGATCAAGGACGGCTATTTCTGGCAGAACCCGCTTTCCGCCGGCATCCGCGTCTCCGTGCCGCTCTTTTCGGGGCTGACGAAGATGAACCGCTCGCGCGAGATCAAGAACCAGATTTCGCAGATCGGCCTCCAGCGGACATACGCCCGGCAGCAGGTCGACGTGCAGGTTCGCTCGGCGCTGAACGACCTGCTGACGGCGCGCGAGACGATGTACGCCCAGGAACTCACCGTCGAGCAGGCGCGCAAGGCCTACTCGATCTCCGACACCCGTTACCGTGCGGGGGCGGGTACGATCCTCGAGCTCAACAGCGCCCAGCTGGCGCAGACGCAGGCGCAGCTCAACTACTCGCAGGCGATCTTCGATTACCTGACGGCCAAGGCCGAGTACGACCGCATCGTCGGCAAGGAAAAATAGCGTGGAAATTGAAAAACAAAGATAGCATATGAAGAAAACAGCAGTTATATTGTTTGCCGCGGCTGCCCTCGCCGGCTGCAAAGGCAAAAACGGGGCAGGCGACGTGCAGCAGGACAACCGTGTGCTGACTAAAACCGAAACGGCGGAGTTCGCCACCGTGCAGCTTACCGAGGAGTTCACTTCGGAGATCGAGCCCTTCAGGGAGAACGACATCACTCCGGCGGCTTCGGGCGTGCACATCGACCGCATCCTGGTCGAAGTGGGCGACCCCGTGCGCGAGGGGCAGCTCATCGTGACGCTCGATCCGACGCAGTACACCCAGCAGCTCGTGCAGCTGAAGACCGTCGAGGACGATTACAACCGCCTGCTGCCCGTCTATGAGGCCGGCGGTATCTCGGCGCAGCAGATCCAGCAGGCCAAGGCGCAGCTGGACGTGCAGCGCGAGGTGGTCGCCAACCTCAAGAAGAACATCGAGGTGCGTTCGCCCATCACAGGCGTGGTCACGGCGCGCAACTACGAGTCGGGCGACCTCTTCTCGGCGCAGCCCATCCTGCACATCATGCAGATCGACCCGCTGAAGGTCATCGCCAATATTTCCGAGCAGTATTTCCCCAACGTGAAGGTCGGGATGCCCGTTGAGCTGAAGGTGGACATCTTTCCCGACCAGACCTTTACGGGTACCGTCTCGCTGATCTATCCGGCGCTCGACCCCACGACCCGTACGTTCAAGGTCGAGGTGAAGGTGCCCAATGCCCGGCGCACGCTGCGCCCGGGTATGTACGCCCGCACGATCTTCAACATGGGGCAGAAGGAGGGCGTCATGGTGCCCGACGTGGCCGTCCAGAAGCAGGTCGGCACTGCCGAGCGCTTCGTGTATGTCATCGAGGGCGATAGCGTTGCCCGTCGCCGCCGTGTCGATGTCGGACGCCAGGTCGGCGACCGCGTGGACATTCTTTCGGGCGTAGGGGCGGACGAAGCCGTGGCCGTCACGGCCCTTTCGAAACTCTACGACGGTGCCAAAGTGGAAATCAAACAGGAATAAAACGCCCCGAAACATATGAAAATATACGAAAGCGCGGTTCGGAAACCGGTCTCCACGGTGCTCATGTTCGTCGGCGTGATGGTCTTCGGGCTCTTCTCGCTGATGAACCTTGCGGTAGACCAGTACCCCGAAATCGAAATCCCCCAGATATCGGTCATCACCTTCTATCCCGGTGCCAACGCTGCGGATATCGAGACCAACATCACGCGTATCCTGGAGGATAACCTCAATACGGTGAGCAACCTCAAGAAACTGACCTCCAAGTCGCAGGACAACGTGTCGATGATCATTGTCGAATTCGAATACGGATCCGACTTGACCGAGGGCGCCAACGAGATCCGCGACGTGGTGAGCCGCAGCCAGTCGCAGTTGCCCGACGACATCGATTATCCTACGATCTTCAAGTTTTCGACCTCGATGATCCCCGTGATCATGCTTGCCGTGACGGCCGACGAGAGCTACCCGGCCCTGAAGAAGATCCTCGACGATAAATTCGTCAACGTCCTGAACCGTGTCGACGGCGTGGGTGCCGTGACGGTCATGGGCGCCCCCGAGCGCGAGGTGCAGGTCAATGTCGACCCGGCCAAGCTCGAAGCCTACAACCTGACCGTCGAGCAGCTGGGGCAGATCATCGCCGCCGAGAACGTCAACATCCCAAGCGGTACGATCGACATCGGCAACAATACGTTCAACATCAAGGCCGACGGCGAATTCAAGCTGAGCGACGAGATGCGCAAGGTCGTGGTTTCCAATGCCGGGGGACGCACGGTGATGCTCTCCGACGTGGCCGAGATCCGCGATACGCTCGAAAAGGCCACGATGGACGAACGCGCCAACGGGCAGCGGAGCGTGCGCGTGATGATCCAGAAGCAGTCGGGTGCCAACACCGTGGACATCGTCCATGAGATTCAGAAGCGCCTGCCCGACATCCAGGCGAGCCTTCCGCGCGACGTGAAGATGGAGACGATCTTCGAGGGGTCGCAGGAAATCACCAATGCCATCGGGTCGCTCTCGGAAACGATCATGTACGCCTTTATCTTCGTGGTGCTGGTGGTGATGGCCTTCCTCGGGCGGTGGAGGGCGACGCTCATCATCTGTATGACGATCCCCGTGTCGCTGATCTGTTCGTTCATCTACCTCTTCGCCACGGGCTCGACGCTCAATATCATCTCGCTCTCGTCGCTCTCGATCGCCATCGGTATGGTCGTCGACGATGCCATCGTGGTGCTGGAGAACATCACGACGCACATCGAGCGAGGTTCGAATCCCAAGGAGGCCGCCATCTACGCCACCAACGAGGTGTGGCTGTCGGTCATTGCCACCACGCTCGTGGTCGTTGCCGTGTTCCTGCCGCTGACAATGGTGCCGGGCATGGCGGGTATCCTCTTCCGCGAGCTGGGCTGGATCGTGACCATCGTGGTCTGCGTTTCGACTACGGCAGCCATTTCGCTGACCCCGATGATGTCCGCCTACCTCTTGAAACTCGAGGGCGGCGTGCACGATTACAAGGGGCTGGGTGTCATATACAAACCCATCGACCGGGCACTCGCATGGCTCGACGACGCCTATGCCCGCTCGCTGAACTGGGTGGTGCGCCACCGCCGTATCACGATCTTCTCGATGATGGGGCTTTTCCTGGTTTCGCTGGGGCTCGTCACGCAGGTGCCGACCGAATTCTTCCCGCCTTCGGATAACGGCTGGATCTCGGCCACGGTCAAACTGGAGCAGAACCTTTCGGTGGACTACACCGCGCGGATCGCCCGCCAGATCGACAGCATCATCTACAAGAACTATCCCGAGGTGACGCTCGTGTCGGCCTCGTCGGGCGCCAACTCGTCGGACGACGCGTTCGCTGCGATGCAGACCACCGGTTCGCACATCATCAATTACAACCTCAGCCTGCCCACCTCCGACAAGCGCGAGCGGTCGATCTACGTTATCTCCGACCTGCTGCGCAAGGAACTGGATCGCATCCCCGAGGTGCGGGAATATTCGGTGATGCCCGGCGGCGATAACGGCAGCATGAGCGGTTCGGCGACGGTCGACATCAAGGTTTTCGGCTACGACATGGACGTGACCAACGCCGTTGCCAACGACCTGAAGGAAAAGCTGGGCGGCCTGGAGGGTACGCGAGACGTGCAGCTTTCGCGCGACGACCTGCGTCCCGAACTCAACGTGGTCTTCGACCGTGACCGCCTTGCCTATTACGGCATGAACAGCGCTACGGCGTCGCAGGCCGTGCGCAACCGCATCGACGGCCTCGTGGCCTCGAAATACCGCGAGGACGGCGACGAATATGACATCGTGGTGCGCTATGCCGAACCGTTCCGCATGTCGCTCGGGGACGTGGAGAACATCACGCTTTACAACGGGCAGGGGCGCCCCGTGAAACTCAAGGAGGTCGGCCGCGTGCAGGAGGAGTATGCCGCGCCGATGATCGAGCGCGAGAACCGCCAGCGTGTGATCACGGTCAAGTCGTCGCTCGGAGCCGGCGTCGCCCTGGGCGACGTGGTGGCCGAGGTCGATCAACTCATCGCCGGGTATCCCGTGCCCGACGGCGTCGACCTCGAAATCGGCGGTACGGTCGAAGACCAGGGCGACGCCTTCAGCGATCTGGGCGTGCTGTTCATCCTGATTGTCATTTTGGTCTACATCGTGATGGCCACGCAGTTCGAATCGCTGCTCTTCCCGTTCATCATCATGTTCACCATCCCGTTCGCCGCCACGGGCGTTTTCCTGGCTTTGTGGATGACCTCCACGCCGATGTCGCTCATTGCCCTGATCGGCGCCATCATGCTGGTGGGCATCGTGACCAAGAACGGTATCGTGATGGTCGACTACATGAACCTGCTGGTCGAGCGCGGCTCGGGTGTCTTCGATGCCGTGATCGCCGGCGGAAAGAGCCGTCTGCGCCCTGTGCTCATGACTTCGTTCACGACCATTCTGGGTATGCTGCCGCTGGCGATCGGCACGGGTGTCGGGTCGGAGACGTGGCAGCCGATGGGTATCGCCGTGATCGGCGGACTTACCTTCTCGACCCTGCTGACGCTGTTCATCATCCCGGCGCTCTACTCGGTATTCGTCAACCGCTCGCAGCGCAAGGAGAAGGAGAAACTTGCCCGCCTGGCCGCCGAACACCAGGCCAGCAGGCATTAAACCGTTTATCCCGCCTGTCCGGTTGTTACCGTACCGGGCAGGCGGGACATAAAACCCCAATACCGTTATGAAAGCAGTATTCTTATCATACAACCAGGCGCTCACCGACCGTGTGAACGCCATCCTCGACGAGCAGGGCGTCCGCGGCTTCACGCGCTGGGCGCTGACCGAGGGTCGCGGGTCGTTCGACGGCGAACCCCATTACGGCACGCATGCCTGGCCGTCGATGAACGCTTCGCTCATGGCCATCGTCGACGACGAAAAGGTCGCGCCGCTGATGGAGGCTTTCCGGGAGATGGACGCCGCCACCAAGATGCAGGGCTCGCGCGCCTTCGTCTGGAATATCGAGCAGACCTACTGAGTTTCCCGGAGCTGCGGTGTGCCGGGATTTTCCCGGGCTCCGGGGTAAGGGGCCGGGTTTCCCGGTGTTTCCGGGTACGCCGGGCGGGTGTGCCGGGCCTTTCCGGTACTTGCCGGAACGTTCCGGGAGCCTTCCCCAGTTGTCTTCTCCGGTTTTGCAGGCAGCCTGCGGCTTGGGGGTGTTTGCCCTGGCGACAGCCCCGGACTTTGCAGCGGCCGAGCCGGTGCACTGCGGCAGATTCTTCGGTGTGCCCGTACGCAGTCGTCCTATTTTTACTATCTTTGCCTGCATGAAACTCACCTTTCTGGGAACGGGCACCTCGCAGGGCGTCCCTGTCATCGGGTGCCGCTGCAAGGTCTGCACCTCGGCCGACAAGCGCGACAACCGCCTGCGCACTTCGGCCATGGTCGAGGCGTGCGGCGTGCGTATGGTCATCGACGCCGGCCCCGATTTCCGCTGCCAAATGCTCCGTACGGGCATCCGCCACCTCGACGCCATCCTCCTCACGCACGAACACAAAGATCATATCGGCGGGCTGGACGACGTGCGGGCTTTCAACTTTGTCGATTACCCGCCGCTGGTGCACAAGGTCGACATCTACGCCGCACCCCATACCCTCGGCGTCGTGCGCAAGGACTTCGACTATGCCTTCGCGCAGGATAAATACCGCGGTGTGCCCGAAATCGAGTTGCATGAGATCGACGTCACCCGGCCGTTCCGGGTCGGGGGACTGGAAGTCGTTCCCGTATCGGGACACCATTCCGACCGTTTCGCCGTTACGGGCTACCGTATCGGCAGGCTGGCCTACCTGACCGATTTCAAGACCATCGGGGATGCCGAGGTCGAAAAACTCCGGGGCGTGGAGGTGCTCGTCGTCAACGCGCTCCGCTTTACGGAGCATTATTCCCATTTCAACGTGGCCGAAGCCCTTGCGCTCATCGCCCGCGTTGCCCCGCGCGAGGCCTACCTCACGCACATGTCCCACGACATCGGCCTGCATGCCGTGACGGAGCCGACGCTCCCCCGCGGCGTACACATGGCCTACGATACGTTGCAGATTGAAATAAACGATTGATATGAAAGATTTTAAAAATAAGGTCGTCATCGTGACGGGTGCTTCGTCGGGTATCGGCGAGGCGATGGCACGCGAGTTCGCCGCACAGGGCGCCCGCGTGGTGCTGGGTGCGCGCAGTGTGCAGAAATTACAGCTTATCGCGGGCGACATCCGTTCCCGGGGCGGGCAGGCCGCCTATTGCGGCGTCGATGTGACCGATGTCGGCGAGTGCCGCCGGCTCATCGACACGGCCGTGCGTGAGTTCGGGGGTATCGACGTGCTGGTTTGCAACGCCGGGCTTTCGATGCGCGCCATTTTCGACGACGTCGACCTGGAGGTGCTCCACCGCCTGATGGACGTCAATTTCTGGGGTACGGTCAACTGTTGCAAATTCGCCCTGCCGTATCTCCAGCAGTCGCACGGTTCGATTGTCGGTATCTCGTCTGTCGCCGGGCTGCACGGGTTGCCGGGACGCACGGGCTATTCGGCCTCGAAGTTCGCCATGACGGGGTTCCTCGAAACGCTGCGCATCGAAAACCTCCGAAAAGGGTTGCATGTGATGGTAGCCTGCCCGGGTTTCACGGCATCCAACGTCCGCTTCTCGGCCCTCACGGCCGACGGCACGCAGCAGGGCGAAACCCCGCGTGACGAGGCGAAGATGATGACCCCCGAAGAGGTCGCCCGCATTGTCGCCCGCGGCATCCTGAAGCGCAAGCGCCTCTGCCTGATGGAAAACGAGGGGCGTGCCACGCATTTTGTCAAGAAGTTCGCCCCCGGCTTCCTCGACCGCATGTTCTACCTGGTGATGTCCCGGGAGCCCGATTCGCCGCTGAAATAACGTCGCCGCATCCGGCGGGGCGAGCCCCGGGGAGCGGTTTGAACCAAGGGAACTATGGTACGGGAAGAAAAACATTCCGAAGAAGAGGTCAGGCGCGTCTGCGTCGAGATACGCCGTCAGGCCGCGTTGGAAAACGCCCGCTGGCAACTTAAAGCGGGGTATGGCGGTTTGGCTCTCATGTCCGTCGTGCTGGTCGTCGTCTTTTGGGGAGGCGACAGCTGGAGATGGTGGTGGCTTTTTTATTTCGTTGCGCCGGTCATGCTGGTCATCAACGGCCACCGTGTGGCGCGGGGTAAAAAATCGTGGTGAAATAAATGGTAAAATAAAAGGAGGCGCTCAACTGATGGGGCGCCTCCTTTTTTGTCGTCGGTTCATTGTTCAAAAAATATGGGCGCCTCTTTTTTGCTGTGGGTTCATCGTTCCCGCCTTTCCGGTTCCGCTTCTCATTTCCGGTTCCGCTTTCTCATTTGCAGTTCCGCTTCCATTAGCGCTTCTCCTGCCTTCCGGCCCTCGCCCTTCCGGTGCGCCCGGGGCCTGCTGCAGATTATTCCTTTTTCTTCGCCCCGCCGTCCTTATTGCCGTCCTTGCCGTCTTCCTTCGAGGAGTCCTTGAACTCCTTGACGCCGCGTCCCAGGCCGCGCATCAGTTCGGGGATCTTCCTGCCGCCGAACAGGAGCAATACGACCAACAGGATAAGTATGAGCTCGGTCGGGCCGAGGAACAGGGGGATGATGGATAATGTCATGGTATATTCGGGTCTTTGGTGTGTGCGTTTTCCGTCCGGGCTTCCTCTGCCGTATTCCCGGACACGGGGCCTGCCTGCGGACAAATGTACTAAGAATTTCCGAAACCCCGCTTTCCCGGGCGAAAAAAAGCGGACTTGGCTGCGGATACCTATACCGAATAGAGGAAATCCTCGAGTGAGCACGCCGGGTCGACAGCCAGCTTTTTGCGGATCCGGAACCGGAGCTTCTTAATGCTGTCGGGCTGTACGGAACGGATATGGGCGATCGTTTTGTTTTCCATGCCCATGCGCAGATAGGCACAGAAACGCAGCTCGTGCTCCGTAAGATCGGGATGCGCCTTCCTGAGCCGCTCCAGAAAGCCGGGGTAGATCGCCTCGAAGTGGATCCGGAAAAAGGCATTCTCCTCGTCCGGATGGGTCTGGTGTCTGCGTATGCTTTGTTGCAGTCGGATGCCGATTTGCGCCGGGAGGTGCCCTTCGTGCTGTTCTTGTTCGATCTTCTGCCGCAACTCTTCGAGCACGCGGTTGTAACTGTTGATTGCCATCACGCGGTCGGCCAGCTCCCGGTTGCGCAGATCCACTTCGCGGCGGTACTGTTCGCTGCGCAGCCTCTCGTGCGCGAGGCGCGTGTTGAGTTCCTTGTTCTCCGCTTCGTGCAGCTGGTTGAGCAGTCGCTCCCTGTCGCGGCGCGCCCGGAAGGCATAGCAGATGAAGGCGGCGATGCAGACCACCGTGATGACGATGAGCAGAGTCAGCCGCAGCTGCCATGTCGCCCGTTCGTGCAGGTAGGTGAGCCGGGTCTCGTATTGCTCGATGGCTGCGCGGTTTTCCATCAGCCGCACTTCGGCCAGCCGCCTGTCTGCACCGAGCGAGTCGCGAGCCGCTGAAAACCGGCTCAACGTGCGGTAAGCGCTGTCGGCCTGCCCCGTGGCATAGAGTGCGTGGGCGGTGTTTTCGAGCGAGGGGAGCAGGAATTCCGCATCGTCCGAAGCTTCGACATAGTCGAGTGCCTGCCGCAGGAGCGGGAGCGCTTCTGCGGCGCTGTCCCGCTGCAATCGCTCGATCGCCAGCGCGACGGCGCTTTTGGCGATGAGTTTCCGGTCGTCCGAGAGCCTTGCCAGCCGGTAGGCTTCGGCGGCTTCCCCGCCCCGTTCGTCGCCTTCGGCATAAGAGCAGTACGAAAGCAGGACATTGATCCGAAATGAGGTGTCCGCGAGGCATTCCGGTGTGCGCAGCAGTGTGTCGAGTATTCCGACGGCTCTCTTCCGTTCGCCCTGGCGGTAAAGTACATTGGCGAAATTCAGCCGGTTTTTGACGTAATATGTGTCGGTTCCCGAGAGGGTGAACAGGCTGTCGGCCGCCTTGAAGTAGTCGAGCGCACGCTGCCAGTCTTCGAGCTCCTGCATGATTACACCCATGTTGACGCATGTGCTGGCCAACCGGAGCGTGTCACCTGTCCTGCGGTAGTATTCGTCCGTTTCGCAATATCCCCGGTAACTGTCCGGATACTCTCCGCGCATCAGGCGTATCTGGCTTTGCAATCCCACGATGCGGATCCTGTCATACGGATAGCGTGCCGGGTCGACCTGCCGCTCTGCATCGCGGAGCAGTTCCAGGGCCTCGTCCCATCGGCCCTGCGGCACGAGTGCGCGGGCTTCCCAGTAGCGGGTGCGCCACCCGAGTACCGGGTTGTCCGGCAGTTGGTCGCGCCGAGTACGCAATTTTGCCAGCAACTCCCCGCCGTTCCGGGCGTCCGGCGACGATTCGAGTTGCCGCGCGAGCGAATCGTACGTGCGGTCGGCCGGTGCCCATTCCTTTTGGAGTGCCGGGTCTGGGGCGAAACAGCCGGCCGCCAGCAGGATAACTGCGAAGAGGAAACATTTTTTCATGGCGTAAAAATAACAAAATTGCCGATGTCTACTATTTGTCCACCGCAGTTTTTTGTGCAGGAATCGTTTTCTCGATACCTTGCCGAAGCACCCGGGACGCTTCCCGACCCGGCTGCCGGATAGTATTAACCTTTAAAACGACGAAGCGATGAAAAGAATTATTTTTGGCCTTGCCTTGTGCTTGGCAGTGTGGGGATGCAGTGACGACAAGACCGGGGGGACGGTTCCGCCCGATCCCGGTCCTGAACCCGAAGTCCCGACCCTTGCGACGAGCCTGGCGTTCGGCGTCCCGTCCGTCGAGTTCCCTTCGGGTGGCAAGACGGTCGATGTGGCCGTCGTGGCCGAAGGCGGCGAGTGGGCGGTTGCGGAGACCCCCGACTGGCTGGCTGTGACGCCTGGCGAGGGGAAGGTGACCCTGGCTGCCGACGACAACCGGAGAGGCTCCCTGCGTAGCGGGAAACTGCGTATAACGGGTGCAGAGAACGTGGAGGCATCACTGGATGTGTCGCAGGGAAACGGGGCGCTGATTTTACGCCTCGAGGTCGAGGCTCCCGCGACGGTGGCGGCGATCCCGCTGCATGGTCAGGTGTCCTGCACGATCGACTGGGGCGACGGGGCTGTGGAAAGTATTGATGCCAAGATCGACGGTCTCGGGATCGGGCATCCTTCCCACGAGTATGCCGCGGCCGGGACTTACCGCGTATCGGTTAGCGGTACGGTGCCTTCGCTCTCTTCGATAAAATTGACCGATGACCAGGCGTTGCGGCTGAAAGCCGTCGAAGCCTGGGGTGCCACGGGCCTCGAAAAAATGCAGTATGCTTTTTACAGATGTGCTGCGCTCGAATCGATACCCTCTCCCGGGCCCGAGGCTCCGTTCGCGCGTGTGACGACCTTTTCCAAGGCTTTCGACAGCTGCGATGCCCTGCGGGAGATTCCCGCCGACCTGTTCGCCGGATGTACGGAACTGACCGACCTGAGTTCCTGTTTCAACGATTGCGATGCGCTGAAGAGCATCCCCGAGCATTTGCTCGACGATTGCACGGGTGTCGAAAAGCTCAGCAGCATCTTTGCCTACTGCCGCGGGCTGGAGTCGGTTCCCGGGAGGCTCTTTGCCGCCTGCTCCAAGGTGACCGATCTGGGGTACCTGTTCACTGCCTGCGAGTCGTTGCGGACAATCCCTGCCGACCTGTTTGCGGGGTGTTCTGCTGCCACGACCTTCATGCAGTGTTTCTCGGGCTGCGAAGCCCTCGGGGCTATTCCGGCAGGGTTGTTCGACGACTGTACGCAGGTGGAGGTGTTCCAGAGCGTCTTTATGGATTGTGTCGCCCTGAAGAGCATTCCCGAAGGGCTTTTCGACAAACATCCCAATGCCGTGAAGTTCAACTTCACCTTTGCCGATTGTACGGGCATCGAGTCCGTACCCGTCTCCCTGTTCGACAACTGCCGCAAGGCCACGGCGTTCACCCAGACTTTCCGGGCATGTTCGGCCTGGCAGGGCGAATCGCCCTATACGCTGGTCGACGGGACGAAGGTGCATCTCTACGAGCGCTCCAAATACCCCGATGCCTTCGAAAAGGCTCCCTCGTCCAGCACCAACGGGACTTTCAGGGCGTGCACCGGGCTGGCCGATTATGAGAAGATAGCTGCCGATTATCCCAAGTGGGTGAAATAGCATGGCGGACGGACGGTGGCGCCTGCACAGCCAGAAAAGAGCCCCGGAGCATCGCTCCGGGGCTCTTCTTGTAATGGGCTGATCGCCTTATTTGAAGAATATCGACGAAATCTCCTTGTAGTTGTGCACGCGCTCGATGACGTCGGCGAACATGTCCGCCACCGACAGCACCGTGAACTTGTGCAGGTCTTTGTCGGGGTTGAGCGGAATGGTGTCCGTCACGATCACCTCCTGCAGCGCGCTGTCGTTGATGCGCTCGTAGGCTGGGCCCGACAGCACGGGATGGGTGATGGCGGCGCGAACGCTCTTCGCCCCGCGTGACATGAGCATGTCGGCGGCCATGCAGATCGTGCCTGCCGTGTCGATCATGTCGTCCACGATCAGGATATTGCGGCCCTCGACCTCGCCGATGGCGGTCATCGTGCCCACGACGTTGGCCTTGGCACGTTCCTTATGCGAAATGATGATCGGCGTGCCGAGCAGCTTGGCATAGGTGTTGGCACGCTTGGCGCCGCCCATGTCGGGCGCCGCGATCGACAGCTCTTCGATGTTGAGGCTTTTGATATAGGGGATGAAGATGCCGCTGGCATAGAGCGCATCGACCGGTACGTCGAAGAAACCCTGTATCTGGTCGGCATGCAAGTCCATCGTCATCACGCGGTCTACGCCTGCGGCCATCAGCAGGTTGGCTACCAGTTTCGCGCCGATCGGCACCCGGGGCCGGTCTTTCCGATCCTGTCGTGCCCAGCCGAAGTAGGGGATTACGGCCACGACCTTGTAGGCCGAAGCGCGGCGCGCGGCGTCGATCATCATCAACAGCTCCATCAGGTTATCCGAAGGCGGGAACGTCGACTGGATGATGAATACCGTACACCCGCGGATGGACTCGTTGAAGCAGGGCTGGAACTCGCCGTCGCTGAAACGCAGTACTTCCGATTGTCCGAGCGTCGTACCGAAACTCGCCGCGATTTTTTCGGCAAGGTATTCCGATCCGCGACCCGAGAAAATTTTGATTTTGTGGATAGCCATAGGTTACGAGGATTTTTGATGGTGCAAAGATAGCATAAGCCGTCGGAAAAACGAGCCCTGCGGGCAACCTTTTTTCAACAATCGGTTAAACATCGAGGCATTCGCCGATGAAGCCGAGGATCTCCTCGCGTCCCGTACCGCGTTCGCCCGACGAGACGAACATCGGCGGCAGTTCCTCCCATTGCTCGCCCAGCGTGGCCTTGTAACGCTCCACGCTCTTGGCGCACTGCGTCCTGGAGAGCTTGTCGGCCTTGGTGAAGACGATGCCGAACGGAATGCCGTTCATGCCCAGCATCTCGATGAAGCGCAGGTCGATCTTCTGGGGTTCGAGCCGGATGTCCACCAGCACGAACAGGAAGTGCATCTTCTCGCATTTGAGCACGTAGTCGGTGATGATCTTGGCGAAATCGCTGCGCATGGCCTTCGACGTACGGGCATAGCCGTAGCCCGGCAGGTCGACCAGGTACCACGCATTGTCGATCAGGAAGTGGTTGATGAGCCGCGTCTTGCCGGGTGTCCCCGAGACCTTTGCCAGCCCCTGCCGGCCGGTCAGCATGTTGATGAGCGACGACTTGCCGACGTTGCTGCGCCCGATGAAGGCGATGTCCTTCAGCGAATCCTTCGGAACTTGCGAGATGCGCTCCGAGCTGCACCTGAATTCGGCTTTGTGGATCTGCATGGTGTTGGAATTTTGTGCAAAGATAGCAATATTTCCGGATACGGCACGGGGGATAGCGCCCGCTGCACTCCGTCCTGTCGCCTTCCGGTTCGTTTGCCTTCTCCGCGGCTGCCCGTTATTTCCCCGGCTGCTTACCCCGTTTCCAGACGAGCGTCACCCACAGCGGACAGTGATCCGATGCCGTGGCCGTATGGTCTACGGCGCTTTCCGTGACCGTGGCCGACGTGGGCAGCCCGCGGCCGAGGATGTAGTCGATGCGCACGGCCGGGTTGTCGGACGGGAACGTCATCCGCGTGGTGTCGGAAAGTATCCGGAAGCCGCCGCCCAGCCCCGCGAGCACCGCCGCGGCATCTCCTGTGTTGAAATCCCCGGCCAGCAGCACCGGTTTGCGGCATGTATCGGTGGCCTGCAGGATCAGGGGCAGCGATGCGTGCCGGTCTTCGGGCGTGAGCGAAAGGTGGGTGACGCATACCGTGTAGTCCGGGAATTCCGCCATGAGCAGTACCCGGGCCTCCTCGCGCCCCGGGAGCGGGATGCTGCGTACGGCGAGCGGCTCGGTGCGCGACAGCAACCCGACGCCGTAGCTTCCGCCCGCGAAGCCGATGGCGCGGCCGAACGTGGCGTGCATACCCGTCATCCGGCCCAGTTCACCGGGGATGTAACGCCCGTCCACACGCAGCGTGGCGCTGTCCAGTTCCTGCAACGCCACCAGGTCGGGCGCTTCGCGCAGGATGACCCGGGCGATGCGGCCGATGTCCTGTATGTTGTCGATGCCGATGCCGTTGCGGATGTTATAGGACATCAGTTTGAGACGTTCGGGCCGCTGTGTGCAGGCGGCAGCCAGGCCGCAGCAGACGGCCAGCACGAGGGTGCGTAGGGGTTGTTTCATGCCGGATGGGGTTTTCCGCAAAGGTAATACAACCGCTGTTGAAAGCCAAATAAATCCGACTATGACCGGCTGTGTGTCATGCGGTTCCGTGACAGGCGCCCTGTGCCGGGCCTCGTAAATTCCTTTCGGTTTGGTTTAACGGTGAATTTTTCGTACCTTTTAGCATCCGATTTGCAGCGACCGATATATTTAACTTATCATGCTTATGAAAACTCGACTTCCTATCGTGCTCGGCGCTGCGGCGCTGGCCTTTCTTCCCACCGAATCCCCGGCCTGCACGCGGGCCGTTTACCTCGGCCCCGAGGGTATGACCGTCACCGGGCGTACCATGGACTGGCGCGAGGATCCGCTCACCAACCTTTACATCTTTCCGCGCGGTACGGCGCGGCGCGGGGCGAACATAGACAACACGGTGTTCTGGACCTCGAAATACGGCACCCTGTCGGCTGCCGGCTACGACATCGGCATCACCGACGGCATGAACGAGGCCGGGCTGGTCGCCAACCTGCTGTTCCTGCCCGAATCCGTCTACGAACGCCCGGGCGATACGCGCCCGGTCATGGGACTGAGCATCTGGACGCAGTATGTGCTGGATAATTTCGCTACGGTCGACGAAGCCGTTGCGGAGCTTTCGAAGGAGAAGTTCCGCATCGACGCCCCCGACCTCCCGAACGGTGTCAAGTCGCGCCTGCACCTGGCCATCTCCGACGCCTCGGGCGACAGCGCCATCTTCGAGTATGTCGACGGCCGCCTGTCGGTGCACCACGGCCGTGAGTACCAGGTGATGACCAATTCGCCGTTCTACGACCAGCAGCTCGCAATCCTCGATTACTGGCAGCAGATCGGCGGGCTGACGATGCTTCCCGGCACCAACCGCGCCCCCGACCGCTTCGTGCGTGCGTCGTTCTATATCAACGCCGTCGTCAAAAGCGCCGATCCGAAAGTCGCCGTGCCGGCCGTGATGTCCGTAATGCGCAACGTCTCGGTGCCCTACGGCATCTCGACCCCCGATAAGCCCCATATCGCGTCGACGCGCTGGCGCACGGTCTGCGACCAGAAGAACCGGGTCTACTATTTCGAGCCTACGCTGGCGATGGAAACCTTCTGGGTCGACCTTTCGAAGATCGACTTCGGCCAGGGAACGCCCGAACGTGTCCTGAAACTCGTCGGCGGCCGAACCTTCACGGGCGATGCCACGGCCGAATTCCGCAGGAGCGACAAGCCGTTCGTCTTCCTGTTCGGGGTGTAATTACCGGATTGGTGGAATTATATACGGCAAGCGCCGGTTCTTCATCCGAGCCCGGCGCTTGCCCGTATTTCTCCTTTTCGCCGAGGCCGGGATCCGCGTCATGACATTAGGACGGGCGGCGTGAAATCCGTATGGAATTTTTCCTATCTTTGCGGCGATATAAATCTCCGCAATGGAAAATTACTCTCATTTTATCATTACCCGGTTCAACCTGAACCTTTATGCGCAGGATAAACACGACCTGCCCACCCGTACGGATCGGTGGCTCGAACACCGGTTCGAGGTCTTCGAGCGTTACTGCCTGCCGTCCGTGGCAGCGCAGACGAGCGGGAATTTCACCTGGCTCTGTCTTTTCGATGCCGCGACGCCCGAGTCCTGCCGCCGCCGTATCGAAGGCTATAAGGCCCGGTGCCCGCAGTTCGAAGCCGTCTATTATACGGCCGCACAGGCGGCCAACCTGACGGAAAATCTCCGCACGACGATTGCAGCGTACGTGTCGTGCGACCGGAAGGGAAGAAAATCCCCCCCCCGAAGCTGCTGATCACCACTAACTTGGATAACGACGACGCCTTTTCGTCCGATGTCGTCGAACTGCTGCAACGCGAGCTGCGTCCCGCTCCCGGCAAACGGATTTACAGCCTGCTGTACGGTTACCAGTATTTCACCGACCGCCGCTTCGCGCTCAAAATGCGCTATACGAACAATCACTTCCTGACCCTCGCCGAGCCGTTCGATGCGCATGCCGAAACCATCATTTCCTACCGCCATACCAAGGCCATCCGGCAATTGCCGACCATCTATCTCTCCACCGCCCGCGGAAAATGGCTCGAAATCGTCCACGAGGACAACGTCAGCAATGATTTTCGCATCAACATCAAAGTCTGGTATATTCCCCTGCTATATGGCCGGTCGTTCGCCGATTTCGGTTTGGGCGGATTCCGCCTGTCCTGCGCCCGGCAGTGGGCGGCCACGCTGCTCGTGGTTCCGGCACGCTTTTTTGCCACGGCGGTACGGCGTTTGCGCCGCAAGTGGTCGAAATAACCCTTTCCCGGCCTGAAAAAGCGGCGATGCTTCCGCAAACCACCGGAGGCATCGCCCTGTATTCGACGCGCTATGGCACCGCAGCCTTACCGCAGCCTCGGGTATTTGTTGTTGAAACGGAACCCGACGCCCAGCATCAGGTAGTTCGGGGTCTGGAAATCCTTGAGGCAGTACCCCACATGCACGAACGTATTGTGTGTGACACCTACCTTGAGCGTCAGCATCTGGTAAAACGACTTGAGGTCTCCTCCCTTGTGCAGTACGTTGAAACCCAGTCCGAAGCCGACCGTGAAATAGGGCATCACGAACTCCGCGCGTCCCGAAATTCCCAGTGCGATCTGTTTGTCGAACGAGGGGGTGTGGAACTGGTATCCGGGATCGCCCCCGTCGTAGCCTACGATGTAGTCTTCGGTGTAGACGTTGGCGCTGCCGTCGTACACGCCGTCCACCGACAGACCCGTGCGGAACTTGTACCCGAAATTATACATCGCCGCGAAGTTGAACCCCGCCACGCCGTAGGCATCGGGTGCGGCATATTGCTTGTCGCCGACCGCCACGCCCTTGCGGCGCCACGAGCCGAACAGCACGAGGTCGTAGCTCAGATGGCGGGGAAAGGGTGTTGCGAGCAGCCGTGCCCGTGGCCGCGAGAGCGGGTTGTCGACCCTTCCGAAACTGTATACGAGCCCGAGTTTCATGCCGATCGAGTTGAGTCCCGCGTTGGGGAATTTGGTGTTGCCGTTCGAAAAGTGGGTCATCGAAAGGCCCGTGGTGAGTTCCAACCGCTGCGTGAGCAGCCAGTTGAGGTAGAAATCGACGTTGAGGTAGGCGTTGACCCTCGACCCCATCATGATGTTGGCGCGGTTGTAGTTCGTGTCGTAGGGTTTCCATCCGAACGACAGGCCGAAATTCCACTCGTAGTTGAACGATACCAGCGGGCTGATGCGTGCGATGCGCGCGCCCTGGAAGAGGTAGACGGCAACCGGGTTGCCCAGCTCCCCGCGGTTGCCGAAGCTGTAATAGGAGACCCCGATCCCCTGGTATACGCCGCCGTAGATACAGTCGGGGCGCGACCCGGGGCGGAAACGGAACGAATAACGCAGGTGGGCGGCCAGCGAGCGCTGGATCGGTTCGCCCGCCATGTTGGCCCCTGCCAGAAAGATGTTCGTCGGGGGAATGTACTCCGGGCGGAATTCCGCGCCGATGCTGTGGACGAGCCTCCGCCTGCGGCCGGTCGTGTCCGCGGAGAAGGAGGACAATAGCGGGGTAGTGGCTGAGGCTTGTTTCTTCGTCTGATCCAGGGCGGCCCGGTATCCGGCGGCATAGCCGTTACGGTAGCCCGTATCGTAGCCCGTCCGGTAGGCGGATGCGCGGCGGCGTGCCGCTCCCCGGGACACGGTGTCGGCCGCAGCCCTGCGCGCCATGCCCGTCGTATCCGGCTCCATGCTGCGGGACGTGCCGTCCCCGGCGTTCCCGGCGCTCGCGGCATCCTTTGTGCGTTTTGCGCGCTCGGCGTTTCCGACATCCCCGGCGCTCGCGGCATCCCGGTGCGCCGGTGCGTTTTGCCGCGGGGCGCCGTCCGCCCGGGCGGGTACGGGCTCCGCGGCGGTCGCCTCCGCCGACAAGAAGAGCAGGCACCCCGCAAAGAGCCCTGCCGTCCTCCGTATGATATGTCGCATTCTCTCCAATCGCGGTATTTTGACCGCACAAGTTACGAATTTTTACGCGAGTGCAAAGCGTTGATCCGAAAAAATACCCCGCAGGTATTCTGTTTCGTCGTTTCCGCTTTCCGGTTTCGTCGGTTTTGGTTTCTCCGTCCGGTTGTCCCCGCCCTGCTGAATTTGCTGTTCCGGGCTTTTCGTCCCGTTGTCCCGCCCTGCAAATCGCTGTTTTTTGGATATTCCCGGAATTGTACCTACCTTTGTCCGAAATCAATATCCGCTCCGATGAGAATGAACGATTAATGAGGTCGGTTCCATTAAACCGACACCGTGTGAAAAACATCAGGTCTCAGGTTTAACAGGCCTTTCCCGAAGGCCGCCATTAATCGTTTTAATCCATATGGGTATTATCCTTAGCGGTGTTTCCTACCGCTATCGCAATCAGCAATTTCTGTTCGAAGGGCTCGACCTGTCGGTCGCTGCGGGCGCGAAGGTGTCGCTCGTCGGCGACAACGGTACGGGCAAGTCGACGCTCCTGAAACTTATCGCCGGCGAGCTTGCGCCCTCGTCGGGCAGCATCGTATGTCCTTCGCGGCCCTATTACGTGCCCCAGCAGGCCGGCATCGCGGGGATTTCCGTCGCCCGGGCCCTCGGGGTGGACGGAAAGGTCGGGGCGCTGCGTGCCATCTGTGCGGGCAGTACCGATGCGGCCTGCTACGACATCCTCGCCGACGACTGGGAGGTCGAAGCCCGCTGCCGTGCGGCGCTTGACGGGTGGGGGCTGCCGCACGTGGGGCTGGATTCCCCGGTCGATACGCTGAGCGGCGGCGAGAAAACCCGCTTGCTGCTTGCCGGGGTCGCCGTCCACGCGCCCGCGGTCATCCTGCTCGACGAGCCGACCAACCACCTCGACGCTTCGGGGCGGCGGAAGCTCTGCGATTTTGTTTGCGGCAGCCGTGCGACCATACTCGTGGTCAGCCACGACGCCGAGCTGCTCGACCTGGTCGGCACCACCTGCGAGCTTACCCCGCAGGGGCTGAAGGTCTATGGCGGCAATTTCGCTTTCTGCCGGGAGCAGCGCCAGGCCGAGGAAGCCGCGCTGGAACGGCAGGTCGCCTCCGCGGAGGCCGCCCTGCAGCTGGCGCGCAGGAAGGCGCGGGAAATCCGCGAGCGGCAGGAGAAACGTATGCGGGCGGGCGAACGGCACAAGGACGGGCTCCCGCGCATCCTTCGCAAGACTTTCAAGGACAGCGGCGAGCGGACGGACAGCCGCCTCGGGGACAAACATGCGGGGCTGGTCGACGACGCCCGGCAGCGGCTCGGCGAACTGCGCCGGCGCCGGCGCGAGGCCTGCGAACTGAAGATCGATTTCAACGATGCGCGGCTGCACGACGGCAAACTGCTGGTCTCGGCCCGCGGCGTGAACGTCGAACATACCCCCGGGCATCCGCTGTGGCGGGTACCCATCGACCTGGAGGTGCGCAGCGGCGAGCGCATCCTGCTCGCGGGGGACAACGGCTCGGGCAAGACGACCCTTGTCCGGTTATTGGCGGGGGAGTTGCAACCCTCCTCGGGGCAGGTCGTGCGCACGGCGTTTTCCCATGTGTGGCTCGACCAGGAATACGGCATGGCGGCCACCCCGCGGAGCGTGCTGGAACTGGCGCAGTGCCATAACTCCGGCGGCCTGCCCGAACACGGGCTGAAGATGCGGCTCCACAGGGCCCTGTTCCCCGAGGCCATGTGGGACAAGCGTTGCGACACGCTGAGCGGCGGCGAGCGGATGCGGCTCTGCCTGTGCTGCCTGATGATTTCGAACTCGGTTCCCGACCTGCTTGTCCTCGACGAACCGACCAACAACCTCGACCTCGGGAGCCTCGGCATCCTTGCCCGCGCCATTGCAGGGTATCGGGGAACGCTGCTCGTCGTCACCCACGACCGGCATTTCGCCCGCGAGGTCGGCATCGCGCGGACGGTGGCTCTGCCTCCGCCGGAATAGGTGCTTTTCCGGTCGGCCGGTTTTCCCCCGGATTATGGCCTGCGCCGTGGAAAAAACGGGCGAAAAATTGCAAAATCCGGCCGGATTTCGTATACTTGTGCATGTAAATTCCCGGGAAGGCGGGTTGCCTGCCTGAACACCAACCTCGGGCGGCCTTCCTCCGGACTTTCGGACGAGAAATTTTTGACGAATGAAACGATTCTCCCTCATACTCCTTTCCCTGTTGGTTTGTTCGGCTGCTGCCCGGGGCGGTGACGCTATGCCGGGCGACTTGCTGCGGACGCTCAATGCGGCGATCGACAGCAGCGAAGTCTATACCGGCTATAAAAAGGCGCGCATCGAGGAGCTGCGGCTGCGCAAGACCGGTGCCCGGAGTACGGAGGACATCTACCGGATCAACTGTGAGATCATCGACAACTACGAATCCTTCCTGTGCGACTCGGCCGAATATTACGTCCTGCAGAATATCCGGATCGCCCGCAGCCTCGGCAACCCGGATCATCTCTCCGAGAGCAGGCTGCGGCTGGCGTTCCTCTACTCTCTTTCGGGGCTTTTCCTGCAGGCCAACGACATTTTCCGGTCTATCGACTACGGGCGGCTGCCTGCCGACCAGAAATGCCGCTATTACTGGAACTCGATCCGCTATTACGAGAACCTGATAAAATACACCAACGACAGCCAGCTGTCGGACGAATATAAGGGGGAGATCGGCCGCTGCCGCGATTCGCTGTTGTCGCTGCTGCCCGCCGGTTCCACGGACTGGCAGACCGAGCGGGCTTTCCAGCTCATGGAGCAGGGGCAGCCGGACGGGGCGCTCGAAATCTTCGAGGGCATATTCCGTTCGCGCGATCCCCAGACCCATCCCTATGCCATGGGGGCGATGTGCCTGGCCAAAGCCTACGGGCAGGCGGGCGACAGCGCGATGGAGGAACGCTACCTGATCCTGGCCGCCACGATGGACATACGCCTTGCGGTGAAAGAGAACGAGGCGCTGCTCGCGCTGGCCACGCGCCTGTTCGAAAAGGGCGACATCGACCGGGCATACTCCTATATCTCCTATGCGCTGAACGATGCCAATTTCTACAATTCCCGTTTCAAGAACACCGTGATCGCGCGCCTCTATCCGATCATCGAGAGCAGCTACCTCTATAAACTCGACAAGCAGCGGCACAACCTGCGCTTCTATTCCACCATGTCGAGCCTGCTGGTGCTGGCCCTGGCCATCGCGCTGTTTTTCTATTTCCGCCAGACGAAGGTCATTTCGCGTGCCCGGCGGGAGCTGGCGGCGCTTACGCAGGAGCTCATCAGCCTGAACCGCAACCTCGACGAAGCGAACCTGGTCAAGGAGCGTTACCTGGGTTATTTCATGAACCAGTGCGCCATCTATATCAACAAACTGGACAAATACCGCCGCGATATAAACCTGAAGATCAGGAATAAACAATTCGACCGTCTGCATGACCTTTCGTTGCAGGCCCCCGGCAGGGAGGAAGAGGAGCTGTGCCGCAATTTCGACAGGGCCTTCCTGAACCTCTATCCCAATTTCGTGGAGAAATTCAACGCCCTGCTCAACCCCCGGAGCCGCTATACGCCCGAAGAAGGGCGCCTCAACACCGAGCTGCGCATCTTTGCGCTGATCCGGCTCGGGGTTTCCGACGTGAACCAGATCGCCGATTTCCTGCGCTGTTCGCCGCAGACGATCTATAATTACAAGAGCAAAATCAAGAAAGCCGCGCTCAACGGCGGCGACAATTTCGAGGAAACGGTTCGCAAACTCGGTTCCCTTTCGCTCGATGCGTTTCCATCCTGTTTGCCGACCGACAATGCATAGCCATATGCAAGTCGTCGTTTGTTAGTTGCTTGTCCGGAAAATTGTTCCGTCCCTGTTTATTCCCAATCCGGTGCGTGTCCCGCTTTCAGACTCGCCGTGATTCGGGTGAAATCCTGGTGTGATCCCCGTGTGCCCCGGCTTGGCAGCCCCGGCCGGTGCGGCCTGCAGTTTCCCCCTTTCTTCCGATGCCCCGGCGTCCGCCTGCCCCTTTCCGATACGCTGCACCCTCCGGGGAGCTCCCCGTAGCCCTGACAGACCGGGCAAAAAGAGACCCCTGCCTCAATCGCATGAAGCAGGGGTGATATATTCCTCGTGGAAAATCAGTATCTCCTGTTGCCGCCGTAGCCGCCGCCGTAGCCGCCGCCACGGTTGCCGCCGCCGTAACCGCCGGCAGGCCTGTCGGCCTTCGGTTTTGCGACATTGACCCCGATGGTCTTGCCTTCGAAGTCGGTGCCGTCGAGCGCGTCGATCGCAGCCTGGCCTTCGGCATCGTTGGGCATCTCTACGAAGCCGAAGCCACGCGAGCGGCCCGTTTCGCGGTCGGTGATTACGTTAGCCGAGGATACCTCGCCGTACTGTGAGAAAAGGTTCTGCAAGCTGTCGCCTTTCGTACCCCAGCTCAGGTGTGAAACATAAATGTTCATCGTTCTTGTTTTTTAATTATTGTTTGTTTATGATTGATATACGTACTGCGGCCAATCCGCGCGTCCCGCGTTCAATTTCAAATGTGACTTTGTCTCCTTCGGCAATGGTGTCAGGTGCGGAAGAGATGTGGAAAAAGTATTTTTCGCCGCTGTCGGCATCCTTTATGAAGCCGTAGCCTTTCGAGGCGGTGAAATACTCGACGCGCCCTGTGGAGGGCAGTATTTCCATTTCCTCCTGTTTGGGTGTCGAAATCTCGATCTGCGAGACGTCTATCTCCGTCTTGGGTTTGACATCCTGGGGCGTGGTGTGCAGTATGCCGTTCTCGTCCACATAGGCTATCATATCCTCGAAAGAACTCGTACCGCCGCTTTTGCGTTCGTCCTTGCGTTTTTGCTTTTCCTGTCGTTTTTGCTCCTTGAGCTTTTCCCGGTCTCTTTTACCTGTCGTTATTCGTTTTGCCATTCTATGTTGTTATGCGGCTATCGCCCCTGTCGCGGGACTGTATCCGTCGGTTTTGTCGTATTTCCGCTGCCCGATACCCGTGTTCAAAGCAGAAAAGGTGCCAGATTCGGCGGCCTTTCCCCGGTGTACGGAATTATGGGACATGGATTTCGTGCTTGTCTGTAAAAATATTCACCATCATTTTCTTTTGCATCACCTCCGATGCCTGTCGCCTGCAAGAGGCCGTTTATGAACAAAGAAGCTGATAATGAGATCTATTCTGAGATGGGACAGTCCGCCAAAGTACCGCGGAAACAAATACGCACGAAAGAAGAATTCAATATAAACCCTTGTTTATGCCGACAAAGGTAATCAAATTATTCGATTATTCCTATTTTTTTTGCGGATTAATGCATTGACATGCCTCGGGAATCTATTTCAACCCCCTCCGGGGCCTCCTGCCGGCGGCCGATCCCCACGTCCCGGCATAAAAAAGGCAACCCCGTCACTCCTATGTGTCTGGTTTGCCGTTATGCTGTATTCGCCGCAATCCCGCTTCTGCGCCGCTCCTTCCCG
Source organism: Alistipes onderdonkii (assembly GCF_025145285.1). Classification (NCBI taxonomy): domain Bacteria; kingdom Pseudomonadati; phylum Bacteroidota; class Bacteroidia; order Bacteroidales; family Rikenellaceae; genus Alistipes; species Alistipes onderdonkii. Next base: position 3,050,354 of record NZ_CP102251.1, read on the forward strand.
GCCGCCGCTTTTTCTGCCGCAATCCTTGCCTTGTCGCAGTGCTGCCGCGCGGTGATTTCTCCCGCCGCCGCTTTTATGCGGTTACACTTCGGCGCCCCGCGGCGGGCGTCGCTTCCCTGCTGCCGTCTCGTTCCCGGCGATGGGCGGGAACGCACTTGGCCGGAGTGCCGGCAACAAGAAGTGCCGGCACTCCGGCCCGGGCTCCCGGGGCCTTAGTAGCCGAGTATCCTCAGCATCGAGCGGTAGGATTGCTCCTTGGCGAAGAGCCTCGTATAATATTCGTTGTCGCTCTTGTCGCGGTCGATGATGATGTGCTTCGGTGCCGGGATCAGGCAGTGCTGGATGCCGCCGAAACCGCCCAGCGACTCCTGGTAGGCACCCGTGTGGAAGAACCCGATGTATTGCGTGTTGCCGGGTTCGAGCTTGGGCAGGAAGATGGCGTTGGTGTGCGATTCGGCGTTGTAGAAATCCTCGCTGTCGCAGGTCAGCCCCCCGAGCAGCACGCGCTGGTATTCGCGGTCCCAGTTGTTCACCGCCAGCATGATGTAACGCTGGTTGATGCCCCACGTGTCGGGCAGGGTAGTGATGAACGACGAGTCGATCATGTACCAGTTCTCGCGGTCGTTCTGCTGTTTCTGGTTGACGATCGAGTAGAGCGCCGCGCCGCTTTCGCCTACGGTGAACGACCCGAACTCGGTGAAGATGTTGGGTTCCTCCGTGTCGTTGCGGTGGCAGATGTTCTTGATCTGGGCGATGATCTCCTCGGTCAGGTATTCGTAGTCGTACTCGAAGTTGAGCGAGTTCTTGATGGGGAACCCGCCGCCGATGTTGAGGCTGTCCAACTCGGGGCAGATGGCTTTGAGTTCGCAGTAGACGTTCATGCACTTCGACAACTCGTTCCAGTAGTAGGCCGTGTCCTTGATGCCCGTGTTGATGAAGAAATGCAGCATCTTGAGCTGGAACTTCTTGCTGTTCTTGAGCTTGGCCTTGTAGAAGTCGATGATGTCGTTGTAGCGGATACCCAGCCGCGAGGTGTAGAACTCGAACTTGGGTTCCTCCTCGCAGGCGATGCGGATGCCGACCTTGCATTTCTTGGTGAAGGCGTCCTCGAACAGGTCGAGCTCCTCCTTGTTGTCCAGCACGGGGATCGTGTTGACGAAGCCGTCGTTCACCAGCTGGGCGATGTTCTCCACGTACTGCGGGCGCTTGAACCCGTTGCAGATGATGTAACGGTCTTTGTCGATGATGCCGCCGTCGTAGAGCGCATTGATTATATGTATGTCGTATGCCGACGACGTTTCCAGGTGGACGTCGTTCTTCATGGCCTCCTCCAGTACGAACGAGAAATGGCTCGACTTGGTGCAGTAACAATAGTTGTACGAGCCTTTGTAGTCGACCTTCGCCATCGCCACGTTGAACATGCGCTTGGCGCGGTTGATCTGTTGCGAGATCTTCGGCAGGTACGTTATCTTGAGCGGCGTACCGTACTGTTTGATCAGTTCCATGAGCGGGATGTCATGGAAATTCAACTCGTTGTCTTCGACCGAGAACTCATCCTGCGGGAAGTCGAACGTCTGTTCGATGAGGTCGATGTACTTGTCTTTCATGGCTGGTTCGTGTAAGTTTCGGCAATCCGTCTTCGCTACATCCGTAATTTTCGGCCAAAGTAGCTCGCCCGGATTTTTTGAAATTTCGGGATGCAAATCAAACGAATATTTTTCGTATAACCAATAGTTTGCCCGATTATTTTGAAAATCCGTGCCGAATTTTGCTTTTTTCATCGGAAAAGGGTATTTTTGAACCGGATTTCAAAAGTGGATTTCAATCGTGTTGGTTCAGACCATATCGCAATATCTCGGGTCGCACAAGCGGCTCGTCGTGCCCCAGCTCGGGACGTTCATCGTCAAGGAGCCGGGCGTAAGCATTGTTTTTTCGGAGTTGCTCAAACGAGACGACGGTGTGCTGCGCGGCCTGCTGCGAGAGGCGGGCGTCGGCGAACTGGAGGCTGCGGGCGAGATCGACCGCTTCGTCTTCGAGGTGCGCCATGCCGCCCAGCACGGGCAGGAGTTCCGGCTCGATGGTTTCGGGGTGTTGCACCCCGGCCCCAACGGGACGATCGCCTTCGCCTACGAGCCGCGGCCTGCGCAACCTGCAGCGTCCGATACTGCCGCGGTTCCGGCCGGGACGCAGACCGCCCCTGTGGGGCAGAAGCCCCCGAAGCTGCCCTATTCCGAGCCGCGCGTGTCGCCCTCGGCCAAAATGAACCCCGACCCTTCGGTGCGGGGCCTGCGCTACGGCAAGCCGCCGAAGACTACCGCCGCCTATTCCTATGTCGACCGGCCGCCGCGCCGGCGCCGCGCCGACCGCTTCATCTGGGTCGCCGTCATCGCTGCCGCCATCGCCGTCGCCGCCATCGCCTTCGGCTATCTGCGTGAAGCGAACGACAAGGAGGCCGAGATGCAGTACCTCGAACAACCCGCCGACCCGCAGCCCGCAACGGACACGGGCGCGGCAACGCCCGAACAACCCATTACGGAATAAATGACGGACATCACCACAGTCAAGCAGCGCTTCGGCATCATCGGCACTTCGGAACTTTTAGACCGGGCGCTGGAGGTCGCCGTGCGTGTGGCCCCCACCGACCTGACCGTCCTTGTCACGGGCGAGAGCGGCGTGGGCAAGGAGTTCTTTCCGCAGGTCATCCACGCCTATTCGGCGCGCAAACACAATAAATATATAGCCGTCAACTGCGCGGCGATTCCCGAAGGTACCATCGACTCGGAACTCTTCGGGCATGAGAAAGGCTCCTTCACCGGGGCGCTCGAAGCCCGCAAGGGCTATTTCGAGGAGGCCGACGGGGGGACGATCTTCCTCGACGAGGTCGCCGAGTTGCCGCACCCGACCCAGGCGCGCCTGCTGCGCGTGTTGCAGACGGGCGAGTTCATCCGCGTCGGGTCGTCCAAGGTGCAGAAAACCGATGTCCGCGTCGTTGCCGCCACGAATATGAACCTCCAGCAGGCCATCGCCTCGGGGCGTTTCCGCGAGGACTTGTACTACCGCCTCAGCACGGTGCCGATCACGGTGCCTTCGCTGCGCGAGCGGCCGCAGGACATCCCGCTGCTGTTCCGCAAATTCGCCGCCGACGTGGCCGCACAGTACCGTATGCCTGCCGTGACGCTCGATGCCGCGGCGCGCGAGATGCTGATGCATTATTACTGGCGGGGCAATATCCGCCAGCTCAAAAACGTGGCCGAGCAGATCTCGGCCATCGAACAGACTCGCCTTATCACGGCCGACGTGCTGTCCCGCTATCTTCCGCCGCAGGACGGCGGGACGCCCGCACCGATGGGCGGGATGCGCGCGGACGATACGATGTCCACCGAACGCGAACTGCTCTACAAGGTGCTGTTCGACATGCGGGCCGACATCAACGACCTCAAGCGGATGATGTCCGAGTTGATGCACAACACCCAGGCACCCTGCGGGCCTGTGCACGACGTCAAGGCGCTGCTGCCGACCACGGCCCAGAGCTCCGCTTCGGCCTATGCCCCTGCGGCGGTCTATGCCGAGAGCGAGGATGTCACCGACGAGCCGCCGCGCGAGATGACCAAGGCCGACATGCAGCGCGAGCAGATCATCCGCGCCCTGCGCCGCAATAACGGGCGCCGCCGCGAGGCCGCCGCCGAATTGTTCATGTCCGAACGTACGCTCTACCGCAAGATCAAGGAGCTGGGCATCGAAGATAATTAGGCCGCCCGGGCACGGCGTATCCGTGCCGGAGCCGCCCGGAGAAGAGAATTTTTGTGCTATGAAGATAAAATTTGCTGTCACGGCCCTCTGTGCCGCCCTGCTGACCGGGTGCGGCGTGGCCATCAAATATTCGCTCTCGGGCGCCTCGATCCCGCCCGATGCCAGGACTTTCAGCGTGGCCTATTTCCCCAACAACGCCACGATGGTTGCGCCCATCCTCAGCTCGACGCTCACCGATGCGCTCGTCGACATGTTCACCCGCCGTACCCGCCTGATGCAGGTCGAAGAGGGCGGCGACTTCGCTTTCGAGGGCGAGATCATCAACTACACTTCCACCACGGCGTCGGTGTCGAGCGACGATTACGCCCTGCTGAACCGCCTGACGATCACCATCAAGGTGCGTTTCACGAATGCCCTCGACGAGAAACAGTCCTGGAACAGGACTTTCACGGCCTACGAGGACTACGAATCCACGCGCCTGCTGACCGAAGTCGAAGGGGAGTTGATCCCGCAGATCGTCGACAAGCTGGTGACGGACATCTTCCAGGCTTCGGCTTCGAACTGGTAAACCCGTGCGGTTATGGCAGATTTGAAACAATATATCGTATCGTCCGGCGCGGGTGAGCTTCCCGCGGCGGCGGAACTCGACGCGTTGCTCGCACGCTGCGAGTGGTTCGACCTGGCGCGTATCGTGCGCGAAATCGCCACGGGCAGGCCCGATCCCCGGCTGGACGTGACCGCACCGTGGCGTGCGCAGAGTTCGCTGCGCATGGCTGCGGTCGATGCCGATGCCCTGTGCCGGCTGTCGTCCGACGACATCATCGACCGTTTCCTGCGCGAGGAGGATTTGCGCATCGTGGCCGCCGACGGCGAACCCGAGGAGGAGGTGTGCACCGAGGCCGTGCTGGACGATGACGACCAGGTCGTGAGCGAGGAACTGGCGGAAATCTATCTTGCCCAGGGGCTTCGGGACAAAGCCATAGCGATTTATCGCAAATTAAGTTTGCGAAATCCCGAAAAAAGTGTTTACTTTGCCGAGCTAATTGGCAAATTGGAAAACAATAATTAAATTTCAACGATATGTTATACACGATTTGCATTGCCTTGATACTCATTGCCAGCGTTTTGGTGATCCTTGCAGTATTGGTGCAGAACCCCAAGAGCGGCATGGCCGCCAATTTCGGCGCGTCCAACCAGGTCATGGGTGTGCGTGAAACTTCGGATTTCCTCGAGAAATTCACTTGGACGATGGCTATCGCTATCGTTGTGCTGAGCCTCGTGGCTACGCTCGCCATGGACAAGGGGCGCGTCGCAGAGAGCAACAGCGAAATTTCGAAGGACGCCAAGGCACTTCAGGAGCGTGTCCTTGAGACCGAGGCGCCCGCCACGATGCCCCAGGCCGAGATTCCGGCACAGGCTCCGGCTGAAACCCCTGCGGAGCAGCCCGCCGAATAGGGTAGTATCCCGGAGGCCGCCCCTGACGGACGGAAAGCAGACGATAAAAGACTGCGGAAGCGATTCCGCGGTCTTTTTTGTATCGTGCATTTCTTGTTTTTCTGCTTCCACCGCTCGCCGCCCACCGCCTGCCGCCGTCCCTGCCGCCGTCCCCGTCTCCGTCCCCGCCGCCGTTTCCGCCGTTTCCGCCGTTTCCGCCGTTTCTGTCGTTTCCGCCCGTCTCCGTCCCCGTCTCCGTCCCCGCCGCCGTTTCCGTCGTCTCCGCCCGTCCTCGCCCGTCCTCGCCCGTCCTCGCCCGTCCTCGCCCGTCCTCGCCCGTCCTCGCCTGTCCTCGCCTGTCCTCGCCTGTCCTCGCCTGTCCACCACCCGTCCTCGCCCGTCCACCACCCGTCCTCGCCCCCCCCCGCCGTTTCCTTCACTCGCCTTCGCTCTCTGCCCCGTCCAGCCCCTCTCCTCTGCCTCTGCCTTTAATTTTTCCGTCCTTCCGTCCCCTGTTTATCCCTGTTTATCCCTGTTTTATTCCTGTCTGTTCCTGTCTGTTCCTGTCTGTTCCTGTCCTTAGTCCCTCCGTCCTTTTATGCCCCTGCTTTTCTGGCTTTGTCCTTCCGGCCTGTACTTCTTGTTTCCGGCACAGCTTGTTCACGTGCGTTCCTTCATTTCGTTCTTTTTTGCGATCCTCTCCGACCCTCCTTTTCTGCTGTTCTTTTCCTGCGGCTCTTCCTGCATCCTTTCTGAGCCTCCTTCCACGGGTATCCTCTTCCTGCACCCCGTCCTGCATCCTCTCCGAGCCTCCTTCCTGAACCTCTTTTTCGGGCATCCCTTTCCGTGTCCTCCTCTCCGCGTTCCACCCCTCCGAATCCTCTTCCTGCTGTGTCCGTCTCGGATCCTAATTAATGCCTTTAATGGTTCTGTCTGTAAAGAAATAACTTTATTTTTGTCGGGTCTTAAAATAATTTTTATCTTTGTTGTTCCAAGTGATTGATTAAAAAAATATATGTATATGCAGATTTATTTTAAATATATTTTCGAATGAAAGCCAAAACTTATGTAAAGGGCGTTGCCGCATTGTGCGCCCTCGCGGCGGTCGCCTGCACGGGCGTCCAGCAATCCCGGGGCGATGTGGCCGTCTATCTGGACGAGTCGCAGCCGCTTGAAAAGCGTGTCGAGGACGCTCTTTCGCGGATGACGCTCGAAGAGAAGGTCGGGTTGCTGCATGCGCAGTCTAAATTCTCGTCGGCGGGCGTCCCGCGGCTGGGCATCCCCGAAGTGTGGTGCACCGACGGCCCGCACGGCATCCGCCCCGAGGTCTTGTGGGACGAGTGGGATCAGGCCGGCTGGACGAACGACTCGTGCACGGCATTCCCCGCGCTGACGTGCCTCGCCGCGACGTGGAACCCCGAAATGTCGGCCCTCTACGGCAAATCCATCGGCGAGGAGGCGCGTTACCGGGATAAGGACGTGCTGCTGGGCCCCGGGGTCAATATCTACCGTACGCCCCTGAACGGGCGCAACTTCGAGTATATGGGCGAAGACCCCTTCCTGTCGGCCCGCATGGTCGTGCCTTACGTGCAGGGGGTACAGCAGAACGGGGTTGCCGCCTGCGTGAAGCACTTTGCCGTGAACAACCAGGAGCTGCGGCGCCATGAGGTCGACGTGGTGGTCGACGACCGTGCCCTGCACGAGATCTACCTCCCGGCCTTCAAGGCTGCGGTGCAAGAGGGCGGTGCCTGGGCCATCATGGGCGCCTACAATAAATACAAGGGCGAGCATTGCTGCCACAACCAATACCTGCTGAACGACATCCTCAAGCGCGACTGGGCGTTCGACGGCGTGGTCATCTCCGACTGGGGCGGCGTGCACGATACGCGCGAGGCCATCTTCAAGGGGCTCGACATGGAGTTCGGCACATGGACGGACGGCCTGAACTGGGGCGCGACCAATGCCTACGGCAATTACTACCTGGCGAATCCCTACCTCGAACTGCTCCGCAGGGGCGAGGTGGGTACTGGGGAGCTCGACGACAAGGCCCGCCGCGTGCTGCGCCTGATCTTCCGCACGGCGATGAACAGCCGCAAACCCTTCGGGTCGCTCTGCTCGCCGGAGCATAATGCCGCCGCACGCCGCATCGCGGGCGAGGGTATGGTGCTGCTCAAGAACGACGGCGGGGTGCTGCCGGTCGACCTTTCGAAAACGAAGAAACTGCTTGTCGTGGGCGAGAACGCCGTGAAGATGATGACCGTCGGCGGCGGTTCCTCGTCGCTTAAGGTGAAACACGAGTGTACCCCCCTGGAGGGCATCCGTGCGGCCGTCGGCGACAAGGCCGAGGTGCTCTACGAGCGCGGTTACGTCGGCGACGTGACGGGCGACTACAACGGGGTTGTGACCGGACAGGATCTCTCGGAAGGACGCTCCGGGGCTCAGCTCCTCGCCGATGCCATCGCCGCAGCCCGCAAGGTGGATGCCGTGGTGTTTATCGGCGGCCTGAACAAGGGCGACCATCAGGATTCCGAAGGCGCCGACCGTTTGCAACTCGGGCTGCCTTACGGACAGGATGCCGTGATCGGGGCTTTGGCCGAAGCCAACCCCAACCTGGCCGTGGCGATCGTCTCGGGCAATGCCGTGGCGATGCCGTGGATCGACCGCGTGCCCGCCGTACTGGAGGCCTGGTATTCGGGCTCCGAGGCCGGCAATGCGCTGGCCGCCGTACTGTTCGGTGCCGTCAACCCTTCGGGTAAACTGCCCTTCACCTTCCCGGTACGTCTGGAGGATTGCAGCGCCCACTCCGCCGGGGAGTATCCCGGCGACGGGCAGGTCGTCTACCGCGACGGGATCTTCGTCGGTTACCGCTGGATCGAGAAGGAGCGGATCGAACCCCTGTTCGCCTTCGGCCACGGCCTGAGTTATACGACGTTCGACATTGCCAACGTGCAGGCGGATCGCACGTCGCTTGCAACGACGGGCAGGCTCCGGGTCTCTGCCGACGTGACCAATACGGGCGGACGTGCCGGCGCCGAGGTTGTGCAGCTTTATATCGGCGACAAACTCTCGTCGCTGCCGCGCCCCGTGAAGGAGCTCAAGGGCTTCGAAAAGGTACACCTCGCGCCCGGCCAGAGCCGAACCGTCACGTTCGAAATCGACCCCGGGATGCTCGCCTGTTACGACGATGCGAAAGGGGCCTGGGTCGCTGAACCCGGTGAATTCACCGCTTATGTCGGCGCCGCGTCGGACGACATCCGCGGAACTGTCGATTTCGTGCTGAAATAATCCCCGCTGCGTGGGCGTCGCGGAACCGGCGCTGCGGAATGAATGCGTGCAGCGGAAAGGCGGCGGCCGCTTTCCCGCGGGCAAGACCTCCCTGGGGCGCGTTTCCCTCTGCCCGGAATGGCAACAACCCCCGCAAACCATCGAGTTTGCGGGGGTTGTCGTTGCCGGCATCAGCAGCCCCGGGGTATTCCGCCGCAATGCGACTGCGGGCCTGCCCGTTAACGGAATCTATCCCTTGATTCCGATCCAGTAAAGCACATGCCTCCGCAGGGGATGTCCTTCCGGCAGGGTAGGGTGGTTGAACTGGCCCACGCACTCCATGCCGATTTTTTGCATGACCCGCTGCGAGCGCCGGTTGGTGACGGCGGTGAAGGCTATCGCCTCCTCGATGCCGAGTTTTGCCGCGAGCGTAAGGCACGCCTGTGCGGCTTCCGGGGCGTAGCCGTTGCCCCAGGCGTCGGCACGCAGCCGCCAGATAACCTCGATCTGGCCGCACAGTCCGTCGAACGTCACGCGGTGCAGCCCTGTGTAGCCGAGCAGCAACCCGTCCGAAATCCTTTCCACGGCGTAAAGCCCGAACCCTTCCGTTTGGAACTCTTCGCGGATATGCCCGAAGAATGTTGCCGACTCTTCCCGGGTCAGCGGGGCGGGGAAATACTCCATTACGCGCGGGTCTGCGTTCATGGCCGCAAATGCGTCGAAATCATCCTCCCTCCATGCGCGCAGTAGGAGGCGGGAAGTCTGTGCGGGAAAAATCATGGTTTTAATTTTTATCGTGTGAATGTTGCGTTTCGAATGGATGCGGGGTCTGCCGCAAGCCGTGAACCTGAGCTTTGGTTCCGCCCGGGATTTTGCCGTGTTGTCCGGTCGCCGTCATCTGCTGGCCGCCATCCGTCGCTGTCCTTAAGCGATTGGTTTTCGGTTGCCGTTATCTGCTTGCCGTTACCCGGTCGTCTTAACCCAGTCGCCGTCATCAGCCGGCTGTTACAGATCGCCGTCCTCCGTTGGCCGTCATGCCGCCGTGGTTTCCGGTCTCTGCCGTCCGGCTGGCCGTCATCGGGCTGCTGTCACCCGGCTTCCGTTACCCGACCGTCGTCTGCCCGATGCCGTTCCTTGAAACTATCGCCCTTCCCCGGTTTTTCCTGGCTCCGGCCTTACTCGGCCACCTCTTTTTTCGAGCGCTTGCGGGTGTTGATCGTCAGATAGCGTTGCAGGGTCTGCTGCAGACGCACGGGGTCGATGTTGCGGCGGAGCTCCCCGCCCTGCGCAATCGAGATGCCGCCCGTCTCCTCCGAGACGACGATGATGATTGCGTCCGAGATTTCGCTCATGCCGATCGCGGCGCGGTGGCGTGTGCCGTAGGATTTCGGGACGTCGCTCTGCGTCACCGGCAGGATGCACTTTGCAGCCACGATGCGGTCGCCTTCGATCAGTACGGCGCCGTCGTGCAGGGGGGCGTTCTTGAAAAATATGTTTTTTAACAACGACGTCGAAACCTTGGCGTCGAGGGCGATGCCGCCCTCGGCGATCAGCCGCAGGTCGCTCTGCTGGCCGATGACGATCAGCGCACCGGTTTTCGTTTCCGACATTTCGCGGCAGGCCGTGACGATCGGCACGACGTTGGTCTGCACCGTGTCGTCACCCGTCGAGAAGATGCGGGTGATGAAATTGAAGTGCTTCTGGCGCATCCCGATCACCTGCAGGAACCGCCGCAGTTCGGGTTGGAATACGATGATCAGCGCAATGGCCCCGACCGAGATCAGCTGTCCGAGTATCGTCGACAGCAGTTCCATGTTGAGCGTCCGCACCACCACCCACAGCAGGTAGATGGCGATGATCCCCGAGAGGATATAGGGCGCGTTGGTGCCTTTGGTCATGCGGTAGATCCAGTACATGATCACGGCGACCAGGATGATGTCTATGAAATCGACGAATGTGAACGGAACGAAACCCATTGCTTGTGTGTTGCTGTTAGTTTTCCTGCAAATGTATAAAAAATTACGGACATTCCGCTTCTGCGCCGCGATTATGTCTCCCGGTTGCCCGCCGCCAGCAGTACCCGCTGTCTGTTGCCCGCAGTATCCTCCGCTGCCTGTTGTCCTCTGTCCTCCGCGGCCTGCCGCCCTCCGCTTGCGATACCCGCCGTCCCCAGTTGCTTGCGATCCGCCGTCTGTTGCCTGCGGTAGCCGTCGTTTGTTGCCCTTTCTCCTCCGCGGCCTGATGCCCTCCGCTTGCGGTACCCGCTGTCAGCCTGTTGCCTGCGATTGCCGTCCGCCTGTTACCCGCGGTGCCCGCTTCTGCCTGCTGTCCTCTGTCCTTCGCGGCCTGCCGCCCTCCGCTTGGGGTACCTGTCGTCCGCCCGTTGCCGGCTGTGCCTGCTTCTGCCCGCTGCCCGGCGCGGTACGCTGTCTTCCGGGGCCCCGTGGACGCGCCGCCGTCCGAAAAAAAAGCCGCCCCGAAAAGGGACGGCTCGGCCAGGGTGCAATATGCACGCTCCCTTATTTCTTGGCGGCTTTCTTGTCCGCTGCGTAGAGCTCGTTGACCTTCGCAAGCACGGCGGGCGTGATGTTGAGCGTCGAATCGGCGTCGATCAGTGCCGTGGCGTTGATGATGAGCTTGTATTTCTTGTCGCCGTTGATCTCCTGCACGGCGCGGTGCAACAGATCCTGCGCACGGTTGGTGAACACGTAGTTCTCTTCGTCGAGCGCCTGGGCTTCTTTCTGTGCGGAACTCTGGTACGAAGCCACGCGCTTTTCGATGCTCTGCTGCTGGGCCTGTGCATCGTTGGTGGTAATCAGCCCTTTCTGGTATTTTTCTTGCAGCTGGGCGGCTTCGGCCTGCAGGTTCTGCTCTTTCTGGGCCCAGCTTTTCTGTGCTTTCTGGGTCTTTTCCTGCAGGGCTGCGCCCTCGTTCAGGAAAAGGTCGCATTGTGCCAGCACGGCTTCAACCTGCACATAAGCGATATCGCTTGATCCGACTTCGCGGGCAACCTCCTCGGCGGTGGCCGTCTCGGTGGTCTTCGTACCGCAGGCTGTCATGGCGCAAGCCGCAACGAGCGCCGTAAAAAGCATTTTTTTCATGTCGTTTTTTATCTGTTTTAGTTAAATATTCGGCTTTTGAACCACAAAGGTAAAAAAAAATCTTTATTTTTGCCCCACGCCTTGTAAATTTTGAATTTCATGTACGAATACATCAGCGGAACGGTCGCCGAGGCGACCCCGGCCTATGCGGTCATCGACGCCGGAGGTGTCGGTTACTACCTCCATATCTCGCTCGAAACATTTTCGGCCGTCGAGCATGCGCAAAACGCCCGTTTATACGTGCACTACATCGTGCGTGAAGATGCCCAGATCCTGTATGGTTTCGCAACGAAAGTCGAACGCGAATTTTTCCGCCATCTGATCAGCGTTTCGGGCGTGGGAGGCAATACGGCGCGCATGATCCTTTCGACCTATTCGCCGCGTGAACTGCAGGGGATCATCACCTCGGGCAATGCCGTGCTGCTCAAAAACGTCAAGGGACTGGGGCTGAAAACCGCCCAGAAAATCATCGTCGAGCTGAGCGGCAAACTCACCGGACTGGCCGAGGGCGATACCCCGGCGATGCCGTCTGCGGGCGGGGAATCGCTCGACGAGGCGCTTTCGGCGCTGGTCATGCTGGGATTCGCCAAGGCCCCCGCCGAGAAGGCCCTGCGCGGCATCTTGCGCGATAATCCGGCTGTTTCGGTCGAGGATCTGGTGCGGATGGCCTTAAAAATCCTATGAAAAAGCTTTTTTAATCAATAAAAGTGTAAAAATTCCCCCCCCCACAATTTGGCCGGGCAGATTATTTGCTATACATTTGCGGCATCGTATTTTATACACCGCAATATTTTGTTAAACTTGCATGCTCTGTAAATGGAAGAGGCGCTCCCACTCGGATTTATTATCCTCTTGCTCTGCATCGTCTGTGGTGCCGTCGCCGTAGCGATAGGTATCTACGTGCTGAAGCAGCGGCGGCTCCAGCGGCTCAAAGACCCGCGGAAAGACTATTACCGCTGATGGCAGGAAGGGATTTAGACGGCTTCGGTCGTCTTTTTTTTGTCCCCGGCACGCTAACCGGGGCTTTTTTTGCGTTTCATGCTTTGAAATCGGATTGTTTTTGTAAATTTGCACGATAATACGACGATGAAAAGACTATTTGTCATATGCATATCCGCTGCGCTCGTGTCGCTGGCCGGCTGTTCCGACGACGAGGACGTCCAGCCCGCGCAGAAGGAGAGGATAGTCTCTTTCCTGACCGGGACGCACGCACCCCGGCTCGTCGCCGAGGAGAACCTGGAGGAAGGCAGCAACCAGCCCTACTACACGGTTTCGGGCGATGCCGTATACCGCTACATTACCGACATCTACAATCCCGACCGGGTCAACTGGCCGGAGGTAACCCCGGCCTCGACCGTGAAGATCACGTTCCGCGCCTACGTCTTCACCTATGCGAATATCGTGACGACGGGCTCGGAAAACAACTGGACAGTACCTTATTATACGAACGATGCCGCCCTGAAAAGTTTTCTGGAAGGGCGGGGGCTCAATACCGAGTGGTGGAAGTTCGAGCCGCTGACGGTGGATATGCGGCACCCTGACATAATAAAAGGGCTGGCCGATGCGTTACTTGGTTGCCGCGAGGGCGATGCCGTCGAGGTGTATATGACATACAATATGGCCTATGGCGACGATTATTTCGGCCTTATCCCGAATGAGAGTCCCATAGCCTGGTTTTTTACGGTGGACGCAGTGGATCCGGTCGACGCGGACGCCCCTGTGGAACCGGCGAATTAAAAGTTGAGTAAAATACAAACCGAATATATGAAATTTATCGCTCGTTTTCTGTACGTGCCGCTCGCCGGCCTTCTGGTGCTGACGTCCTGCGCGAAAGACGAAACGGAATCTTACGACAAATTCGAGAACCAGGCGCTCGAGGCATGGATGACCCAGCACCGCAGTGACCTGGTGGAGAACCTCCAGTCCGAAGGGCTGTACTATGTCGACCTGCTCGATGCGGGCGACCTTGCGTCCGATCCGATCAACACCGAGGACATCTGGGTGTCTTTCGATTTTTCGGGGCGCGATTTGAGCGGCAACATCATCCTCACGCGCAATGCCGACGATGCCGTGCTGGCCGGGTCTTTCTCCAAGTATACCCACTATGTGCCTTTCTACCGCTACTGCGGCTCGGAAAACTCAGGACTGATGGAAGGGACGTGGCTGGCCATGCGCCGTACGCTGACGCTCGGCGATACTTATTTCCGGAATAACAAAGACCGGCTGGGCATCACCTCCCCCGAGGTGACGCTGCGCTACGGCTCGAAAATCCGGCTCTACATGCCTTCGTCGGTGGTCGGCAACGGCGTCGAGGGTACGGGCGGATATGAGGGGCAGGAAGGTTATTCGCTCAGTTCCAAACGTCCGTTCATCGTGACCATGGAGATCCGCGACACGGTCAGCAACCCGCTCGAACGCGAGGGTACCGATGTGGATGATTTCTGCGAACTGAACGGCGGCCTGCAGATTTACAGCAAGGGCGACGACGACACGCCCGCCACGGAGGTGCCGGAAGACCCCGAGGATCCCGAACACCCCTACAACGAGACGTCCAAGCGCTGGGTCAGCGCCTGCGACTCGATCCCCCAGGTCTACGTCAACGTGCGCTACAACCCGGCCGAGCCCCGGGATCAGCTCTCCTTCCCTGCGCCCTACCACGTAGGCTACGAGCCCTATGTCAGCGAGGCTTCGGTCAGGGACATCGACATGCAGATCGCCGAGGCGCTCAAAAAGCGTTTCCACGGCGAGGGCGACGATTACCAGAAGTACGAGGGGGTCAAGGCGCTCGAAGCCGACTCGGTGACGCTCGACGGTACGGCCAAAATCTGGTATATCGGCCGTTTCCTCGACGGGTTCATCTTCGACACGAACATCGACGAGGTGAAGAAGATCATCTACGGCGAGGTCGCGCAAAAGGGCACGGCGCTCGACTACACCCCGTCGAGCGGCGGGATGATCCAGGCGTTCTACTATACCATTCCCAACCTCAAGTTCGGTCAGTGGGCGGAGCTCATCACCACGTCGACCAACGCCTACGGTTCGTCGGGCAAGAGCGGCTCGTCGAGTTCGTCCACTTCGGGGTCGAGCGGTTATTCGTCGAGTTACCTCGATTATCTCAACTACCTCAATTACGCCAATAGCTACTACGGCAGCGGCGGCTACTACGGGGGGTACTACGGCGGCTATTACGGCAACTACTACGGCGGTTACTACGACAGCATGTACGGCTACGGCTACGACAGTTCCAGCACGGGTACCACCGTGACGACCATCACCACCGAGATCCCGTCGTTCACGCCCCTTATTTTCCAGCTTTACATCGAACCGGAAGATTGATCCGGCTTCGCTGCCCGGTGTGGAAAAACCGTCCTTTCGCCAATACGATGAGTGTTTTTTTATAATTGGAATAGGCAAAATGTAAATAACGGAAAATCAATATATTAAAATTCCGTTATTTACACGGATTTCGGATGCAAAGGCTATTAAAAGTAGAATTCGACGGGAGTTTCGTTACCAAATCGTAACCCCGTCGAATTGCTTTATAATAGCATATATGCGACTGAATTACAATTTCTTGCGCAAATATACGTAATTCTTGAGAACTCAACAACCGATACCTTTGTCACATTAAAAATTGTTGAGTTATGAAAAGTACGTTCAAAGTTCTGTTTTATCTGAAAAAGGATAAAATCTCGAAAGACGGGAAAGTTCCGGTCATGGGCCGCATCACGGTTAACGGCACGCAAGCCGGTTTCAGTTGCAAGTTGAATATCGACCCGGCGCTATGGGATGAGAAAACCAATTATCTGAAATCGCAACGAAATACGCTTTCGCGCGAAATTCACCAGATGCTTGAAAACATCAAAGCTCAAATTGCCAAACACTATCAGTCGATCAGTGACCGTGATGCGTATGTCACGGCCAATAAGGTCAAGAATGCTTACCATGGTTTCGGCGACCGATATAAAACGCTTATCGCAGCTTTCGACTACCATGCCGATTCTATAAAAGCGAGAATCGGACGTGACAGAGCGCAACGTACTTACGATAGGCTGATGGAAGAACGCCGTTGCCTGATGCGGTATCTGGTTCTGAAAAAACTGGAAGATGTGACTTTGAAGGAGTTGGATGTCACGTTCATCGAAAGATATTACGCATGGATGCTCTCAGACGGACATTGCGGCAAGACAACGGCTTTCAAACGCACCCAGACGTTGAAGTGTGTTTTATATGTAGCCGTTGAGCAAGGCTGGATAGACCGTCATCCCTTTCTGGCGTTCAAATGTGCTCCGGATTATAAGCCCCGCATGTTCCTGTCCGACGAAGAAATACAACGGCTTATGAATATAGAATTGCGTTATCATCGGCAGCGGGCCGTGCGGGATATGTTTATTTTCTGTTGTTTCACCGGACTGGCTTATATAGATCTGAAGAATCTGACTTACGATCATATCGTAACAACTCCGACGGGAGAACAATATATCTATAATCGCCGTCAGAAGACCGGTACGCCTTATCACATCATGTTGCTGCCCATTGCGCAAGAGCTTATCGAACGATATAGAGGGTATCCGGGTAAAATCGACGAAACGCGGGTCTTTCCCGTGAAAGATCGGAAAAGTATGTGTACAACGATAAAACGTATTGCCCAAAAATGCGGCATTACCAAAAACCTATCGACGCACATCGGTCGGCATACGTTCGGAACGACGGTCACGCTGGAGAAAGGCGTTCCCATCGAGACTGTCTCGGAGATGCTCGGACATAAGCAGATTACGACGACTCAGATCTATGCCAAATTAACTGCCAACAAGATGAAGGAAGACGTACGTCTTCTTACGCAGCGCATCGGCAATCTGTATGAACTCACACAGCCTACGACCCGGCTGCTTTCCCAAGAGGCTTAACCCTAAACGAACGGCGACCAGATCAGTCTGGTCGCCGTTCGTTTACTTATTCCAGGGCCGGAAGTCGCGGTAGTTTTTCTTCAGCACCTCGAAGATACCGGATTCGGGATAGAGGATTTTCCCGCCGAGCGTCGTATAGGGAATCGCTTTCGTATCCCGCAAGGTCTGCAACGTCCGTTTGCACACATGGAAGCGTCTGCAAATCTCATCTCCGGTCAGATAATGCTCCTGACCGATCGTCGGCCGCAAATGTTTCATGGCCGTTTCGATCTCGCGCGTGGTTTGCACCATCCAATCCGTCAGTTCCTTGAACTCTTCGGATCGCTTCGTAATAATGTCCGACATACTATCTGCGGATCAGAGCTTCGCGGATGACGCGTTCGACGTCGGTCTCCCGGTAATAGAATTTGGAACCTATCGTGGAATATGGGATGATTCCCCGATCGCGGTAATTCTGCAAAGCCCGCTGCGAGATATGCAGCGCCTCGCATACTTCCTGCGTGCTGAGCCATTTCTCCCGTGTGGGCGGAGCTACCTTACGATACAATTCCGTTACGGCGACCGACAGGCCGCACAGACGCCTTCTCAGTTCCAGATAGGCATCGTGTTCCATCATGGTTACTTCCATAAGTCGAATGTTTTATGAATTAGTATTTAGTATAATTTAAGCACCGGCATCGGATGCCGTCGTGTTTCATTTCGTCGTTTCAAATCCGGTGCACACAGCCGGATTTGCCGTCGTGCCGAAAAGTAATCCTCCGTCAGCATCAGCTTTTCTGCTTCCGGTGTAAAGAGCATTACGCCTTTCATCACCGCATAATACGCCTCGTCATTCGCCACGACATGACGGGGCTGTAACTTCAGACGAGTCAATTCCGGCAATAATTTCCGCATGTATAGTTCATCGGGCCGCTTCGCTTCTTCCGTCGTCGCATGGAAGGATGCTTCCGGAGGCAGATCGTATTGCAGATAGAACAGGTTTTCGAGCGCCCGTCCGGGTGTCGTCTTTTTCAACTCTTCGGAGATGTGATGCCTGAAACCCTCTTCGCCGTTCGTTCCGACAGCGAAACGTACGGCATGCAGCGTTCAGTCGAGCGTCAGGTAAATACTTCGTATCCGGTCTTCCCGCATATTCGTTACATTTTTATTGCGGCACGTTTGCCGCTGACAGGACGGGAATGCCGCAGCCTGCGTTCCGTTTCCCGCCTTTTGGTTACGGTGCCCGTTCCGGGCAGGGAAACATGCTGTTTCGCATCCGGCGATGACTCTTTGTATTCCGTCAGGAATCTCCCGTTCTGAATGTTGTATTCCGTGCGAAGAATACCCGCTGCGATTTCACGGGCCTGCTGCTGCAAGGCACCGTACCCGAAGTCGTGCGTCGATTGCCGGTTTCCCATACGCGCCCGGTCGCAATCCCGGAGTTTCGACGCCACCTCGGAGAAGAACTCCCGATGTCTGAAACGATGCAACCCGTCGTCGGCTACAGATGCGGCGTACCCGTTTTCCGCGATATACAACAGCGTTGCGAGATCGTGATTGCCTGACGATACCTGTGTCCGGTTCCCGGCAACGAACCTCTCGAAGTCCTCGTAGCACGGCGATATGGAATATGCTGCCGAACATATGCCTTCCGAAAGTACCGATGTCGGAATCCACTTCTCCTCGGTAAAACTGTATCGGGATCTCTCCAGTCCCGGATACTCGCTTTTCAGATCGCTTTTCACGAATTTGTCGATACACTTGTCCGCCATCGCGGCGATTCGGGGCGGCAAATGTTTCAATTCATAGATTTTCAGCGTATCTGCATCAGTCCGCATTCCGAAGAAACGATCCGTCATGTATTGCATATAGCAGTACATGGCCCGCCGGCCCTTGGGCGTATCGCTGAAGAGATAAGTTCCCTGTGAAGAGGTTACAGCCCGATAGAGCGGTGCATCGTCGGGCGCCGTACGGGCACAATGCATCGTAAATCTCCGGTATTCGGAATCGCGCATCAGCTGTTCCCGCCGCCCTGCCGGAGAGAGGGGCGAAAGACCTTTCGAGAGTGCGAAAGCCGCATCCCGGAGCGAAACGGCCGGCTCGGGGTGTATATCCTGCCGGATAAAAGCCGGAGCCAGCTTCCCGTAAAAATACTCGTTCGTCGTACTTCGGCGCGACGGAATCGCTTTGCTGTCGGGAAAGGTCAGATGCAGCAGCGTGTGGTCGGGAACGACCGATGAACGGGAGCAGGCGGCAACCTGTTCGCGTATATAATCTTCGAAAGACTGACGTCCGTTTTCTCGGACGGCGATACGCACGGCCTGCATCTGCGGATTCATCGTAACGAAAACACTCGCCGGAACCTTGCGCCTCATGAGGCGGTCTAAAAAATCTGCGATTCGGGACATGAACGGTAAATTTCAGAGGATTTTACAAGACAGAATCGGAAATAATATCTATTCCCTGACACAACGCACCAGCCCTTTGCCTTTTCCGCCTTCGAAGTTCGTCCACCCGCTGTTGATCTCGAATTTGAAATAGACGGTCGGATACGGCGTAGCGGATGTCGGTTCGGACGCCGCTCCGGTCAGCATGACGGCAACGCCGTCACGATCCAGCCGAAAATCGTCGTTCCCGACCGGTACGGGATAAAACGTCCCCTTCGTATCTCCCCTGAAGCGCTGGAACCAATAGCCGTTGTCGAACGCTCCGACCACATATGGTTCTCCGGGAAAAACGTAATTCTCGAAAGCCGTCCATGTATAACGGCTCGGCAGCCGGTACCCTTCGGGACAGGGGTCATACACGCTTTTCGCACTCGCCCAACCGTAAGTGTCCACAGGCGCGGGATCGCCCCAAAGGGCATTGTCGTAATAGGTATAAAGTTTGGCGTACCACCCCGTATAGACATACGTCGTCGGGTGCCGGGTCATATAGGTCAGATCGTATGTTTTGGCTTCGGATCCGTTCGAGGTGTAGATTGTCGGCCAATGGTTTATGAACCGATCCTTACGTCCTGCGGCGTTGTAGACCTCGTTCGACGTAAAGGGATCTTTGCGCCCCCATGTGTAGACCAGTCCGTAGCGGGTTTTCAAATCCGTACCGATGGCTCCCAGATTCCGATCCATGACAAGGAACTGTTCGCCCGCTCGGTTCGTATACCGGTCGTCCTGCGGTCGATCGTTGGGCAGGCACCATATATGCCAGCTCCAGAGAATCGTCCCGCCAGCATCGTACACCGCGACGAGCGCATTGCCCCGCTGACCGTTCGTGCGCACCGTAAGACGGTTGTCCGCAAGCGTGAATCCCGTCACGATCTTGTTGTCCTGCCACAGCAGCCCGGCGGATGCCGGAGCGTATTCATCGCCCGCCTCGATTCCCAGATAGGCGTAATTGCGGCTGCGAGACGTGCGATACGGGGTAACATCGAACGTAACCTGATCGCCGGTGCAGATATGGCAGTTCGCCGTTCCGTAATACAGACCGTCGTAGACGAGAACCCGGTTGTCGATCTCATTTTCGCCCCTGATAACAAGCTCCAGATTATGCCACGTGTTTCGGCGGACATTGAAATCCGACGTGTTATTTTCACCCGGATAAACGATGTATTCGACAAGGGCTTTGTCCGCACTCCGTTCCGCGAGAATCCGCAGGTAGGTGGCACAGGCCGGAGCATTTTCAGGGCACTTGTCCTTCTGGTCGGTGATCGTGTCTACCGAGCCCTGCAAGTTCTCGAAAAGATACGCTGTACCCGCGGTTCTCCGTTCATTGCCGACAGGCATCGCCTCGCCGTCATAGTAGTTCGCCTCGACCGTCGAAGAAATACTGCCCGAATCGAAGGGACGTATCGTCAGCGGCAGATTGCAGAACTGCACAGAGCGAAGACGGAGCGACGGTGCGACGGCGTCGGCGACCTCGATGGTATAGGCGATCTTCGCCGCACTGCGCGTTACGCGAAGCGATGAGGGGGTACACCGGCCAGCGCCATCGACCGCCAATGTTCCCCGATCCGTCATCGGGATAGCGTCCGAAGACTCCATCACGTCTACCGCTGTTTCGTAAAACTGGATCTTGAACGCATTTTTATCTCCCAGATCCTGTCCGGCGTTCGCAATCGCATAACTCCGATAATTGCCGGGAAGGACGTTGAACACCAGCGGCGAGGAAACGGAGGGGAAATAAAAATGATATTCTGTATCTCCGTACAGATACAAATTCACATCCCGAATGCAATTTTCATCCATTGCGCGGGTGGCGGCCTGCTGCTCGGTCGTCAGATGCAGTTCGACCCTGACGGGCGATTGTTTTTCGGGCGCCCGAGCCGGTATCTCTACCGCTTCGGTGCAGGCTGCGAGCATCGAAAGCATGCCCGGGAGCCAAATCAACAGTTTTTTCATCGTGACAGCGGTTAAAATTCGGGGGTTGCGATTTCCTTATCCCAGCCGGGAATGTCGATCGTATCGGCTTCGATCACCGGGCAGCGGATAATTTCCACCTCTTCATGTTCGTAGACATGGCAGCCTGTAAATAGCGATGCGATAAGCGCGACCGCCGTTGTTGCAAGAAAGCCGTACGCGACGGCATATTTGATTTTCAGTCTGTTCATAAGTTCGATTGTTAAGTTCGGTTTTTTCGGTATTCCTCATAATCCACGGAGTGGAACAGCGGTTTGCGATTGCACCAGTAGGCCAGCCGCCATTGCTCCCACGAGGGTTTCCCCTCGTGTTCGAAATCCCGGTACGGCTGCGCGAAAGGCTGACACCCCAACGCTTTCAGCTCCCGGATACGTCCGAGCGCATCTTCGGTGTCATCCCTTATCAGCACATAGAAAAATAGTCTCCGGGCCGGAACGCCGTGCTTACGGAGGAGTTCTATGGCTTTATGAACGTCATCCTGCATGGCACGGCTGTCGTAGGCCATGCGCAGAAAACGTATCCATTTGACCCGTGCGAGCAGCGCAGCGATCTCCGGTGTGCGGGCGATACGCCGGGCATCGAGTCCTTGGTTGAAATCTACCCGGATGCCCATGCGGACGATCTTCTCGATCTGCATAAGTCCCCACTCCGAAGCCAAGACATTGTTGTCGAGTAGCACGGCACGCTTACGCCCGTCGAGAAATTCTTCGATGTCAGCGTGTGCCCGGACTTCACCTTCCTTATGGGGCACGACGCACCACGAACAGCGGTTCACGCATCCGCGCGTCAGAAACCCATAGGCTTCCTTGACCCCATAAAGCGAGTAATCCGGGCATATATGTTCGATCTCTTCGGGAAGAATCGTCGCATAGTCCCTGTAACCCGTCCCGGCACGCACGACCTCGCAGTCGTAGCGATCCGTACAATCGCGCGAAAAGGTAAAGACCTTCGACATATAGACCTTGTCATAACGCCTCGCCGCGGGATCGGCGAACTCCACCGTATCGCCCCGGCACTTGTGCCATGCCGAAAGTTTCATCAGCGCAAGGTTCGGGAAGTTGTGCCCGTCCACATCCACCAGTCCGATCCGCATGACTATTGTTTTAAGAGTTCAGCAATCTCCGGATCGAGATTGCCCCGATACTCCATACGCCCATCCAAGCGGCATGCTTCGAGGAAATGCTCCCGGCCTTCCGCCTTGCGTCCCAGCCGCGAGCAGGCGATGGCCCGCAGATACTCCGTCACGGCATCCTTGGGCATCGTTGCCAACAGCTCCATCGCCCGCTCGTTATGATCCAGCGACAGATGCGCCACGACCGTATTGCGGTCGTTGTAGTCGTTGAGAATGTACAAGGCTTTGGCGTATTTGCGTTTCTGCAACAGTTGCACGCCGCGGGCATAGGCCGTATCCAGCTCCGTGGTATGGATCGTATCCTTGACCATTCCTTTGCGGCGCAGGCTGTAGCGAAAATTCACGGCCCGCAGCTGCGGGTAGATCACCGAACGGATATAGGCATACTCTTTCGGAAACCGCTGCCGGATGGCCTGCTCCCGCCGGTCGGGATTCTTTTCTGCGACGATCAGCTCCAGAATAGCGTCACGGCTTACGACCTCCCGGTCTGTTCGGATGCGGTTTGTCAACTCCTGCCAGTCCTCGGCCACCCACCGCACGGTCAGCATCGTGTCGATGCTTCTGCCGTATCGGCGGACAAGATAGCGTTTGAGCGCCGCGGCCCTTCCTTGCGAGAGCCGGTCGTTGAAGGCATAGGCTCCCTCCGGAGACGATGCCGCCGTCAGCGTGATGGTATCGACCCAAAATTCCTGCTGTTCGACGATCTGCCGCATCAGGCCGGTGATCTTGTCCAGCTGCCGCCGATTATCGCCCAGCGTATCGACCACACGGGTATCGCCCACGAAGAACTGAATGTAGTTGCGATCTTCGACGGTCACAAACTTGTCGACGACCTTGATGCGATACCTCGGTATGGTATCTACGAAGGAGAGCATCGAGGATACGATGTAGCTCAACGTATCGGATGGCGGCAGACGATAGGCGCTGTCGTCCACGGCCAAGACCTGTCCCTGAAGCGTTACAAGCATCTTCTTCGATGTCTCATCGGTCTTCACCTCCTGCGAGTAATAGTACGTGACGGTACTCCGACCTTCAACCAGTGAGTCGAGCCGGACGTCTTCGGGATAGGGAAATTTCACGAAGCGGTTGAAGGCCGCCTCTCGTCCTACGGTATCGGGGCGGAATCGTTCGACGTAGGTTTCGTACTGCCAGTAGTCGCGCTCTTGCAGCAGCGAGAAGCGGCCGCCGCGGATCACCAGATCTTCGAGCGCCACGGATTCGTCGGGTTTGTGAAGTATCGGTGTGATTACGACGCTGCGGCTCTTGCCCAACAACTGCTTGGGCAGCGTCACGATGAAATCCAGCACGACGCGCCCGTTGCGTTCGGGAATAGACCGCATCTTCGCCACGACCGTCACCTGCTCGATCTGAAGGGCCATGACACGCTCACCGTCGGCAAGCGTATCCACGGGTGCAAGAAAGAATGTATTGCTGTCACGCTGGAGTTTTACGACCTGCGGGCGGTAGTCCTGCTGCCGCTCTTGCCGCTCGGCGCGGGTAAGCTGCGAGAGCGAGGCAGTCATCTGCTGCCGCTGAAGCCGTCCGGCTACCGAGCAGCCGAACAGGCTTCCGAGCGCTGCCGACAGCAGACCTATCTGCAATATCTTATTGCATATCTTCATGGCTAAAAGATATAAGAGAATGAGACTTCCAGTTTTGTCGGCGCCAGCGTCCAGCGTCGGTAACGGTAGATGTATTCATCCTCCCAGTCAGAGACGGTCGGGTCGTGGCGTGTGTCTTCGGTATGGAACAGCCCTATGCCGGCTTCGAGGGCGATATTCCATCGTTTCGAGAGCATCCACGCATATCCGTAGCTGACACCGAGGCCATAGGCATGACCCTTATAGCGTTTTGTCCGGCTTCCGAGGTCGTAACCGACATAGGTAAGGTGTTGTCCGAGAAAGTGTCCGACGAAGGATTCGTAGAACCAGTAGCGGCCGCCGAGCTGTACGGCGTGGAAGTTCATCGAGAGGGATGCGGTTTGCACCGGATTCCAGTAGCCGGACAGCTCCAGCGACCAGTTGTCCGTCAGGGCCGCTTCGGCCCCGACGTTCAGCGTCGCGCTGCACACCGCAAGAGCATTGGCCCTTACGGCGAAGATCTGCGCCGCAGCCCTGCGGGGCAGCCCCCACAAGGCCGCCGACAGCAGCACGAACAGTATGACTCGTTGTTTGTTCATTATCGTTAGCTATTATTTCGGTTTTATTCCCGGATGCAGCGCACCGGATTGGCAGCATAGCGGTAAAAATCCGTTGTGTTGACGAACGGCGGGTAGTTGCTCGTATCGAATAGGATCGAGGTGCAGGCTACGTCATGGAACACGCCGGTCGAGTCTCCCCAATGAAGATAATACGGAGCGTTCGTGTAGAGCCTTCCGAGCGACCCGTTGCGGTCGTAACGTCCTTCGTAGAATGTTCCGCCCAAAGGTATCTTCGCTGTCTGCGTGCTGTTACAGCGGATTGTAATGTAATAAGGTGTCGATACGCCTATCCGCTCTATTTCCGCAAAATCCTCGGCACCGGGCACTTTCCATCCCGGAGGGCAGGGATCGTAAATGGATTTATGGCTGGTGCGGCTGATATTGTTCTTCCCGGTCGTGACGTTGCCCCAGAGGTTCGGGTGGTGGTCGTAGAGCCAGTCGGCGACCGACGTCCACTCTTCCCAATCCTCGTAAAATACACCGTCCATATAGGTCGTTGGATGCGCTGTGGCCCATTCGAGGGTCATCACGTCGTAAGGCGATTCAGTTCCGGAGGTTCGGGGATTGCTTTCAGCATACTCGAATCCCGGAGCATAGACGGTCGGAGCCTGCGTGTAGGCGTCCGTGGCCAGCGCCGGATACGGGAACGGATCTTTGCGGCCCCACTGGTAATAGAGTCCTTTGGCAGCGGCCTGCGTGCAGTCCGTAGCCAGGGCCCCGAGGTTGCGATCCATAAAGACGGCTCCCGAAGCATAGGTCTGGGCCGTGGCCTCGATATCGTAATCCACCGACCAGATGTGCCACGACCATATGCATACCCCGCGGCTGTCGAGAAGTCCGATTACGGCATTGCCATAGGTCATGCCGGTTCGGAAGACGATACGTCCGTCGCCGGTCAGTTTCGCGCTTTCAACGATCGCGCCTCGGATCGTGCCCGTTTCCCAAAGCACCCGTGCTTCCGCACCCCGCAGGGGCTCCGGGCGGATGTTCGTCGTCGCACGGCCGTTGCCCATCGTCGTAGCGTCGAACGAATAGGAGGTATTCAATTCCGGCGCGATATAGCAGTTGGCCGTGCCCCCGTCGTCGAGCGGCCGGGTATTGACCGTGAATTTCGGGAAGATCGCGGCTTCGGGCGAGGTCGGAATGTAGGCATACGAAGCCGAGGTCGAAAGCCGTGTCTTGTAGTCGGCTGCCGAATACCATCCCTCGAAGCGGTATCCGGCTTCGGGTACGGCTGTCAGCGTGCATCCCTTTTCATGGCACAAGACGACCCGGTCGTGCGTCAGGAAAGACGGTTCAGCGTCATACAACGCTCCGGCGACGGTTACCGTACCGTTTCCGTTTTCAGCCGTCGCGGGGTGAATATATACGTCGAGACGGTTGGCGAAGCGGTGTCCGATGTCGAACGACTGTGCAAATCCCGCATCATCCTCGACCGTGACGGTATAGACCACCTGCGAATTGACTGTCGTATAGATTCCCGGAGCGTAGTTCACGCCGAAGATATTGGGGCCGGGCTGTTCCGGAAGCATAAGGTCGCGGCCTTCCCCTACGGGAGAGCCGTTCAGACAGAACGCTCCGGCGTTGCCTTGCGCGACACCGATACGTCCCCGAAGCGTCAGGGGTGCGGGACTCCCGTCGATCTCCACGGCAAGCATCTGAAACGGATTGTAGGTGCAATATCCGCCGACCGAGTTTTCTTCGTAGGTGTCATGCACATTGACGGCATAGCTGCTAATGCGGGTATCGACCTCGCTGTCGCCCAAGATCGAGATATTGAGCCTGTAATGCGTGTTGGCCCGGACATTGAAATCCGAGGTGTTGTTTCCTCCGAGGTAAATATAATAAGCTAATATTTTCGACCCGCGCACGGCGCGGATCAGCAGATACGAGGCATTCGCAGGGGCATTTTCCGGGTTCTTCTGCCGTTGGTCGGTAATGGCCGCCACCATGCCCTGCATATTGGGTAACAGATAGCAGTCGCCCGCAGCCTGCTGTCCGGAAAGTTCCACCTCCGGACAATCCGTATAGTCGTCGGGATCATCCGACGGTGCGGCCGCCATATCGAACACGGATACAAAACGCGGTACCGAGAACAGTTGCACGGAGCGCAGTTCGATGTCGGCAACGGCCGGAGTAACGGTAATGTGATAGGAGATTTTCGACACGCAGCGTTGTACTTCGACGGCAGGCAGCGTCAGCATCCCGTCTGCCGAGGGAATTATCGTTATATCGCCCTCATAGGCCATAGGCAATACATCGTACTTGTCGGCGTGTGTAACGGTAAAATCCTTCCACAGCAGATTGTCGCCCAGATCGCGGCCCAGATTGGCGGCAATGCAGATCCGGTAGTCGCCCGGTAGGCATTCGAAACGCAGCGTCGCAGAGGTCTGGTAACGGTGCAGGACAACATTGCTGTTATCGTCGTAAAGGTAGAGGTTCAGGTCGCGGATGGCCGTTTCATCCGCAGAGCGAGTTACGGAGGACATCCTTTCGGGCCGTACCGTCAGGCTGACGAAGACACCGCGGGGATTTGTACATTCTGTCCTGTCCTCGGCGATGCAGCCCCACAGCAACAGGATGGCAGCGAGTATCAACAGATATTTTTTCATAGTCGGAAAAATCTGAAAAAGGGATTGAAAACAGCTCCCGCCCGCGAGGGACGGGAGCTGCCAAAACAAGAGGGCTATGCCCCCAGCTCGACGTTCTGCGTCACGGGCGTCTCCCAATCGGCGACGGTGACCGATACGGCGCACTCCTGACCTACGAGACCCGTGATATTGGCCGCGACACGGTAGTAGCCGTTTCGGAGAATCTCGCCCGCGGCCTTACCCGTCAACTCGACCGAATAGGTCACCTCCGAGCGGTCGTCCGTAGTCGAGGTGCTGCCGTCCGAATCGTATGTGGCGTTAATTTCCAGCAGAACGCGGCTGCCCGCGGGCAAAGCTCCATTCTCGAAACAGTAGAACAGCGCATTGCATTTTCCCGAAGCCGTGGCGGGAGTCTGCGTGTGGCTGAAGGTCATGGCCCCGGGTGTCGGCGTTCCGGCCACGACGAGCGACTGCGAGGCGGCTTTGGAGAGTTTTACCGAGTTGATGGTAAGCGTTCCTGCATATTTGTCGGCGAACGACGGGTCGATGGTCGTCTGGAGGACTACTTTAGCGACAGTGCGTTTGAGTGTGATGCCGACATTGGTCGTGGAGTTCACGGCCCCGACGGTCTGCGATTTCATGCCCGACATCACGAAGCCGCCCGAACGCTTGGCTGCGGTGGACACCTCGGCAAAGGTGCCGTTATAGTCGGCGGCCGACTTCTCCACAAGGGCCGTAAGGGCCGCCCGGGTCTTGGCCGACGAGGCGTCGTAGTTCGCTATGGCGTAGAATGAACAGGGGGTGCTGGCAAGAGATTTAGGTAGGGAGAATGTCGCCGATTTCGCGGCCAGCTCGCTGGATGTTAAATCCCGGCGAATAACGAAGTTGTCGGCATTATCGAAGACGAAAATCGACAGTGACGACAACGAAGACTCTCATGCCTCGGCCGAGGCTGTCGAATCGAAGAAGGAGCGGGTGTCGGCAGCATCATCGGTAAGCGTAAGTGCGATACGTGCCCCATCGGTGAAAGAATTGGGGGAAGGTACGACTTCGGTCTCCTTGTTGCAGGAAACGAATGCGGCAGCGAAGACTGCAACGGCTAAAAGGATGTTTTTCATGTTATTTGGATTTTGAATGCAGCGATGCACTATGCGTCGCTTTCTGCTGCAAATGTATAATACAAAATCACTGAAAAGTACACTTTTCCGGATGCCTCTCGGGAAAAATCAAAAAGTTTTTTGTAAAGTATGAAAATATAATCAACTGAAAAATAAACTGTTGAAACTTTGCAAACGGAGAAAAACTTTCTGATTTTCTCGTCCTTGACAGGTCTCCGCTCTCTCTATCGCAGGTGTCTTTCGACGACTTGCTCATAGGCTTTTTTCAATTTATCCAGAAAAGGTGTGACCGCCGTGCTGCGGTCAAGCATCCTGGTTTTCTTGACATAGACATCGTTGATCGTGATATGGAATGTAGAAGACAAGGCACGGACGATCTCGATGAAACGCGCCTTGCGGTTGCCGTACATGATAATCCCGTTTTTATGAAGGGCAACGGCAAGCTCCAGCAACTCTTGCTGCGTCCCTGTCCACAGCAACTCGCCGTCCTGATAGGATAAAGGAAACGAATAGTCTTGGTTCGAGCTATATTTCGTACTATTGCTGACGATATTGATTTCGCAATCCAGAATATACATGATTTTATAGATGAACGTCGTCCTTAAAACATTGTTCGAATATCGATTAAACGATGGATGGGACAATACGTCGAATTCAACCCGGCTGTAATACAGTATTCTCAAAATATCATCCCGGTTATCGAAATTAGCAACCATCTCGGTCATCGTCTCGATAAACTCTTCGTATGCATGGGCTAATTCCGACGGATTCGATTCATTTTGAGTTAGCAACGCGTATATACGGGTATGAATAAGCGTTTTCATAAGACAGGATTCCGTATCTATAGGGTCACATTGCAATATTCTTAATCATATGCGATTAAAATATTTTTTAGATACAGACATAATAGAGATTGTCACTTACCTATGTCATCAATGCATATGACCGTTACTAATGACGAAATAATAGACCGAAAAATGATAAAAGCAGTATGAATAACTTTGAATTTACTCTTTAGTAATCGAGTGTTTAAATCGCGCTATCGTTACATCCTTTGCAAAATCCATTTATTTTCCATTTAACTTAAAGAAAAACCCGTACACCGCCTTTCGGTCGATGCACGGGCCAGATGACGTCGCCTAACGTCTATCCTATACGGATTTACATCGAGTGAGTGCTACTGAATATCTGCATAAGTAATCGTGTATCCCGCAGGGTTGAATGTCCAATCCTGAGAATACTCCGTACCGGTATAAGTTACAGTTGCGCCAAATGCACCTTCTGCGATCTTCTGGAATACAGGCAGCGGATTGACATTCGATGCCTTACGGACGTTAAACATCATAATACCGCCGTAGTTGCCGCTGGCAGCCTGCGAGGAGCGGGTCTTGATCTGATTCAGGAAAATTGCATTGTACGATTGTCCCATCTGGATAGCCTGCGGGCACCAGCGATCGTTCGTTACGCCGGCGAATGCGCTGGAAGTCTGGAAAACATTCGGGCCAAACGATCCGTGATCGGCCAAATCGATCTCCGCGCCTGCCGCTGCGGAAATGTTAGACACATAATTCCACTGGAACATCTGGATGATTTTGCGTTCGCCGGGGAATTCAGCATTGAATTTTTCACGCAGTTTGAGAACGAGTTTGCTGGCCGAAGTGGGATCAATAGGAGTCGAATAGTCGGCATATTCATCGTCGAATCCGATTCCGTCCAGGCCGTATTCCTTCACGATGTAGGTGAGAATAGCGGCGAACTTCTCGATCTGATCATCCGTCAGGTTCGAGATGCCGATCCCTTTGTGGTCGCCCAGAACGTTCAGAATCACCTTGATTCCGGCATTCTGCAACGGCTCGATATAGGTCGCCTTCGCAGCCATCACCGGAGCCAGCTTGTCGTTGAAGAAAATGCAGGGATCACCATTCGCGTCTTTCTGGATATTCGAAGCGAAAAGCTGTACGAGATCGATGAATTTCTTGCCGTTCATCTCGTACGACAACGCGTTGAGCGGATTGGTGTCGTTGATCTCGTAATACACCTCGATCAGCGGTGTTTTGTCGCCGTAGGCCCGCGTTACCTGAGCCGTTTCTTCCGGTTGTGCCTGCATGTCGGGATTTTCCACGTCTTTGTTGCAGGATGTAAACATTGCACCCGCGGAAAGGAGCAGAGTCGTAATAAATAAAGTCTTTTTCATAGTTAATAATTTTAAAATGGTGATTGTAATTTGTGATTGCACGATGCAAATCCGTATTTTATCGTTTTTACCAGTCTTTCGCCAACTCTCCGTAGTGTAAACCTCCCTGATCGTTATTTACGAGGACATTATACATATACGTTCCATCCATAGCTTCATCGCCGAATATGGCCCATAACATACCCGGAACCATGCCCCAAGACATTTCATACTCATTTTGTTGATTGGAGATAAGGTCGGCCCATACGATCGTATTGTTCGGCGCATAGCCCATCATATCCCAGATGGCCACATTCATAAAACCTTGTGCCGTCATCAGGAAATCGCTTGCCGCCGGATACCACGGCACAGCGAAGTATCCGAAATTTTCGGGTGAAAGTCCGGCGATCGGCCGGCGCGGATGGTTCGTCGTCGGGAGCATCATGCCCAAATCGGCCGCATCGTCCGGTGTGAGGTCGATTACTTCCCACGGATCGAGCAACTGGATATCCTCGCTCTCCGACATATATCCCGACCATGCATAATCGAGGTACTGTCCGACCTCGATGCCGCCCGTCGCCTCGGTGTCCCCGAAATATTCGGTCGGCTCTTCGTAATCGGCCAGCGTCAGCAGTTTGTCGGGCATGGCTTCGCGCATGGCCTTTATCAGCTTGGGATAGGAAGTCGTGTTCATCTCCGGCATTCCTTCCACCTGACCGTAACCGGCATTGCGGTCGAAGAAATTCACGCCATCCAGATCATACAACTCCAGACAGGCTTTCACCTGCGCCGTGAAGTCGGCGATCTGGCTGTCGGTCAGGTTGCAGAATCCGAGTCCCGAGCCATTTCCCTCCAGCGAAAGACAGACCTTGCGCCCCTTGTCCTGCAACGGACGGATATACTTGTCCGCATGTTCCAGCACATAGCGTATGTCAGAGTTAAGCACCAACAAGGCACGCTCCGTATCGGCCTCGTAACCTATCTGCACGATGCGCAGATTGACGATATTGCCGTAAGTCCGCTCCCAGAGCGTATTGAACGGCGGCATGGCTTCGGTTTTCTGCAATATCCAAATGTCGGCCAACAGCGGCTGGTATTCGGTCGTGTTCAGATAGAATACGTTCAGGTATTCCGTATCCAGTTCGTAGTTGCCTATATCAATCCCGCGGACTTTCACGCCGTAATAGACCGCCTTGCCTCCGTCCGTAAGAGCCGCATCATTCGATGAGATCGCAATCGGTAATAAGTACGTTCCGGCAGCCAGTCCGTCCGACTTGAACGATACCTGAATTTTGTCGGAGATACGCTCTCCCGCCGCTACGGCAATCGTACCGTTACCGGCAATGGTAACATTCCCTGCCGGGAACGGGAGTAAATCCGTACCGTACTCCTCGTTACAGGCTTCGACCAGCGATTCGTCCACGGCAGCCGTGATAGTCATCGCTCTCTCTGCCGGGCGGGTCAGCCGGCAGTAAATTCGATCTTCTGTTACTGTTGTTCCCTCCGACAGATTGACAACGGCAAATTCAGTCGGGGATTTGATGCTGCGGATTTTGACATAGGTATTCTCCAACAAATCTTTGTCGGGAAGTTCTCCGCGCTGCGATTTCACGGGATCGGTCTCGCAGGCCGTAAGGCCCGCGATGACCGCCGCGAAAAGAAGCGTCACTACTCCCTTCTTTACATTATTTATCCTTGTTTTCATAGTTTACTCCTCCGTTTCGTTAATTTTCGGAATCTCCACACCGTCGGGCCATACCAGATCGTACTCGGCCTCTCCGTCGTTATGGTAGCGCGAATAGTCCTTGATCGTATTGCCGGCTCCCTCGTTGAACTTCCAATAACCGACGAGCGTCGGGTCGCTTTCGGGATCGGCGATTTCGTACATGTTCTCCCAGATCTGCTCTTGCGTGCGGGCTACCGACCAGACACGGGCCTCGGCGATTTTGCCGTTCAGCGGGCGGTAGGCGTCGTAGGAATAGCTGATGAAGAACTGGCGGGCATCGGCCCAACCGCCGTATTTTTCTTCGTTCTCCGGCGTCGGATTATTGAGGTAACGATCGTAGAAAGCACGCATGGCCAGATTGATGCGCGTGTCGTCGCTCATCGACGCAAGCCCCATATCCTTGCCCTCGCTCTGCAACTCGCCATTGACGAAAATCCGTACCGTGCGCGTCGCCTGGTCATAAGTGCATGCGATATGGTACCATACGCCTTCGTTCAGGATCTTGCCGGCATCACGCCCCGGGAACTTACCGAAGGCCGAACCGCTGCCCGAACCGTCGAACTGCAGCTGCTGGCGCTCGAAATTCGTGTCGCCGATACGCAGAAGTAGGTAGTCCTCGACACCCATGATGGTGGAGATGCTGACGGGGTTGGCGACACCGGCCGAGTTCAGAGCCGAGGTGGCGAACTTGTCGATATAGATCAACGCCTCGTAGGTCACGGCCGTCAAGTTGTTGAGGGCCATCGCCTGCTCCGTATCCTTGTCGAGTGTCGGGAAATTGATCCAGTTGTCGGTAAGCTGCGCTGCCGTAGTGATGTTCGACGATCGTTTGATAACATACCAGACGGTCGAAGAACTGTCCAGCGTCGGAACGGACGCATTCGTGATCGTCACGGGCAGCAGATAGGTAGCATCGAGGGTCAGCGCACCTGTCTGGTCTTCGCCCTCGCCCAGCAACTCCTGCAGATGGAGCGTCACGGCATCCGAAGCGGTCTTGCCGGCCGGGATGGTTACCCGCTCGTCGGAAAGCGAATAGTATTTCGCATCGAGCATCGGCCACGAGGTGTTGTGACGGGCGTTGTAGGTATCGACGAGCGATGGATCGACTGCAATGGAGACCGTGACGTCGCCACCGGACGGATAAGCCAGCGTTGCGGAGAATGTCCGATCGAGTTCATCGAGCGTGTTTTTGATCGTTGCCGTCTGCACGTCAGTCGTTTCCGCCACGTCGAGGTAGACCACATTACCGAACTTGTGGTCGTCGGCATCATAGGACTGACAGGAGCAGAAAGCGGCCGAAGCGATCAGCCATAAGTATTTATTAATTCTTCTCATTGCTCACTATTTTGAGGGGTTCAACGTCTGGATGGCATTGCGAACAAGTTTATAGTTCATGTCCAGATCATAATAGTCATTATAAATGTCGTAGGTTCCCAGTCCGGCCAGCGGCCCGAGCGATACAACCCGCTCGGCCATTTCCGTGATAGCGGCATGTTCCTCGACATTCTCGTCATAGAGAGGAGCGCCTGCGGCAGCGGCCAGCAGCAACTTCGTAGCCGGAACGCCGGCATACCCCGTAGCGTTGAGTACCTGCATCTTCAGGTCGGTCACATTCTCCGTAGCCTCGGTGTCGAGCACGACATAATCGACCTTCGACAAAGCGTCCTCCGTCAAGAAAAGCGGATTACCTTCGAAAACGAGCAGTTGTCCTTCGGTCTTTGCCGCGGAAAGTCGTTCGACGATAAGTGCAGCCGCCGTTGCGGTCGCTGCGTCGCCCGCATTGGGGATACCCGTAAACGAGTAACCGTCCAGTCCATTCTTCTCGACCGCGGCGATAACTTTATCGAGGTAAGCGCCGAGTTTTGTTTCATCGGTCAGTTCCCCGCTGCGGCCTGCATAATCGACCTGATAGAGCACTTTCGTACCTTTCTCACGCATAGCCGGCATATCTTCCGCATCGTACTTCGAGAAGTTGTCGGCATTGGTCAGCGACACGATATCGAGCGAGTCGGGCAGGCAACGCATGAAATCCTTTTCACTGGTACCCGGTTGGGGAGAGTTAAACAGACGGGCGTAGACGATAAAATGTTCCGACTGCTTGTAGTCGCGCAACGCCGCCGTATATTCCGCCCACAATTCCGGATTTTGATCCTCCGGGCGTTCGACTTTTTGTTTGACGGCTTCCGTTTCGTTCCAGTCTTCACACGAAGCGAACGTCGCGGCCAGCAGGCATAAGGAGAGAAGCCCGATCAATTTATTTCGTTTCATATCCATACTAATTTAAGTTTTTGCGATCCCACCATACTCGGGTTCCCTGCGTATCGCCCGCTCCGTTTACCGACTCACCGTTCAGTGCGGAAACGGCGGCTTGCAGGTTCGTCGGGTTCTCGGTGTACTCTTCGACCGGATAAGGCAGACGGCGTGCGCCCAGCGCCACGTTCACGGCGCCACCGCTGTTATCCACCACGGCTGGCAGCAGACGGGGATAACCCGTACGGCGGTGTTCTGTCCACGCCTCGGTTCCCAGCGGGAAAATGGCAATCCATTTCTGGGTAATGATCCGTTCGAGGTTGGTTTCGAAATCCGCCGCGGCGTTCCATGCCACGGTGATCGTGCTCTGCGGAGAAGCCATGGAGTGCTTGTTCAACGGATCTTTGTAGGCTGCCGGAGTACTTGTCGCATCGGAAAGATAGCCCTTCACGTTATCGGCACCACGCTCCTCGAACGAGAGCGTGACAGCCTGCTCATAGAGTGTTCCGGCAGTTTCGGCCGAGCCCCAGCGCAGTTCATATTCGGCACGTAGGAACGTCGCTTCAGCGGCGTTCATCCACAGATAGGGATCCGTACCCGTAACGCGCATGTTCGAGTAGGACGACACGGCCTGCGCCTTACTCGTCACGTTGATACCAATGCGAATACCCGCATATCCCTGTATTTCTTGTCCGTTCTCCACAAGGGTTACAGTCGTAAACATCTTCTCGCGGCGCGGATCGTTGTAGCCGTTCATGTAATTGATGATGTCGGCACCAATACGATGGTCGCCCCAGTCGTTGTAAATGAGCGTCGTTCGGTTGTCCGAGGTGTGCATCATGGCATTGTCTGCGTTGGTCGTGATGACCCCGGCGGCAATGGCTTCGGCAGCTTTCGACTTCGCCAGATCGGGCTTAACCTCCGTTAGACGCATGGCCATACGTAACTTGAGCGAATTGGCGAATTTGAGCCACTGCGAGATATTACCCGAATAAACACCGTCGTAACGGCCGAAGGCATCCGAGGGTAGTGAAAGGTTGTCCTGAAGCGAAGCGATCACGTCGTCTAATTCTGTAAACATCGCCGTGTAGACCTCTTCCTGTGTATCGTAGGCTACCTCCAGCGATTCGGTCTTACTGGCCATGACCTGCGTATAGGGAATCGGGCCGTAGCTATCCGTGACGCGCTGCATGATGGCAATGCGGAACAATTTGGCCAATGCCTGCGCCACTACGTCCTCCGTACCGTTGATAATCGCACGATAGGCCGGATAGGTATCGGAGATCATATCCACGAACGGAACTTTCCGCCAGTCAGCCGAGGGATTGTAGTTTTCGAATGTCGCCTGCCAGGTATCGACGGTCTTACCGTTGTAGCCAGCGTAAGGGCATCCGACGATGCTCTCGACGAATTGAAACCGGTGCTCTTCCGTCGGAACGACCAGGCCCTGAAGGGTCTTGAGGTTCGTACCGATCTTATAGTTGTTAGCCTGCAACTGTTCGTCGGTCACTTCATTCGGATTACGATTGATGTCCGCGAAATCGCCCGTACAGGCAGTCGTACCGAGCAGCACCACCGAAAGCAGCAGTAGCTGCATTTTGTTGTTTGTCTTTTTCATGGTTTTGCTGTTCTTTAGAATTGGAATTTTACATTGAAGCCCAGATTACGCATCGAAGGCATCATAAAGTAGTCGATACCCTGATAGTTCATGCCTGTCGAAGCTACGGCTTCGGGGTCGAACGGGGCCTTGCAGTAGATCATCCACAGGTTACGGCCTACGAACGAAACGGTCATACGCATCTTGTCGCGGAACCATTTCGAAGGGAGCGTGTAACCCAGCGAGAGCTCCTGTAAGCGGACATTCGTGGCGGAATAAGTGTAATACTGCGGTAATCCCGACTGCGAACCGATTACTTGATACCATTTCTGTGCGTCGATCATGTCACGGCCGTTAATCATCACGCCACCGGCATCGCGGGCTGCGGCCGAGGCCTCCGACACGCCGTACAAATCCATATTGGCTTGCGTAGCCGAATAACAGATACCGCCGATGCGGGCCGTGAACAGTACGCCGAGATTGATACCCTTATAGTTGAAATCATTACGCCATGCGAGATTGTATTTAGGAAATACCGAACCGAGATAAATGTCATCCATATAGTCGTCCTTGACGGCTACGTTGCCGTTCTTGTCCACTTCGATATACCCGTCGTCGTTATAGACCAAATCGGAATTGGTATAGAGGTCACCCAGTGTTCCGCCCGGTTTAAGGATATATTTGGCCTTACCCAGCCCCTTGATCTCCAGTCGTTCTTTGGTGATGAGTTCGCCGGTCTCGGGATGCACATAGTTGTGAACCAGTTCCACGATCTCGTTCTTGTTCCACGAGAAGGTAAAGTTCGTAGACCAACCGAAATCGCGCCATTGGTTCTGATAGCCGAGCGACGCTTCGACACCCGTATTGCGGACGTGGCCCGTCTGGAGATAGATCGTCGAATAACCCGATGATACAGAAATCTGCGGGTCGAACGTCTGGTTGTAGGTATCGGCCCAATACCACGAAGCCGACAAACTGAAGTGCTTCCACAGACGCGCGTCGAGGCCCAACTCATAAGTGCGGGTGCGTTCGGGATAAAGATCGCCGATCGGATAGTGTGTCTTGGCTGTCCAAACTTTATTCGTTGCGTCGTACTCGTAGGTCGGAACGGTCAGGTGACGCGGAAAAGGCATACCTACCGAAGCGATCGAACCGCGAATCTTCAGATATGTCAGCGCATTGCCCATATCCCAAAGTGAGGTCGGCACCCACGAAAGACCCACCGACGGGTAAAAGAACGACGATTGCGGGGAGTTGGCCAATTGCGAAGCCCAGTCGTTACGGCCCGTGAGGGTCAGGTAGAGCATCTGTTTCCAACCCACTTCCACCGAGGCGAATATCGACTGCGTCTGTTCCTGCCAGCCGTATTTTTCGGCGCGCTTCTTCGAATCGTCGAGGTCGAAAACATTGAACACGTTCGGCAATCCATTTTCCTGAATCGGGCCGCGGTACGACAATTGGTCGATTTTGACGTTGTTGATCGAAGCGCCGACGTTGGCTTGCAGCGACCAATCGTCTCCGAAGGTCTTGTTGATGTTCACCATAATGTCAGCATAAGTCTGCGTATCGTATTCGCGCTGTTCGGTATAGTGACCGTTCTTACCGCCGTCGGTAATCGTCGTATTCGACGAAGCATAAAGTTTCTGCGTATAGAGCGAGTTCGCATTGTCGATGCGCACACGGCCAGCAACGTTCAACCACGGAAGAATGTCATAGGAGGCCGAGAACGACAGCATGTAACGCTTCTTATCGGTATTGCGTAGGTTGCGGTGGGCAATCCAATAAGGATTTTGCATACGCAGGTCACCGCCCTCAAGGTCGTCCGACCAAAACTGTTCCATAAGTTTAGAGGCGGGATTGTAACGCTCGAAAATACGATAGGAGTCGAAGTTCGTCCCGCGGGGAAAAAGATAAGCAGGAACCAGCGGGTTGGAGTAGACACCCTGATTGGTCATGTTCTGATCCTGCTGGTAAATATAGCTGGCCGAAGCATCCAGACGCAGCTTGTCTTTCAGGAAATAGGACGTATTGCGAAATGTGAAGTTGTAACGGTCGTATTCATTATTGGGAATGATACCGTCCGAATTGACCGAGGCTGCCGAAAAGTAAGTCTGGTTCTTGTCCGTACCGCCCGATACCGTCACGGCGTTGGTGTAGACGTGTCCTGTCTCGAAAAAATCATCCGGCGTATATCCCAGACGCGCCGCAGGTGCCAATTTCTCGCCCCAGCTGTAAATGGCCGACCCGGACTGAAGACCGTTTAGTCCCGTGCCATAGCGGTTCTGGAACTCCGGCTGAACGAACGGGTTCAGAAACTCTGTATTACTCGAAAGCGTCACTTTCAAAGCTCCAGCCTGTCCCTTTTTCGTGGTGATCATCACAGCACCGTTGGCAGCATTCGAGCCGTAAAGAGCCGCGGCTGCTGCACCTGTCAGCACCGAGATGGATTCGATATCCTCGGGATTGATGTCCGCGATGGCTTCGGTAGCACCCTTCGAATCGAATTCCGTACCGCCACCACCGCCGAAGTTATACATCGGAATACCGTCGATCACATAGAGGGCATTCGACGACTGCGAAATGGATTTATTACCGCGCAGCACGACTTTCGATGCACCGCCGACACCTGACGACGAAGCATTGATCGTAACGCCAGCGACTTTACCTGTCAGCGAGTTCATGAAGTTGGCGTCCTTGACAGTCGTGATGTCTTCAGCTTCAACTTGTTGTACATTATAACTCAGCGCCTTCTCTTCACGTTTGATACCTAAGGCAGTAACGACTACCGATTCGATTTCCGAAGCCGATTCCGCCAGTGTAATCTCAAAAGAGGTGCGGTTGCCGACAGCTAAAGTTTGAGGTTCGTAGCCCAAGTAGCTTATTTCGAGCTGTGCAGTGGCAGGTGAAGCGATCGTTAGCGTAAAACGACCGTCGGCATCGGTTGAAACACCATTCGTCGTACCTTTGACCAGCACCGTGGCGCCGATAATCGGTGCGCCGCCGACATCGCTGACCTTACCTCCAATCAGAACTGAGTTGGATGTGGATTTCGGTCGGTTGAAAATAATAATGCTTGTTTTTTCGATGCGATAACCGATATTGAAAGGGGTAAAAATCTGATCTAACACCTCGGCAATAGCTTTATCCGAAACATTCAGACTTACTTTGTGGTTATTGAGATCCTTGACATCCTGATTGATGAAAAGATATCTGGTCTGGTTCTTGATCTCGTCCATAACCTGTCCAAGCGACGCATTCTGTACTTTAAGCGTCACACGAGCAGTCTGTGCCTTGGCTGATAATACGCCGAGGCTCAGGCAAACAAGTAAAGTAAATCGAAACAGTCTTCTGATTTTGTGGAATACTGTTTTTTTCATACTTTTGTAAATTTAGATAATAGTTTTCTCGATTAGTATTTTGCTGACTATTATCGTTGGTCTGCGAATAGGCGATTTCGCAGACTTTTCTTTATTATAGTCAACGCTTTAGTGTATTAAGTCACGCGGTCATTTCCTCATAGATTTTAGAGTTTTTAGTGCAACATGAGTGCTTGCACGAAATTCAATTACAATCACATTATTATTTAATTACAATCACGTTCGTTTTTTCATCACGAGTATAACTAAAGCCGGTAGATACCTGCTGTAAAATCTGGAGCGCATAATCTACACCGTCCGAAATGCGGACTTCTCCGCTCATCACGTTAATCTGCGGCATCCGCTCGCATTCGATGCGTATTTCGACATTGAACGCCCGCTCGAACTTGGCCATCAACTCGTCGAATGGCATCCTCTTCAGATGAACTAACCCTTCCGTCCAGCAGAGTTCTGCAAAATCTTCGGCACGTTCTTTATACAGGCGCCCGTTAGAGAGTGAGACAACATCGTGCGGATACATGGTGATTCGCTCATTAGAATTGGCGCGGTTTGTCACCTGTACTTGTCCCTCGATCAGCGTGGTGGTAAATTCACCACGCTCGGCATCGGCCAGCACGTTGAATTTCGTTCCGAGTACCCGGATATCCGACGCGAAGGTCTGGACAATGAACGGATGCTTCCTGTCCGGTGCAACATCGAACAACGCCTCACCGGAGAGTTTCACGCTGCGGGTCTTGCCGAAGACGACCGGATATTCCAGTCGAGTACCCGAATTGAGCTGTACCTGTGAATTGTCCGGAAGCGTGAGAGACATCTGCTGTCCGGCAGGAACGACAATCGACATATTCTGCTGCGACAACGCATTCCGATAAAGCGTTTTACCCGTATACGCGGCTCCGATCATCAGTATGACGGCAGCTGCCGAACGCAGACTATAACGGACGACTTGCCTCCAGATTCGGCGGCGCTGCGGCGCGGCTGTCGGCATAGCGTTCGGCTTGGCGGCATACACCGCCAGACCGGAGAAAATCATGAAAGCGGTCTTGAACTCCTTACGGTTGGCTGGGGTCTCCTCGACCCATGCCAATATCGCATCTTCTTCTTCCGACGTAGTTTCGCCCCGAAAATATTTGAATAATAATTTCTCGTCCATAGTTGTCAAAATTCTTGTTCGATCTCCCCGGATCGGTTGTTATTTTTTGGTCTTTAATAATATATCGAATGAGCGTGGGTATGTTTACCCCTTTTTTTGCAAATAAATATTTTTATGAAATTATATAAAATATTGATTAATATAAATTGTTGAAATTCATTCATTTGCATAAAAATATCGAATCTATTTTATTTTTTCAGAATATAACTTATCTTTGAATTCCCAAAAAACTACGAATCCGCTATACTCAATGACACAGGCGATATTAGATACGCATGAGTTCGATCGACTGTACTCCGAATATAAATCACGGTTCATCGTGATCGCCTATGCCCTGTTGCGCGACAAGACGTTGGCCGAGGATCTTGTTACGGATAGCTTCCTGCTTCTTTGGGAAAAAAGACGGGAAATTCAGTTGTCACAAGATGAGTTTCCGGCTTATATTCTCGGTATTGTGCGCCACAAGTGTATTGACGCATTGCGCGAGCGTCAAACCCATCTTCAAATACAGCATCAGATGTACCTGCGTGGCATGCGCAACATCCGCACAAGCCTCGGACTACTTGAGGATTGCGATCTCTCGAAGGTGCTTTTTCATAAGGATGTCGAAGAAATATTCCGGCGGCGTCTGGCCGAAATGCCCGAACTGTCGGCGCAGATTTTCATTGCCAATCGTTTCGAGGATCAAACCTATCAGCAGATTGCCGAGCGCTATGGCATATCGGTACGCAAGGTCACACGCGAAATCCAGCGATGCCTGCATCTGCTACGCGAAGACTTGGGCGACTACCTGCCAGTGGTAATGCTGCTATTCCCGAACCTGCTCAGCAAACCGTAGAAAAAAGAAAGGGACGGCCGAATCGTGATTGTGATTGCGATCGCGGTTGAATTTCGTGAAACACCGTGAACTGATCGGGGGCCGTCCCTTTTTCCTACAAGAAATCGGGATGTTTTCGATAAAAAGAGCAGAAATATTCATGTTTTCATAATATTCCTTTCGTCCTGATTCCGAATGATTAAAGGGTATTGATGATTGGAAATAGTCCTCTGCCCTGATACTATAATTTGCTGATAAAGTTCGGCGTAATACAACGATTTCCACCAGAACTCTACATATCGAAAATAAAAAAGGACAATGCCGGTGACGTTAGGCGACGTTCTTGTTCGGAAAAAACGGTGATGTAAATCCGTATCAGGTACCGGCATTGTCCGTAGTGTCGACTCTGCAAAAATACAAAAATCATATTGCATTGATGTATTTTGCTGAAAACAACTACTATTCCGACTGAATTTTATAATATTGCCCCTCCTCGTAGCAGTCGATAACGGAGCGAGGAGGCGTATAATAAAACGGATGCGGTGATATTCGACGTGATAGTGACGCAACTTCACACTGTTTTTTGAAGAATTCAACCGAATAGCAGCCGCATCCGTTATTTTTTTATGGTCGATCCGGTAAGAAAAATTTATCCCGGAAACAGGAACCGGGCTACCGTTGCCATATTTAGGAGCCACAGTTGTTGCGGGAATTATATTGCCGGCGGCCGTTCCGTATATAATATGTGCCGCCCGCACATACCGATTCCGTCTGCCGGCGGTCGCTCGGCGGGTGCAATCCGTATGAGGTAATGTATTCGGCAAATGGCGGCGCATGACGGTTTCGGGTTAGTGGATGATGCGCCCGCAGAAAATAAAAAGGGGGCGCGGTGTCAGCCCCTACTTGTCGGTCTTGGAGTTACCTTCAGATGGAAGCTGTCCTGCGCCCCAGTCAAGCCCTGCTTGCAAACAACAAACAGGACATAACCGGAGCTGACAACCATTATACCATCTGATTAAACATCCTCCGAAGAGGTCTCCAAGTTTACAAGTAGGTATAAAGAGTTGTTTACCCTTTATGATTATGTCCGTCGGCTACGCCGAACTATTCAATCGCAAATGTAGCATAATTTCTGTATTTAGAAATCCACGTATGCAAATATAATCAAATTTTTCGAATACACGTGAAATCACGTGTATAAAATTTTAGACATCACCTTTCCTTTGCAAAAAATGCGAACAAAGGTTCCCAAATATAGAGATACTACTTTTCAACGGCTCTTGATAGAACGTATGCAACAATTACGTTCGGATCATGGGTATTCTCAAGAAGAAGTTATTGAGTTTACACATTTAGATATTTCTCGGTATGAATCAGGAACCTCCATTCCAAACACACAATCTATACTGAAACTCTGTAAATTATATAACATCACAATCGCTGAATTCTTCGCACCGATAAATTATCCTGCGAAAAAAGAATAGAAAAGACGAAACGGAGCGGTTTCGTCTTTCTTTTTGCAAAAAAGCGACTATATTTGTGTTGAAGGAAAGAACTTGCCCAAACTTATTGATGGAAGAACTCACAACCATACAAAGTAAAATCTACGAAATCCGCGGCCAGCGCGTGATGCTCGACTTCGACCTTGCGGCGCTCTACCAAGTTACGACCAGTGCATTGAATCAGGCCGTAAAACGTAACATCGAACGATTTCCGGAAGAGTTCATGTTCCGCATTTCCGAAATTGAATGGAAAAATATGTCATCACAATTTGTGACGACATCCAGAGTGAAGCGGCCGAAGACATCCCTACCTTATGCTTTTACCGAACAGGGAGTTGCGATGCTTTCTGCGGTATTGCGCAGTGGAATGGCAATACA
The DNA here is from genome assembly GCF_025145285.1 of Alistipes onderdonkii. Taxonomy (NCBI): domain Bacteria; kingdom Pseudomonadati; phylum Bacteroidota; class Bacteroidia; order Bacteroidales; family Rikenellaceae; genus Alistipes; species Alistipes onderdonkii. The sequence continues at coordinate 3,093,218 of NZ_CP102251.1, forward strand.
AGTAAGTATCTCTATTATGAAAGCATTTGTCGCCATGCGCAATTATATTACGACAGCTACAACCGTTACTTCGGAATTGGCTGAAATCCGGGCGAAGCTGGCTCTGCTGGAGCGGGCGGACGAGGACAATGCCGAGGCGGTGAACGACCTTTCGGAAGACATGCGCAAGGAGCTTGACAACATCTACGAGGCCATCGCAGCCCTGTCGGTCAAAGTTCCAAAGGCCCGCAAACAGCCCCGGCCCATCGGTTTTAAGCAATCAAAGTAAAAAGAGCCATGACCCAAAAGCAAGCGATACAACTTTTTGAAGAGCGTAAGGTACGCACCGTCTGGGACGACGAAGCGGGCAAGTGGTACGTTTCGATTGTCGATGTTATCGCAGTTTTGACCGAAAGTAAAGATGCCGCAGCCTACTGGCGCAAACTCAAACAACGGCTGAAAGCTGAAGGGAATGAAACCGTGACAAATTGTCACGGTTTGAAAATGACCGCTCCGGATGGCAAGATGCGCCTAACCGATGTGGCTGACGTAGAGCAGCTTTTCCGACTGGTGCAGTCGATTCCCTCGCCGAAAGCCGAGCCGTTCAAGTTGTGGCTCTCTTCGCTTGCCCGCGAACGGTTGGAGGAGATCGACGACCCGGAACAGGGCATCGACCGGATGCTGGAATACTACCACCGCAAAGGCTATTCCGAGAACTGGATCAACCAGCGGCTGAAATCCATCGAGGTACGCAAGGAACTGACCGACGAATGGGAACGCCGCGGCATCAAAAAGGGACAGGAATACGCCACGCTGACCGATATTATTACGCTGGGCTGGTCGGGTATGACCACGCGCCAGTACAAGCAGTACAAGGGACTGAAAACCGAAAGCCTGCGCGACAACATGACCAATCTGGAGCTGGTGCTCAACATGCTTGCCGAAGCGACGACCACCGAAATTTCGAAAGAGCGAAAACCGCGGACGACCGCAGCGAACCGTGCCGTGGCGGCACAGGGCGGACGTATCGCCGGGAATACCCGCCGCGAGATCGAAGCCCAGACCGGAAAAAGAATCGTATCGCCGCTCACGGCAAAACAGGCATTGGCCGAAAAAACAGCCGAAGGGATCGAACACCCGGAGGCGGATACGACAGAATGATCCGACGGTTCGCAATCGGTTTGAGGCCGCAATTTGTGACCTCGAATTCGAAATCACAAAATGGGATATCCAATTAGAATAAATATATGCCATTGGGAACGGTCGAACGCTGAAAATCCCGATACAGAATCGGTTGTTTCCAAAATGGAAATAACCGCCGCCTACGGCAAAGGATTTACGGCTCGCAGTATTTTGAAATTATTGGCTACCGATAGCAAGATACAATCCGGCCAAAGACAGATAAGCAGATATGTTTCAGATATATCTGCTTTTTTATATCCGGGTTGAAAATTCCTCGTATGTCTTTGTGCTGTTTCCGAGACTACCTACTCCCCGTTTATCACGTTATGGGTCTTGTTTGCCTTGCTTCCGTTTCCGTGGGCGAAGCTATGGCAGGGGGTCGGAAAACAACCAAGATCGGGGCCCTTCGGGTTCAGACAAATAAATCAGCCGCAATATGTAAGTTGCGGCTGATTTTTTTGTCCTGAAATCTTGTTTGTATTCCGCCCCTCTGAAATATAGCCCACAGAAACGGAAGCAAGGCAAACGCGGCCCATACGGCATAAAAAAAAGGTCGTAGTTATGAAACAGCACAAAGACATACGGGAAATTTTGAAACGGAGCGGCACCGCTCCCACCGGCATCTGCGGGTTTTGGAGGTCTGCGGCAAGTTTCGCGGCTGTGCTTTTCGGCGCGTTTGCGGCGTTCAAATTTCTCGCGGGCATCTATCTCGGTGCGGGCGGTTTTTTGGGTTTCTGCCTCTCGTTATGGCTCTTGCGGCGGTGTCGGGACATCGTGCGTCTCGTCCTTTCCCCCGTGGTTGTCCTCGTGCGGTTTCTTCTGCGGCTGTTTTACTAACATTCAACACTTTACAACTATGGGAAAAGTCACATTGCTATTCGCAGGAAAGAGTTACGACACCGACGTACAAAGCGTGCGGGAGAATCAGATCGTCATTTTCGACGGCCCTTACAACATGCGTCAGCGCATGGTCGTGGCCGGAATCGCACACACACAATCCGGTTACAATTACCGATTGATCGACCCCGAAACCGCCGAGGAGCACTCCGCGGATCTGATCCGCCCCTTGCGGGACAAATTCGGTATCGGGCACTATTACGACGACGAGCACCCCGAATTTATGGATGCCGCCGAAGTCGCGGCGCTCCGCACTCGTGCCGACGCCCTCAAAGCCGAGCAGGAAGCCGCCCGACGTGCGGCGGCGGAAGACGCGGAACGGTTACGCACCATCGGCGCGGAGCGTCTGCGGCAGATCGTTCCCGACGATGCCGTGGCCGTCATCATCGGTGAACAGCATGAAAGCGAATGCGACCCCTATACGGACTATTTCGGCTCGCGTATCGTGCGCACGGTGATTCTCGGCTTCTCGACCCACACGCGCGATCTGTTTCCCGAAATGCGCAAGGCCGCGGCACGGTTCGAGGGCACGGCACACCTGGCCGAGCGTAATGCCGAGTACGAACACCGTGAAAAGTACAGCATGGGGCACGGCTATTACCTTGGCACGCACCGCTATTCGGGCTGGCAGGTCAGCAAGGAATCGTGCCGCGACAAAGAGGGCATTATCAAGCGTTTCGCCGTCGTGGCCGGAAATCCCGAGAACGTGTGTATCGAAAACCCTGCACCCGTGCAGACCGCTGCCCCCGAAACCGTGGCCGACGCACGTGTCGAGATCGTGGAATACTCCGAAAAGTCGATCGCCGTATTCGGCGATACGAAACCCCTGCGTGACACGCTCCGCGATCTGAACGGGCTGTTCCGCGCCTACCTTACGCACGACGGCACCCGGTGCGCCGGGTGGATTTTCTCCAAACGCCGAGAACAAGAGGTGCGCAGCGCATTGGCCGCCTATCTCAAATAACATTCAATCCGGGGCGTGCATCCGCCCGCCCCACAACACCCGAGAGCATGAACGAACAGATAACAGCTATCGCCGCGCTCCTGTTGGAGATCAACGGCAAAGAAAAATACACCGCCTTTTTCGATTTCAGCGGCCATGTACGCACTTTCAGCATCCGGATTTATTCCGGCAAATGGTCGCAGGGGAAAGCCCCTCTTTTCAACCTCTCGTTACAAAACAAGGACGGACAGCAATGGCGGAATTGGGACAACGCGCATGCCATGTCCGGCGATTCGATCCTCTCATTCTTAACGACTTTATTATGAAATCATACGAAGAAATCATACAGCGCACGGCGGATTTCGACTACATGATGCGCACGCAGTTGCCGGAAAAATACATGCCGGAGGTGTTCGGCGTCACGGCCGGGGAAGACCCCGATCTGCGGCAACTCCTTCACAACGCATCCCGTAACGGCATAGGCATTACCTACCTGCTGTTCAAAATACCGTATGACCGCCACAAGCAACTGATCAAATACCTTTCAAGATCATGAGAACGGAAACCGTAACCTACCAAATTTTCTCGCTGGGCGAACTTTCGCCCGAAGCACGGGCACGGGCATATCGCAAGTGGCTCAACGATGAACCGGAATACGGATGGAATGCGGAGAACAAACAAACGCTGAATGCCTTCTGTGATCTACTCGGCATACGGTGCAATAAATGGGAATACGACGGTTATTCCTACTCTTTCAGCTGGTATTCGCCTTACGAAGATACTATTGAAAATCTGCATGGAGCACGGCTCGCCGCCTATCTACACAACAATTTCGGATCGCATCTGTTCGTCCCGAAAATCTACTACAAAGGGAGAAGACGCCGCCGAAGCCGCCTATTCTGTACGACGGAATGTCCGCTGACAGGGTATTATATGGACAATATGATCCTCGATCCGATATACTGCTTCTTCACGCATCCGGACGATACGACTTTCTACGATCTGATCGAATGTTGTCTGGACACCTTTTTCCGGGCATGCCGCGACGATGCCCGGTATTGCCGCAGCGAGGAGTATTTCGCAGAACTGGCTGAAAGTAACGCATGGGAATACCTTGCCAGCGGTACAGCATATCATCTGATCAATTAATTCCACAATAACATATCAATTCTAATGAACCATCACACCATGAAAACGAACGAAACCGACACCACGACCGCAACCGCCGCCCAGAGCACGAAATCGACCGTTTTGCTCTCCATTGACAAAATCCGCCCCAACCCCAACAATCCGCGGCGGAGTTACGACGAGAATGCCCTCGCGGAACTGGCCGCCTCCATTGCCACGCACGGCCTTATTCAGCCCATCCGGGTGCGAGCCGCAGAACAAGGCGGTTATATCATCGTCTGCGGAGAACGCCGCTACCGCGCCGTGCAACTGCTCGGCCAGACCGAGATCGAGGCAATCGTCGATGCCGCTCCCGCCGACGAACGGGCGATCTTCGACCTCGCGCTTTCGGAGAACATTCAGCGCGAGGAGATGCCGTCGCTCGACGAGGCCGAAGCCTACAAAGCCGCCATGCAGACCCTCGGCGGGGACGCCGCCGCCGTGGCCGCACGCTTCGGCAAAAGCGAGCAGTATATCTACTACCGGATGAAACTCAACGAACTGATTCCCGACATCAAAAAACTTTTGCGCGAAAACTCTATTACATTGGGTCTCGCCATGGAGTTGGCACGGTACGGGAAAGACCTGCAAAAGACGATCTGCAAAGACCGCCTCAAAGACGAGGAGGGGTGGCGGAAATACTCCGTAAAGGAGTTCAAGCGGATGGTAGACGCCCATTATACGAACGATCTGGCCCGGTACCGCTTCGACCAAACGGCGTGCGCCAAATGCAAGCACAACACCAATCTATACGATATGTTCGCCACGGGAAGCGGACGGTGTACGAACCGGGAATGTCTCGAAGCCAAAAACCGCGAATTCATCGAGCGAAAAAGCGGAGAACTGCTCGCGCAAAACCCGAAATTCATCCTTTGCAAAGACCGTTACGGATGCGACGACCATGATAAGGCCGTAGAGCATATGACCGAAAACGGGGTCGAATGCAAGGCGTTCGAATACGGGCAGGTGCAGGAAATGCCCGCTATGCCCGCAGAACCATGTCCGGCGGATTATGCCACCGATGCCGACTATACCGTGGCAATGCAGATCTATGAACAGCAGAAAAAGGCCGCCGAGGAAAAGACCGCCGACCTGCTGGCCAAGCACGACGCCGGGGCGATCCGGATTTTCGTCAAAACCTCGCGCGACAACGCCCGGCTGGTCTATGTGAACCAAGCCGCCAAAGGCAGGGAATCGACCGGAGAACTGATCGCCCGCCTTGAGGAGAAGAAAATCCGCAACACGGAACTCGCACACGAAAAAACCGTCGAAGCCGTCCGGCAGATCGTCCGCGACGAGGAGATCGCTCCGACGCCGTTTACCCAGCTGGAAGACAACATTCTCTATTACATCATGCTCGGAAGCCTGCGGCGCGAACACCTCGCCGCCGTGGGATTTCCCGAAGCGTATTATTTGACATCCGAACAGAAAATCGCTGTCGTCAATGCGCTGACCGACGAACAACGCGATCTCATCACCCGCGATTTTCTTGTAAAAAGCCTTACATCCGACATCGGTTTCGACAAAACGGGGAAGCAACTGCTGATGGAATTCGCAGCCTTGCACCACAAAGAGAAATACGAGGTTGTGAAAGCGCAGTTCGACGAGGAATACACGAAGCGCAACGACCGTCTCGACGAGCGTATTGCCGTTGCCGAGGCACAGGAGAAAGCCAAGACCAAAGCCGCCAAGAAAGAGGGCAAAACGGGTAAGAGCACCAAGAAAACGACAAAGAAAGCCGCCTAAATTCTGATCGGGGACGGCCCGCAGGCCGTCCCCATAAAACCGAATAGAATCATGCTGAAAGAATTTATCGACGATCTTCGCCGGCATGGAATCGCCGTTTTCGATCTGATCCAGGCAGGTGCGGGGAATCACATTTTTTTCGCACGCCGAAACGGCCATACTTGGAGTATCCGGATTTCCCGGCAACGAGGCGAACACCGTTATACCGTGCATATCTTCTCCGAAGAATCGGACATAAGGGGCACTTATTCCTGTCCGCCGGGATTGTTGCTGACAACTATCGAACTGCGATTCAACGACCTTGCGACACCATAAATAAGTCCCGGTTTCCGTCTGCGGCATGACTGCCGCAGACGCGAACGGGCGGACGCCCGCGGCTCCCGCCATACCGCCACCCCGAATTGTGTCAAAACATCATCTGACGAACCTATGAAATCTTATATACGTATCGCTCCCGATGTGGAATATTTCACCGATTACGACCGTTTCCGCGAGGCGCAAATCTGCTGCGCCGTCGCCGAAGACGGCACAAGCCTGTTCAGCCGCATCGAGAACCGCCGCTTCATGCACACGGTGCGGCACGATCTTTCCGAACGGGTTATCGAGCTGCTATGCCGGCAGATACATCGTGAAATATGCACATTGCACTATGGCGGACAAGTCGTGGAATGACCTGCCTGCCACACCAGAGAATTGTAAGTTGTAAAATATTAAAAGTGCCCGGTTTTACCGGGCACTTTTAATTGGGTTCAACCCCGGAGCAATATCTGTGTTTCGGATACTCCGGAAAGAGGATCAACCAACATAGTCCGATGGCGACCAGTACCGACAATATTCCCATTGTCAGGCAAATAGCCGTTAGAAAGTGTACGAGCATCGAATCTTATTTTTCCCGTTACAGCAGTTTTGCTTCTAACAACTCTTCGGCTGGTATTTCCACCGTCTGATGCCGGGCTCCGTTCTTCTCGATGATTTCCAGCAAAAGCACCTTGTCATCAGAGATCGTCAGTTTGGGCAGTGCGAATACCGTCCGCTGACGCTGGTGTCCCCTCACGACTGCCGGATCGTTGCATACGCGCAGGACTTCGAGCGGCGTCTGCTGCTGTGCCGTGCGCTTGGCGAGTTTGCGATCCGCTACGATGAATCGCCGCGCATCCACCTCGAAAGAGATATTCGTGTCGTTCGAGATACAGGAGTGAATGTATATCACGTCATTGAACACGTAAATCCCCAGCACTTCGACCCCGATGCCGTACTTTTTCGTGCGAATGCCTTTCACATCCGTGCGGTTCTGCCGGTATATGTCGTTCAACATGCGCTTTACGGTCGCGGGTTTCTCGCGCCCTACCTCGCGCAGCAGCACCCGGCTTTCGGATGCTGGGGCCGTCGGCTGATAATCGCCTGCGGCATCCGGTTTCTTCACACCTTCCGTCTGCTGATCCTGCACTGTAAGATTGACGGTCGAGACAGCCGGATTCTCGGCATAATAGACATCGAAAGTGAAAAATCCGCCGTCTTCGGTGATGACCGTCAGGTTTGTTTCTGCTGCGAAATTCCGCACGGCCGCCTTCACCCGCACGACGTTTTCGGCCCCGTCGGCCTTGCCTGCTATGATGTCCATCGAGCCGATGTCGATATACGTGACGGGCGACGGGAAGAGGATGTGTACAGTCTTGGTGAATCCCGCTTCGATCTTTCGGGGTTCGATCTGCTGCGGCCCGTCCTGCATGGCCTTCGCCGTAGCGTGTGCTGCCCAGATTGCGGAGACGATCAGGGGCAGATAAATAAGGTCTCTTTTCATTTTACTGCTGTTTTGAAATCAATAATAGCTGATGGTTGGCTTTGAGGGTTATCTTCACCTCGCGGAGCTTCCCGGCGACATACTGCGACGAAGCCTGCAATCCTCCGCGCGCCAGCTCGGACAACACCTGCTGCCCGGCCGAACGGGTGACGTTTACACTCGTCCCGGCAGTCTGTCCTACGGACGCCAGCGCCTCTTTGAGGGCCGTCCGTTCGCGGGAGTTCGGGACGTTCAGCCCCGGCTGGCCGTCGAGGTCGTAAGCTACGGCTTCGACAGCGAAGATCCGTCCGCCGTATTCGACGGACGACACCGTGACTTGCAGCCGCATCCCGGAGATCGTCGCAAGACCGTATAACGGGGTGTTGCGGGGGATCACCGTATCGTCGATACGCACGGCTTCCAGCAGCCGCAGCTGTACCGTGCTTCCGGCACGTATGACCTGTGTCTGAGCTACGCAGGCTTTGACGGTCGGAATATCGGCATGCGCAACGCCACCTGCCGCCGTGAGAAATCCCAAGTTGCGCTCGACAGCGAAATCCGCCCGCGGATCGAGCGTCGAGGCTTCGACCTCACCCTCCCGAACGGGCTGCATGACGGACAGACGCGAATCCCTTCGCTGCTTCGTCGGCCCGGCCTCTTCGTCCGCGGCCGTTCCGCCGCCGAGATACTTCCGTGCGAGCTTGTACTGCTCCTCGGCCAGCTCCAGCGGATCGGGCTGCTGCCGCTCGGCGTCGAGCTGGGATTGCAGGGCCGCGACCTGCTCTTTCAGTGCTTCGACCTCGGTATTGCCGCAAGAAGGGGCCGGGGTGTAGAAAGCCGCCATTTCACCCGATATCCTCCGGTAGGCAGCATCCGATTCGTCGATCGCCGTCGGTGCTGCCGGAACTGTAGCATCCGCCATTTCCCCGGTCACAGGCAAGCGGTCGTCCATAACATCACCCAACGATTGTAGTTTCTCGCGCCGCTGCTGCTCGTACTGCTCCTGTTCGTAGACCTTGCGTTTGTCCGTTTCCGCCGGCTTTACCGTCGCTTCCGGAATCGTAACATTGTATCCGCCCGCTCCCGCCTGCTGCGGAGCCGGTTTCGGGGTGAACAGGTACCATAGGAAAATGCCGCACAGCAGTGTCATCACCGTCACGACGCCGGCGAACTTAAGTTGCCGGAGGTGCTGCGGTGTGAGAAATTGCGACAGTTTTTCAACTGCTCCGTTATCGCTCCTGCGTGTCATCTTCACTCGTGTTTAGAGGTAACAGGCTCCTTTCCGGCAGTAGTGGCTGCCGGAGGTGTTCGACGGCGGGAATCGACGTCTCCCGACTCCGCATTCCACCGAACAGAATCATCAGGGCGACCGCCGCATAGACGAGCAGCAGCACAGTAACCAGCCCGAGCCGCTGGCGCGGCGTAAGACGTTTCATGCGGGCCTTCAGCCACGCTTCGGCCCGCGTCTGTAAATCCTTAGCGCTCATAACTTCCGAGGTCTTTATTTTCGAGAATGCGCAGGTCTTCGATCAGGAATCCCTGCGGGTTGTTGTCCGAGCGTACGGCATTCCGCAGACGGCATGTCGTGACGAGCGTCCGTTCCGTGACATTGCTTTCACGGACGATCTTCTGCCGTGCGAAGGTCTCCACGGCATAAGGATAGCAGTCGAAATCGCATCGGATGCTGTCCACGACGACATTCTGCGATACGTTCGAGGCGATGATGCGGTTGAAATATCCCTTCTCTGCGAGGCTCTGGTAATAGGCGATGGCGCTTCCGTCCGCAAGGTACAGCGCCCTGCGGACATTGCCTTCGATGGCCTCGCGGTCGGGAGAGAGGGTGAAGAAGAGCTCGTGGAAGCGCCGCACGTGTTCGCGGGCTTCGACGGGACGGTTCTGGGCCATATCCTGCGACAGGGCCAATATCAGCGACTTGCCCTGATCCAGTACGTAGATCTTCTGCCGCTGGGCTTCCGCGAAGCGGTAGGATGTCCACACTGCCGCCACCGAGATCAGCGTGCAGGCTCCCAGAAAGAGCATGCTGAAGAGCCGCAGGTGGCGAAAGGACGATTCTATATTCTTCAATGTTTTGAATTCCATATTTTATTACGTTTTATCGTTTCTTCAAAGCCCCTTTTATACGGCCTCCGACATTTCCGACCGCCGCTCCGGCGACTCCGGCAGCGCCCATCGCCACGGCACGTCCTGCGCCTGCGACTTTATCGCCGTAACTTCCGGCGCCTCCGGCCTGAATGATCCACGACGCAACGGTCGGCACGCAGAAATATCCGACGATTCCGATAATCATAAAAATGCAATAGACCGTATTGCTTCCGTCGGGTATGAACGTCGGGTCTTGCAGTCGTTCGATGTCCTGCTGGAGCATCAGAATCTGGATGCGCGAAAGGATCGCACCGAACAGGTCGCTGACGGGCAGCCACAAATAGATGCAGATATAGCGTGCCAGCCAAGACGCCAGCGTATTGTGAAAGCCGTCGTACACGGAGAAGGCGAAGGCCACGGGCCCCAGTAACGCCAGAACGATCAGGAAAAACGTCCGCACGGTGTCGATGGTCAGCGATGCCGCCTGGAAGAGCGTTTCCAGAAACGTTCGGAATGCCTCACGGACTTTCTGACCGAATTGATACCCGGCTCGCTCGGCATACATCCCGGCAATCGCCATGAGGTCTTTAGGCTTCCAGCTCAATTCGTCAAGCCGTTTGTCGAACTCTTCATTACTGATAAGATAGGCTTTCTCCGGATCGCGGAGCATCGCCTGACGCTGCAATTCATCCTTCTGTGTCTGGTATTTCTCCAGATCGAACGCCTGTCGATCGACCAAATGCGATGTGGCATTGCTGATGGGTGACAATAGGCCGTTCAAAGGCCCCAGCACGAGGGTCGGGAAAGCCATGATGCACAGCCCCAGCACAAAAGGCCGCAGCAGCGGGAATACCTCGATCGGCTCCGCGGCGGCGAGGGATTTCCAGACCCGGTATGCGATGAAAAACAGGGCGCCCAATCCGGCGAGTCCTTTGGCAATGCCCATCATATCGCTGCACAACGGCAACATATCGGCGTACAACGAGCGGAGAATCTGATGCAGGTTCGTCCACTCTACGGCTAATGGCATCGTCATAGGTTACCAATATCTGTCGTTATGGCCGCCGTACAAGGCCCGCACACGCTCCGAATCCCCGCGCTGACGGCTGCGCAGGAACGACACGGAGATATTCTTGCGCGTATAGTATTCCGTAAGATTGCGGTATTCGAGCATCTCGTAATAGATCCTGTCGATAATATCCAGCCGCTCCTTGTCGGTCATCGAAAGCCCCGACGGAGTGATGATCTGCTTCAGGTCGTTCAGCAGGTCGGCACTCGCCGACAGCAGCTTCGTATAGCCTGCGGCCATTGCCGTGAGTTCCTCGGCCGAATAGTTCGTATCGTCGAGCATCGACCGGAAGTTCGAGATGTATATGTCGGAGATGTCGCCCACGAGCAGCATCGTCTGCTGCGCGCGACGGGCGCTTTTGACGAGGTTATGCACCGACCGCAGCGCATCGTAATATTTCTTCGACTGCTCGTAAATCTTTACCGTCTGCTGAAAACTCTGAAGCAGCGTACTTCCGTTCCGGGACGCTTCGACGACCTGCCTGGTGGAATTCACGATACCCTGCGCCAGATTCGAGGGGTCGCTCACGACCCACTGCGCCCGAAGCGGATGACCTGCCAGCAGCATCGCTGCCAGCAGGCCGAAGCCTATTCGCCGTCCCATCGCACCGGAGCCTGAAGGATTACTTCCGTCCCTATACGCTGCGGCCGGTCGTCGCGGACGAAAAGCCCGAAACATCCGATATGCAGAATATCGTTGGTCGTGTGATGAACGACGCATCCGCCGGTTTGTCCGTACAAGACATGGAGCCACAGACTGTCATCGCGTTTGAGAATGACCATGTCCCGCACGGGACGTTCGCCGCAGAAAAGCGTCGCGGCATATCCCGGAGCCGTTTTGCGGATCGTGATCCGCTCTCCGTATTCGTTCTTTCAGCAGCCGCAGATACGGTCATCGGCAACCTCGGATTGCAACTCCCGGATGGTCTGTTTCAGCGACTCGATCTCTTCCTGCGCCCGGCGCAGCCGTTCGTCTCGCGCGGCGAGTTCTTTTTTGGATATGAACATGATTTTCGGATTTTAGGTTAATGATCTTCATTGCGTTTTTGCTCGGCCAACTGGCGTATGGCCAGCTCGATATTGCCGCCGAGCTTCTCCGTGAGACGTTGCAACTCCAGTTTTTCAGTCTCTTCGGTGGTATAGCAGAGGTATTCCTCAAGACTCGTTTCGGTAGCATAGACAGCAGAGTGTACGCCTCCGAGTCCGATCCACACCTCTTTGTAGCGGCGCTTGGGGTCATTGGCCCGATTGATCGACAACACCTGATTGCGTTCCTTATCACTCAATCCCAACAACTCCTGAATCTCGTCGAACTTGTTAGCATACTTACGCATGTCCAAAAGGATGCGGCAGTCGCAGTTGGCGATGACGCTCTCCTTGAGGACGGGCGACGACAGCAGGTCGTCCAACTCCTGCGTTACGCACATACACTCGCCGAAATACTTGCGGCAGGTTTTATGTAGGCTAAGTACCCGGCGCCTTACCGTATTTCTACGGCAGGTTTCCAAGAACTCGCCCCCGAACCGGACTTACACCTCTCGGCGTATCCGGCTCTCCACTAATTTTTTTTCAGTCTAAACTTTTCCCAGATGCCGCAGCCTGTGGCAACTCGGACACAACGCAATGGTCTTGCGTTTTCGGGCTGACATGAGCCGTTTCCAACTCTCTTTCCCTTTCAGGTCTTTGAGGTTGCGGACATGGTGCATAATCAGCTTGCCCGTTGCCCCACACAATTCGCATTTTTCCGCTTTGAGCCTGTCCGTCAAATTGGTTCGGCTCACGTCTGCAATAGAGTACGGTTCGATGTCGCAGCTTCCGTTGAACGCCGTTGTCCGGCGTTTGAAACTTGTCTTGTAAAAGGTTCGGGACTTGATTACCCCTTTCTGCTCGTACTTTACGGTGAACAGTTTGTTGAGACGGTACTTTTTGTTGATTTTTCGTACCGTGCTCCTATATTTGCCCGCAAATGTTTTATACATGCTGTACTCCATGATATATCTGAAGTTGTGCAGTACGACGCAGTTGTTGGCGATCAGGTAATAGTTGCAAAATCCCACTGTTTCCCGATTGTATCGGTCGAGGATTTCAAGATCGTCGTTGAATATCAATCCTGAACGGCATTTGGGTTTCCAAATCTCTTTCCCGTTGCGGAGCTTGATTTCCATAGCTCCGTATTCCAGAAGTTTGTCCCGCAGCGTTGCCATGCTGACATTCAGCCGGACACGCTTGCCGTAGGTGCGTCGCAGACGTCCTTGCACATCCCGTCGTTGATGATTGTTCCGTGTTACCGTAATCTCATATCCGAGAAATTTCGCCGATTTACCCGTATGGGTTATCAGCGTCTTTTCTTCGGACAGTTCGAGGGCGAGGCTTTCGGATAGGAATGATTTAATATCCTCCTTTATCCGCAGTGCATCCTCTTTGCTGCCGATTACACCCAGAATAAAATCGTCGGCGTAACGGATGTATTTGAGCCTGCGGTAACTTCCGTCCATTTCATCTCCGCTTGGAAATGCTGCACGTTCCTGTTCGATGGCTTTGAGTCTTGCGACCAAAGCCGCCTTCTCAGTCCCGTCTTTTACCTTTTTCAGTTTCCGCACAGTCCGTTTTCGTTCATTGGCCAAATCGTTGCTCTCTTTGCCCGGCCTGCGTTTGGTTCCCATGTCGAAATGTCGGATATACTCTTTCACGTACTTGTCTAATTTATCGAGGTATATATTCGCCAGAATCGGGCTGACGATACCTCCCTGCGGCATTCCGCTGTAAGTGTTGTGAAACGTCCAATCCTCGACGTATCCCGCTTTCAGGAATTTCCGTATCAGACGGATAAAACGGTCATCTGAAATGCGCTCCCGCAGGATTCCGACAAGTACATCATGGTCAATGTTGTCGAAGAACCCTTTGATGTCGCCCTCGATAAACCATTTCGCCCCGCTGAACGTCTTTTGAATATGAAGTAATGCAGTGTGACAGCTCCGTTTAGGTCGGAAACCGTGCGAGGTGGTCTCAAAATGTCCCTCGTAAATGGCTTCCAGAATCATGCGGACTACCTCCTGCACCAGCTTGTCTTCAAAAGCCGGTATTCCCAGAGGGCGCGTTTTCCCGTTTTTCTTCGGGATATGCACCCTCCGCGACGGGTGAGGCTGATAACTTTCGTCTTTCAACGAGGCTATCAGCGTTTCGATCCGGGCAAGGCTCATCTCGTCGATACTGCGACCGTCGGAGCCTTTGGTCGTACTGCCTCCGTTCGATGCGATCTTTTGGTAGGCAACATAGAACAACTCTTCGTTGAACAGAATCCGGTAAAGGCGTTCGAACTTGTAGCTCGAATCCTTACTGTGTTCGTTCAGACTGTTTAATACTCCTTCCGGACTTCTCATAATGTCTCTCACATTATCCATTAAATTGTATTAAAGAAAATTAGCTGCCTCCCTTCGCCATGTGCAGGGCGTTACCCTGCCCGGACTACTACGGAGGCTCCGTTACCGTGCCGGATATTCAGAGGTCTGCACCTCATAGCCTTACGGCGTTCCGGTTTAGGTAATCCCCGTTTACTTACTTAGTAACTGTTGGCATGATGGATTGTCGGATGCGATTTCCGTCCTTTACCATTTATCATGGCTGCTCTGCGGCAAGTTCTTGCTTGCGTCCGTACCTATACACCGGAGCAGTACCGCAGTATGACGATTTCAGTTACCTTACGTCATAGCCTTCAAGTAGAGCAGCTCGGACTGTCGTTCAAACAATTCGGTTTTCATCCTCATATCCATCGTTTCATCTTGCCGTTCAGTGGCAGTCTGGTAACTGACTGACTTACGACGTTCCCGACATGCTACACTCCCCGTCCGGTTTCCCTTTCGGATAAGTCGGGTGATGATAGGTTTTTCAAAGAACACTTACCTAATCCCTTGCCAGTGGGATATTTACTAAGCAGCTTGTACGGGCGCACACAAATACTTGATAAATCCCGCCATGCCCGCCTTGGCGATAGCTTTCCATGCTTCTTCGAGCAGTAGAACTTTGCGAATACCCTTCAGCCGCCGCATTTTTGTAAGGAAGGTCTCCATGATAATCAGTGTAATGACAGGATAAAGGACTTTGTTTTCGCTGATATTATCCAGTTCGAAGACGATGAATCGCTTATCCAACAAGTCCAACTGCTTGTCGGAGTTCAAGAGGTAGTCGTACTCCCCGCCACGATAGTAAGGTTCGAGAACGTTCAGAAAATTTTCAATATCGAAATCCTTTTCCCGGACGCGCTTTTTTTCCAACAGACGGCGGTAATCCGTTGCGACGAACTCGTAGAAGGTGTTGAACGAAGGTGTGACCGCAGTGCCGGTCTTGAGTTGCGAGAGGTATAGGTTCACGGCATTCGACAAGGCCACCTCTTCCGCACGTGTCGGTTCCTCGGATTCGCGCTTCCACAAAGTCAGCAACAGCGCCTTGAGCGATTCGCGCTTCTCGACGTCGTACACTCCGTCTTCGACAAAGAAGGGGTTGAAGGCAACGGGGGCATCCTCCTGATAGGTGAAATATATTCCATCCCGACCTTTGGTTTTCTGCCGGATAAGCGAGCACAATCCTTGATAGGAGTTTCCCGTATCGACAATCACGATATGTGCGCCCTGTTCATAATATTGCCTGCATATATGATTGAGGATAAAACTTTTGCCTCCCCCTGAAGGCCCGATGACCACACGGTTCCGGTTGCTTATCCATCCTTTTTTCATCGGGTAGTCGGAGATGTCGAGGTGAATGGGGATACCGCTCACCCGATCCGCCATCTTAATGCCGAAAGGCGACAAAGATGAGCGATAGTTCGTCTCTTCGTTAAACAGACACAAGCCCTGTTCGAGAAACGTATAGAAACTTTCTTCGGCGGGAAAATCCCCTTCGTTGCCGGGGATCGCCGCCCAGAAAAGCGTCGGAACATCCACAGTATTATGACGCGGCGTGCACCCCATAAGCGCCAGCTGCGCCCCTACATCGTTACGGATCTGCTTCAGCTCCTCGCTCCCTTCGCCCCATGCCATGACATTGAAATGGGCGCGTATCGAGGTCAGAGAGAAGGAGTGCGCCTCATTGAGGTAATCGTCGATCCATTCCTTGTTGATTTGGTTCGAACGGCTGTACTGCGCGAGCGACTGCATGTTACGGGCCGTACGTTCGAACTGCCTGAGGTTTTCGTCGCTGTTATCCAAAAACAGGTCGAGTAGGTCGGGAGCATTACTGCTCCCTTCCCCTCTAAGAACCGTACGTGATACTTTCGCATCATACGGCTCAAGCAACTCAAAGTTTCTATTATGAAACCGGCTCATAAGCTCTAATTTTACGGGTAAGTGTACGACTGCATCTGTCATGGGCGATGATTTTGGATTTGCCGGACTTGTCGGATAACTCCGCAATAGTCCAGATTTTATCCGCGTCGATTATCTCGCCGCACAACGGACAACGCTGATTTTGTTTCTCCCACATTCTGAGAAAGCCCTGTTTGCCTTTGAGAGAGCTTAACATTTTCATCCTGTTACGCATCTCAAAGTATGGTCGCCATTCCGGGTCGAATGGGTTGGCTTTGCTGCGGATTTTGATAGGCTTGGTCTTCGTATCAATATCGGATAGATACTTCAGTGTGTACGGAAATGGTTTCCCGTTGTTCTTCAGCATCGTACCGAATGTCCACGCCCGGCCTTTCTTCGACAGAAAATACCTGTTGTAAACCCACTTCTTACCCTTGTGGCGGTGGCGGCGTAATGCCCACGCCCACAGTTTGTAGAAGATTTGTGCGTCTGCGTTCTTGAAGGTTTTGGCGGCTACGCAACCCTTGTAATAGTTGCCCCAACCGGTTATGACGGGGTTTAGAAGTCCGATAAGTTTGTCCTGCCTAATAGCTTGGTTCTTACGAACAATACTTTTAATTTTGGCAAGGAACTCCTTGACGTTCTTCTTTGACGGTTTGATAAGCAGCGTACCTTTGTATTTCCTGATGTTGAAACCCAGAAAGTCAAATCCTTCATCAATGTGAGTAATCTTCGTCTTTTCTTCTGATAGGGTAAGCCCCCGTGCTTGAAGAAACTCGCTGACTGCGGGTTTGATTTGCGATTCCAAAATTTCCCTGTCGGAACAGGTAATAATGAAATCATCTGCGTATCGCACAAGATTTACCATAGGATTGAAATATCCCATTTTGGTACGTCTCAGTTTGAAATTTTCTGCAAGCATTGCTTGCAGGCCGTCGAGTGCCATATTCGCGAGTGTCGGCGATATGATACCGCCCTGCGGCGCACCTTCCTCGGTGGGAAACAGTTGCCGGTTGAATACGAATCCACTTTCCAGCCATTTACGGAGCATGACCTTATCCATAGGGATATAGTCGAGTAACCATTGATGGCTGATGTGGTCGAAACAACCTTTGATGTCCCCTTCGAGTATCCATTGCGGAGATACCTCTTTTGAAAGTATCGTATGGCATTGTACTATCGCATCGACCGTACACCTTTCCCTACGGAAGCCGTAAGAGTGTCTGTCGGCGGTAGTTTCTGCTACCGGGTTCAGAGCCATGAGGTATAATGCCTGCATGGCCCTGTCTTTCATTGTAGGTATTCCTAACGGACGGAGTTTGCCGTTACTCTTCTTGATATGTACCCTTCGTAACGGTTGCGGGTTGTAGCCACGTCTTTTCAGATCGGCGACAGCACCCATTTTTGCGTTGGGAGTAGTCCAGAGAACTTTATCCACTCCCGCCGTGTTCTTACCTTTGTTAGAGGTAACTCGTTTGACCGCCAACGCTTTGGCGTAAAACGAGTGGGTCAATGTCCATTGCAGGGCTTTTACCTTGCCCGGACGACCCTCTTTCTGAGCCTTTACAATACGTCCTTGCAGCTTCTGAACCGCAGCTTCGCATCTGACCCAATCAATGTCGGTCCAGTTGTTCCACTGCCTACGGTCAGCAGGCGCACACGATAAATTAATCTCGTTCATTTGCATTCCTTCTTTTAGAAAGTTCTACATAGTTTCTTGTAAAGAGTCACCTCGCAGAAGTCTGCCCGCTTTCGCGGCGGAGTGACGTTGAAACTCCTATCCGCCCCGTTACAGGACGGCATTCGCTTTTTCTGCGTTCCCATACCCGCACCTCATTCGGCTTTCCTTGCGGTCGGCTTACCTGCCCGAAGGCAGGAGAGATACGGGTTTACCAAGTTTCGCGTAAGTAACAAATGAGCGGGTTAGGTTCTGTCCGTTGCGCCGGCAGTGCTTTGTCCGTGTAACCCCACAATACAAAGGGTTATCCGACTGCGTTACCTTTTGGTTCAAGCCTCTCAGCAACTTTGGCTTGTTCGTACATTACGACGCTTATAACAGTTCGCTTGTGCTAACCATACCGCCCAGCCTCGCTCCCCGACTCTTTTGTGCTAAGAGCAGTTGCCGTTCCCTCGCGGTTCGGGCTTCTCCTTGCGGAAGGGCTACTTTGTCCGGCCAGCTTCGCACCCCGCCTTTTGAGCGACGCACGTGACCGTAGGCTACTATTGACGGAACAATAGGTTTAATCTGATCTGAATGATATTTGTTACTTCATTTGATTGTTAAACAATTACTTACACGACCTCTTGTCGCACATATTGATTGTAGATGTGATTGCATGAGAGCAGCAATCCTACGGGAGCGGCGAATGAAAGCCGACAATCGGAACGCTCCGTCGAGAGGCGTTCGTAGCGGTCATCCGTACGAACGCTGCCGGGGAGGTCGTCCAGATCGGAAAGCGTATGCAGGCACAACGCCTTGTCGCCGATCCACATCCGGTCGGGATCGAGACGCATGTCCTGTAACGGAGTCTTCCCGGACGGTGACAGCGTGAGATAACGTTCGAGGATTCCCGAAGATTCGGGAGTCCCGGCAATCTCGTCCGCTCCGAGACGCCGCAGCCGGATATAGCCGCTCTCGCGGACGATGCTGGAGAACTGCTCCACAGCTTCCAGAAAGCGCGTCGTCGCATCTTTGTCCTGCAACTCCTTCGGGACGAGCGTACCCCGGCACAGCACACTGCAATCGCTCTGACGGCGGCTTTGCGCACGGGTTGTCTTCGTAATGAACAGGTAGCAGGTATGATGCAGAAAAGGTCGTTCGTTGAAATGCCGCTCGAACGACCGGCTCAAGAAACTCAAATCATCTTTCCCGATGTCGGAACGATATTGCTCCTGAACGAAAATATCCTGCTTGTGCACCACGGTATAGTCCGGAAGCACCTTCACCGCTTTGAGCCATACGCCGTGCAGCGCTTCATATTCCTGCGAAGAGACGGTAAACAACTCCGGAAGCGTAACCTCGAACGCCACCGTGATGTTGGCGTCTTTGGAGAGGATACAATCGTGTTCGACCTTTCAGATCGGAAATTTCCGTTCGAGGGTTTCGGTTTTCAGGGTGTTATTCATGTTTCTAATGTCGGTTTAGAATTCTTGCCACACTTTTTCGGGAGACGATACGTCGCGGATGCCGCCGTGCGGCGAGGAGCTTCATCAGTCCGTAAGCCCCGTACTTGCGGTTCAGACGGAAGGTCAGCGCCACAAGCGCACCGCCCAGCCCCACGCCCGCGACAAGGCATGCCACCTGATCGACACCGCCCATATAAAGTACGACTACGAGAATGAAAACGGCGAGCAGGCCGCCGGCGAAGAGGAAGAGGTACTGCGCCCGCAGCCCCTTGAACTCCACCTGGCGGCCCACGCCTTTATTGATCGGATATTCGGCCATCGTCTAAAGGAAAAACGAACGCAGAATCGTGGCGGCGACGATCAGGAAGATACAGGCTCCGAACCAGCTCGCAGCGGTTTTAGACGTATCCGGATCGCCCGAACTGAACTTCTGATAGACCCGCACTCCGCCGATCAGGCCGATGACGGCGCCGATGGCGTAGATCAGCTTGGTCGCCGGGTCGAAATACGACGTGACCATCTGCGTAGCCTCCTGAATGCCGGCCATGCCGTTGCCTTGCTGCGCTGCGGCGTGCTGCACCGTGGCGAGCAGTCATACGGCGATTCATGCCGAACTGAAAATGAGTTTTCTTTTCATGGATGATTGTGTTTTTTAATTCGACTTCAGATTTTCTCTCCGGGCGCTGGGCCCGTGATTCATGCGTGCTGCTCATCCTGCCGTCAGCCTGAATCGTAGTATCCGGGAGCTTTCATAGCTTCGCATTTTTTAAGTTGAACAATCTATTTCGGAGCGGCAGCTATACGCTGCGCCGCTTCCTTCTCGGCATCGTCCAGATAACGGGCGATGATCGGGCTGGCGCCGGAGATGGCGTCCATGAGTGTACGCTGCACTTCCGTATGGCGGATGTCACGCAGCACTCCGGCCAGGGTTTGCCGCTGCTCTTCAGGCACGGCCTGCCCCTTGCACAAGGCGAGGATGCAATCCAACTGCTGCGGAGAGAAACTCTGCGTCCCGGCAGGCGGGGCCGTCGTTTCGCATCCTATGTCCATCACCTCTTCGGTCGCAGCTTCGCGCATCAGGGTGTTCTCTTCCTCCGCGGTGAGCGCCGTAGGTTCCTTATGTATCCACCCCTGAACGGTCGCTTGCACGGCGCGATGTTCCTTATCGCTGTCGCTTGCCGGTACAAATGTATGGTCGCTCTTGTCTGAATTGTTCCCTTTGCGTCGGGAGTGGCGTGACACGGCGCGTGCTGGCGTCCGCTGACCGGTGCCGTAGTCCCGGGTGACGACCAACGCATCGTCTTTAGGGGGAACGGCCGCCGTCCGACGCCTGCGGCGGCGCGGCGGGTCGAGACGGTCGGCTTGCCGCCGATACCAACGCGCCAGCGCCCGGCACGTCGGCCCGAAGCAAATCTCGCCCAACTCGCCCCGGAAGAGGAACTTATCCAGAAACAGGTAGCAGAACAGCACAAGGAACAGCACGACGAGGGTTTCCGTGATTTTCATAACGGGTGTCATCCTTATAGAATTTTATTGAGTCCTTTGGAGCAGAGCGACCGTATTTCCGTCCGGTGCCGCTCGAAGTGCTGTTCCAATACGTTGTCGATGAAGTTCCCGACTGTAAAACGCCGGTTGCCCGCAACGCCCACGAGGGTCGTGATCTTGCGGTGCAGCCGCCGGTCGATATAGACGCATTGCCGGGCTTCGGAAGGAGTATTCTTCAGAAACCGCGACGCATAGTCTTCCGCATCCGAACGCCTGACGCGCGGCTCCGAAGCAGACGCTTCCGCCGGCTCCGGGGCTATGGCATCTGACGCCGAGGCAGCCGGTTCGGGGCCGGCCATCAGGCTGCGCAGGTATTCTTCGTCGAGCTCCTGCCGGACAGGTACTTTCCTACTCATGGGACGGAAGTTTCAGTACGGCGCAGATCTCCATCATCAGGCGGTCGAAACCGCACTCGGCGACGAAAGCCCGGTCGGGCGGCAGCAGCGTACACCGGTACACCGGGCCGCCCGTTTCCTGAATATCCTTGTTGAAGTTGCTCCGCACGGGAATATGCGTGCGCAGATGCCGCAGCCCCAACTGATCGAGGACTTTCTCGTACTGCTCATAGAGCGGCGTCCGCTCGCGGCGATCCACCAAGTTCCAGAACAGGAACAGCTCCCGAAGATGCGCCCGTCCCGTCTTGATCAGGCGGTCGTTGAGAACAGAGGCGAAATTGAGCGTGCTTTCCAGCACGATCCGGTCGGCTTTCATCGGGATGAAAAGGTAGTCCAACTCGACGATCGTGGAGAGCACGCCTTCATTGCCCACCGTTCCCGGGAGGTCGAACAGCACGACATCGTATCGTTCTTCAGCGACGGCGGCCCATTTCCGCCATTCCGACATCGCCTCGGAAGGTTTGCAGCAGAGAATACGATAAGGTTTCACCCCTTTGTTCTCGGCGAGTGAAACGAGGAGTCTGCCGTAGATCGCCGAAGACTGCACGACGGCCTTGTCGCGGTTCGAGAGTTTGAGGATGGAGTGCTGCGGGTAGTCGCAGTCCACCACCGCGACGCGGATGCCGTGCAGGTAGTGCAGCCACGAGGCTGCCAGCACCGTGAGGGTCGATTTGCCGACGCCCCCTTTCTGGGAGGCGAAAGCGATGCACAACGGATTCTGTTCCATACAAAAATAATTAAGCGATTAATATTTAACTTGTTCCGATACGCGGATACGTACTTGCGTATTTACGTATCTTCGGCGATTCATACGCCTTTGCGGATTCACATACTTTTGTCGGCAGATACGGATATAAGCTGTCACATACAAACTTCGGCATCTATGCAGACATCTATATCCGTATCCGCATAGCCGCGCAATGACGGATGTACGGGAGTAAGAGATTACGCGGGCAGGTAGATTCGTAAGTACTGATCCGCGCACAAAGAAAATGAGAAAACGCCCCCGTTCGGCGGCTCCGAAAACGGGTGGCGCCCAAAGACGCGTATCGGCGTCCGTTGGCAGGTATATGTCTGATACAACATAAGATAAAACGCTCTACCTTTGCCTCCGAAAAGAGTAATCCCGCCGCGACGCCGAAGGCGCGCACCTTCATCCGGCCCTTGGCCGGATTTCTATATGCGCCTGCATATAGCAAGGGGTACTTTCAGCCGCTCGGAATATTCCGAGCCGCCGAAAGTGCCGCCGCGACCTGCGGCGCGGCGGACGGTTACTCCCGAGTCGTAACCTCAAAACACCGATGCCCTATGGATGCTGCCGATAAACCGACCTCCGCCGCGGGCCGCAAAGCCCTCGACGATCCGCGCATACACCGCTATTACGTTCGCCTGACAAGCGAGCAGAACGAGCGTTTCCTGCGCATGTACGAACACTCCGGAATGAAAAATAAAGCCGATTTCATCTGCCACCGCATCTTCGGATGACCTTTTACGGTCGTCGTTCGAGACAAGAACACCTACGATTTCTATGTCCGGCTGACGGGATTTTACGCCCAGTTCCGGGCTGTCGGGGTGAACTACAACCAGTGCGTCAAAGCCATACACACGACCTTCGGCGATAAGAAAGCGTTGGCCTATCTCTACCGTCTGACGCTCGAAACGCAACGGCTGGAACAACTCGTGAAGGCGGTCGTCGAACTTACGAAGGAGCTGCTGCAATGGTGCCGAAAGTAAACTCCGGGGCCAACGTCTACGGCGTACTTCAGTATAACCGCATTAAGGTCGAAGCCGGCGATGGCCGGATATTATACATGCAGGGAATACCCGAACGCAGCGACGGCAGATTCAGTATCGAGGAGTGTGCGGAAGCCTTCGGGTACTACACGGCGCTCAATCCCCGTGTCCGAAAACCGGTCGTGCATTTCTCGCTCAACCCCTCGCCCGAAGACCGGCTTTCGGAAGCGCAGCTCACGCGACTTGCCGCCGAGTTCATGGAACGCATGGGATACGGTCGCCAGCCCTATGTCGTCTTTCTGCACGAAGACATCGCACGGCGACACATGCACATCGTCTCGGTGAGGGTGGACGAGCAGGGCCAGAAGATCGACCACAACAACGAACTGCGGCGCGCCATGGCGGTTTGCAGAGAGTTGGAATACGAGTACGGTCTGCATGTGCCCGAAGACGGCGGCGTGCAAACAGAACCGGAAGAATTGCGCCGGGTCGATTACCGTCGGAGCGATTTGAAGCATCAGCTGCGTAACGTCGTGATGACGCTCAAGCAGCAGTACGGATTCCAGTCCCTCGCGGAGTTCAACACGCTGCTCGAACGCTATGGCGTCGCAGCCGAAGAGATCCGAGGCGACGTGCAAGGCAGACCGTATCGGGGGCTCGTTTACCACGTGCTCGATGACGACGGGCAGCGCACGGGAGCGGCGGTCAAAGCGTCCCGGCTGGGCGATTTTTTCGGATGGAAGGCGCTGGAAGAAAAATTCGACGCCTCGAAACAACGGCTTCGGCAACATCCCGAAACGCTCGACCGCACACGCCGCGAGATCGACCGTGCCCGGAGCGGAGGCCGTGACCGCGAAGCGTTCACGGCCGAACTTCGGGAGAACGGTATCGACGCTGTTTTCCGGGAGAACGACGCCGGGCGGATTTACGGCGTCACCTTCATCGACCGCACGACACATCAGGTGTTCAACGGCTCTCGGCTCGGAAAGGAGTATGCGGCCAACGCTTTCGAGGCGTGGTTCAACGGTCGGGAGCAAGAGTCGTCCACACCCATACAGGAAGAGTTACGGCCGTTGCCGCCCCTCGAACCGCCCCTGCCGGGACTATCTTCGGTCGAAGAGTTCGAGGAGTACATTGAGACCCATTACGTTTCGATACCCGACGTAATAGGCGAACTCATGGAATATACGCCCGAAAAGGAGTGGGAAACAGCTCCCGAATACCGGCTCTTCCCCCGCAGGAAGAAGCGGCGGCGGAAAATCCGGAAAAGAATTTAACAATCTCAATACGTTACGATCATGCAAGAAGAAGACGATCTGCGCGGCTTGGCCAAAGTCGCGGATTTCATGCGGGCGATCAGTTTTCTGTTTCTCGCCATTCACATCTACTGGTTCTGTTACGAGTGGTTTACGCAGGCGGGATGAACGCTCCCTGTCGTAGATCGCATCCTGCAAAATTTCCAGCGGACGGCTGCCTTGTTCTCATCGCCGCTCTGCACCAAGCTTTTCTGCACGGTATTTCTCGCATTGTCGTGCATGGGAAACCGTGGCGTGAAGGACGAGAAAATATCGTGGAAGCATATCGCCGCGGCAGGCGGCATCGGCATACTGCTATTCTATGGCAACGGCTGGCTGCTCGGGATGAATGTCGTGACGACCCTGCGGGCGGCGCTTTATACGGCGACGCTGCTGGTGGGATTCCTCGGCATGCTGGCGGCCGGACTATGGAGCAGCCGTCTGCTGAAAAACCGTATGACGGATGATCCGTTCAATGCCGAAAACGAGAGTTTCATGCAGGAGACACGCCTGCTGAAAAACGACGATTCGTTCAACTTCCCGACCGAGTTCGTCTTCCGGAGACGCAGGCACAGCGGATGGATCAACGTCGTGAATCCCTTCCGGGCGAGTATCGTTTTAGGAACGCCCGGCTCGGGAAAATCCTATGCCCTCATCAACAATTACATCAAGCAGGCCATCGAAAAGGGATATGCGCTCTACGTCTACGACTTCAAGTTCGACGACCTGTCGGTTATCGCCTATAACCATTTGCGCAAGAACCTCGGGGCTTACGGAGCGACGCCGCCGAAATTCTATGTCATAAATTTCGACGACCCGCGCCGTTCTCACCGATGCAATCCGCTCGCGCCGAATCTCATGTCCGACATCACCGACGCATACGAGGCCAGCTATGTCATCATGCTCAATCTCAACCGTTCGTGGATACAGAAGCAGGGAGATTTCTTCGTCGAATCGCCGATCGTGCTGCTCGCGGCGATCATCTGGTTCCTGAAGATTTACGACGGCGGAAAATACTGTACCTTTCCCCATGCCATCGAGCTGCTGAACAAACCCTACGAAGAGTTATTCACCGTATTGATGGCTCACGAGGAGTTGGAGAACTATCTTTCGCCCTTCGTGGATGCATGGAAAGGCGGAGCCGCAGAGCAGTTGATGGGGCAGATCGCCTCGGCGAAGATTCCCCTCTCGCGCATGATCTCCCCGCAGCTCTACTGGGTCATGTCGGGAGACGATTTTACACTCGACATCAACAACCCCGAGGAACCGAAGATTCTTTGCGTGGGAAATAATCCCGACAGGCAGAACATATACGGCGCGGCACTCGGATTGTATAATTCGCGCATCGTCAAACTGATAAACCGCAAGAAGCAGCTCAAAAGCTGCGTGGTGATCGACGAGCTGCCGACGATCTATTTCCGGGGGCTGGACAACCTGATCGCAACGGCGCGTTCCAACAAGGTCGCCGTGTGTCTGGGTTTTCAGGATTTCAGCCAGCTAAAGCGCGACTACGGAGACAAGGAAGCCGCCGTGATTCAGAATACCGTAGGCAATATCTTCAGCGGACAAGTCGTAGGAGAAACGGCCCGGACACTCTCCGAACGATTCGGAAAGATCGTGCAGAAACGACTGTCCGTGAGCATCAACCGCAGCGATACCTCGACGTCGATAAACACCCAGCTCGACAGTCTTATTCCTGCGTCGAAAATCTCGACGCTCTCGCAGGGCGTGTTCGTCGGAGCCGTGAGCGACAACTTCGGAGAGGAGATCGAGCAGAAAATTTTCCATGCCCGGATCGTCATAGACAACGAAGCTGTGAAAAAAGAAATGGCGGAGTATAAACCGATCCCCGAAATATCGTCATTCCTCGACACCGCCGGACGGGACATCATGCAGGAGAAGATCAAGGAGAATTACCGCCGCATCAAGCAGGATGCGCTCGACATCATCGAAGCTGAAATGAAGAGGATAGAGAAGGACGAAAAATTGGCGGAAAAGTTATTAGAGAAATCCGAATAGATAGTGGTTTGGTAAAATCTCCATTTCGCATAGCGATTTTTTTTGAAAAAATCGCTATGCTCTATTTTACAAATTTAGATACGCTCATACTTATACAACCCTGTACAAGATCTATTTCCGCCCACAGCATATTTGCAAATTTATTTTTTAATCGTAAATTTGCAAAAAAAGGATTGAGTATGATTGAACGAACACTGCATAAAAAGCTCTCAGAACTTACGCAAAAATATCCAATAGTGACCTTGACCGGCCCCAGGCAGTCGGGTAAATCGACTTTGCTGCGTCATGCTTTTCCCAATTATAAATATGTTTCGCTTGAAGACCCCGATATGCGTTTGTTCGCAACGGATGATCCGAGAGGTTTTCTTAAGACTTATCCGGACAAAACGATTATCGACGAAGCCCAACGGGTTCCGGCTCTGTTCTCCTATATCCAGACGCATACGGATAAAGAGGGACGCGAGGGGATATATTTGCTGGCCGGTTCGCACAATTTCCTGTTGATGGAAAATA
Organism: Alistipes onderdonkii; assembly: GCF_025145285.1. Taxonomy (NCBI): domain Bacteria; kingdom Pseudomonadati; phylum Bacteroidota; class Bacteroidia; order Bacteroidales; family Rikenellaceae; genus Alistipes; species Alistipes onderdonkii. The sequence continues at coordinate 3,120,007 of NZ_CP102251.1, forward strand.
TCAACCAATCGTTGGCCGGAAGAACCTCCATACTGAAACTTCTGCCGTTTTCTCATGCGGAGATGAAAGAGAGCGAAATACTTCCACGGACAGTCGATGACGAGATTTTCAACGGAGGTTATCCTCGTCTTTATGATAAGGATATAGCACCGTCGGATTACTACCCGTTTTATATCCAAACCTATGTAGAACGGGATGTGCGTCTGATGAAGAACATCGGCGATCTGAGCAAGTTCATTCGCTTCATTAAACTGTGTGCAGGGCGTATCGGACAGCTGCTCAACCTTTCGTCGCTGGCCAATGAGTGCGGCGTTGCCGTTTCGACTATCTCGACTTGGATTTCCGTATTGGAGGCAAGCTACATTTGTTACCTGTTGAAACCCGATCATAACAATTACGCCAAACGATTGGTCAAGACCCCGAAGCTCTACTTCTACGATACGGGCTTGGCGTGCTCGTTGCTGGACATACGGACAGCCGAGCAGGTATCGACACACTTTTTACGAGGCGGTTTGTTCGAGAATCTTGTAATTAACGAGTTCGTGAAACAAGCCTATAACAAGGGGGAAGAACCCAATCTAACATTCTGGCGCGACAGCACCGGCAACGAAGTTGATTTGCTGCAATATATCGACGGCAAGCCGTACGCTTACGAAATCAAATCGGGAGCGACCTATTCTCCGGATTTCTTCAAGGGCATCGCCAAATGGGCTAAGCTATCGGGAGCAAACCCAGAACAATGCTTTGCGATCTATAATGGAGAGAAGAATATGAAAACTTCGGCCGGAGAAATCATAAAGTGGTAAAATATAAATAGATGCGTTATGCCGTTAAGAATTGATGTTCCTGAAAAATTCTTGAACCTCTTCCATAAAATCTTTGAAAACGAACCAATCGAGAATGGGAATAAATTGAACTTGTTCTCATTGAAAATATCGAATAATGCGTTTTCATATGCTACTTTGGTAGAGGAGCTTGGAGATATTCTAACGGCATATGCTCTTTCCCGAAGCGCATATGATGAATTGTGCAGCCAAAAGAAATACACTACTCTTGTATCCAAAGCGAAAGAACGTTTAAGAAAGGCAGAGAGCAATGATGGAGAATTGGGTGAGATTTTGTTATATACCATGTTAGAGGCTCACTTGAAAGCACCTAAACTGTTAACAAAACTTGAATTGAAGACCGATCCAAACCATTATGTAAATGGGGCGGACGGTGTTCATCTATTAAAAATAGATGACAATACATTCCAATTCATATTCGGTGAATCCAAACTATATTCCGACTTAAAAAAAGGCGTAAAGAAGGCTTTTGAATCTTTGAAAAATCTTTTGAAAGAGGATTTGAATAAGTTGCGCTATGAAATTCAACTCGTCAATTCAAATTTCTTAAAAGAGGCGCATGATGAACATTCTGTAGACCTGCTGAAAAAATTGCTGATCCCAAGAGAAAATGATGAGGATCTAAATATCGACCACTCATTTGGGATATTTCTGGGATTCGATGTCGAGATTACGGATGATGAACGGAAGTTAAATAATGCAGATTTCAGAGAAACTATCTATGAGAAAGTTGAGAACGCAGTGCGGGCCATTCTTCCGACGATAAATGATCATATTAAACAAGACGATTTCAGAGGATATAGTTTCTACATATACATCGTTCCATTCTCCGAGCTTAAGAAACAGAGAAAAAAGATGATTGCTGAATTAAAAAAATAGATGGAAGATGACAGTTGCAAATCAGATAGCCCAAACGATTATTTCGGATTCATATTTTCTAAAATTATACAGAGTGTGCGTTGAACGTTCTGTTTTGCGCACATTGAATATTGACACCGAAGAAAAATATACCGAAAAAGAAATTCGCGACTTATTGCGATTTGCAGACTTATTATCGACCTCTTCTATCTCGGATGCGCGTAATTACGCATATAAAATCATTACCTATCTAAATCCTTACTACAAGGATAATGTGTACTATCACACCGTTGCAAAAGCTGTTTATAGTAACTTGGGCAATTTCCCCGCTATATCTTATTTAGAAGCCGACAATAATAACACCTCTAATTTGCCGTTCGATCGCTCGGTTCAGAATGAAGCAAAAAAACTTATACAGGAAGTTCCCGATGGCGTAGGGCACGTTTTTACGGATATTCAATACGATTTGTTTTCGAAATTGATTTCATCACGCGAATTCAGTTTTTCCGGGCCGACTTCTATGGGAAAGTCTTTTGTCATCAAAGCGTTCCTGCGATGTGCAATTCAAAATACACCGCAGGAAAACTTTATCATATTGGTTCCAAGTCGTGCATTGATAAATCAATACGCCATTGAACTGAAATCTGAAATGGGAGCATTGTTGGAAACCAATAATTATAAAATAGTCACCAACTCAAATATCGCGGAGCTGCCAATAAATGAACAATGCAATTATGTTCTGATTCTTACGCCCGAGCGTTTGATCAGTTACATATCGCAGGAAAAGAATCCTTCGATAGGTTTCCTTTTCGTGGATGAAGCGCACAAATTAGCACAAACGGAAGACGCCCGCAGTATAACTACCTATACGTCTATTGAAAAAACGCTGAAAAAATATCCGGATATAAAACTTTATTTTGCCTCGCCCAATGTCTCCAATCCTGAGATCTTATTATCCATGTTTCGAAATGGAAAGGCAGAAAATACTTTTAAGACGCAAGAAACTCCAGTTGCACAAAACTTATATTTCATAGATTTATTAGAGAAGGAATTATCCTATTGTTTGAATGATGAATTCATACCGATAAATCATCCGGTATTGGCAGATATTTCGTCCATCAATGATGTATTGCTTCGCTTCGGACAACGTAGCAATTTGATATATTGTAATGCGAAATCAAAAGCAATTAGTTATGCGAAAGAACTTGCGGCGACCATAGAATGCTCCGACAATAAAGCGTTGAAGCGAGCGGCGTCTATTATCAGAGCTTATATACACCCCGATTACTACCTTGCAGACTTGGTTCAAAAAGAAATCGCATACCATTTCGGAAATATGCCGCAATTGATCCGTAATTTGATAGAAGATTTATATCGAGACGGTCATCTGAAATATATTTTCTGCACTTCAACTTTGCTGGAAGGTGTAAATATGCCCACGCAAAATCTATTTATTTTAGATGATAAAAAAGCGAAGAAGATTTTAAGACCTATTGACTTTTGGAACTTGGCAGGTAGAGCAGGACGTCTTGCGAAAGAGCTTCAAGGAAATGTGTTTTGTGTTAAACATGGAGATGTAAGTTGGGATAAGCCATCATTTTTCAAGGAAAAAGATATACAACTCGTACCAACAATATACGAAAGAATCGACCATAATCTGAAAAAGATTGAGAAGATTATTCAAGAACAAGAGATTTCTGGAACAGATATAGAACAGAACATATTGAGATATATAGCCAATATCATTTGTATAGATACACTTGAACCTAAGAATGGGTATAAAAGCCCTATAATAACAGCTTTAATAGAACGAAACAAAACGAAGATTATTGAATTGGCCAAATCTAAATCGGCTCAAAATGAAACGCCATATTTGATATTGTCTGCGAATGAATCAATAGAACTGAAGACCCAAAATAGCGCATATAAACAGTTGAAATATTTACATGCTCAAAAGCGTAATATATTATTGCCGGCACAAATCAACTATCCCAATATTTTAGAAACATTAACAAAACTATATAAACTATATAGTTGGAATGACAAATATCTCGGGAAAGAAAATTCGCTGAAATATTTTGCCATGTTAATGAATAAATGGATCAACAATAGTAGTTTGAACCAAATTATCTCGGAATCTATTGACTATTTCCATGACCACAATCGGAAACTTCGAATAAATAATGGTGATTTGGTTGATTTTGATAAAAATGACAAAACACATATAAATGCTTTAATTGGGAATATTATAGATGAAATAGAGATTGTTCTTCGATTTCAGCTTGAAAAATATTTCAATCATTATCATATGATGGTTAAAAATATTTTGGGAGAAGATAATGCCGGAGAAAATTGGGCGATGCTTTTAGAGTATGGAACTCAAAACAGAGAAATAATCGCTTTGCAAAATATGGGATTGTCGAGATATTCTGCACAAAAAATTTTCAAGGAGTGCAGAGGTGCATTTATTTCAGAAAATGGACAACTTAAAAAAGTAGATAAACACAAAGTATTATCCAAGCTCCAAAAGGATTCAATAGAATATATCGAAGCACAAAAGTTGTTGTGACTAATATTGATGAAAAATTTATCAAGGAGTAAATTTCAAGAGATTAGCATCCCTATTCGATAAAGATATTTTTACATTAAAGTATGCCATTTTCTGCCAACCCGCGCCTCTTCCCGCCAGAAGGGGCGCCTTTGGTGTTATGAACTGAAAAAGGCTTTATCTTGGCGGAGGATTTTCACCATTCATTCAATTTATTCATTTAATTATCTGCATTATGGCAAGAGAACAGGAAAAGCTATCGAAGGACGTGCTGGCCGTCCTCGACAAAAAGACGAACGATCTGCGTCTGGTCAGCGAAATGAACGAGCAAACGGGAGAGTTCAACACCGTGAGCACGGCTCCGGGCGATCGGCGCAGAGCCCTTTCGTTCGACAGCCGAACGGTTTTAGGAACCTTTTTCGAAAACCTTCGCAACCAATACGGACGCCCGTCCGACCTGGGCTGAAGTTTCTTCCGGATCGGAATCGAAAAACTCGACCGTATCCTCGACTCCATCATCCAAGTCCGTGAAGGCAAAGATCAGGACGGCTCCCTGGCCAAAGAGGTCTCCGACTACGAACTCAACAACGAGGGGCGTATCGCCAAGTTCGCCGACCGCTATAAGTTCGAGGAACGGGAACTTCCGTGGGATCAGATTCAGGCGTTGGGCCTGAACAAAGAAATCCTGCTGGAGAATCAAAGCATGGGTGACATCCTCAAGGGACGTATCCCCAACAAACTGGTACCGCTAAAACACAAGGTGGACGGCCGCTGGGTCGATTTGGGCCTCGGCACGATTTCGCCGATCCGCGACGATGCGGGCAATGTCCAACTCCGTATCTTCACACGTCTGGACGAGCCGCAGTACAAAATATCGCCGTATAAGGAGCTCTTCACGGACAAGGAAATCGAGCGCCTCGAAACCGACGGACATCTGGGTTCCACCAAGAAAATGAAAGATTTTACCTCGGGCCGCGAGTGCGAGTGTTATGTCAGCGTCCATGAGGCGACGAACCGCCTGACGACGCTTCCGGTCGATGCGCTGACGCTCCCCACCCGAATTTACGGCAAAGAGATCGGCGACGACATCGAGGCGCTGCGCTCCGGCAAGGAGATCCTCGTCGAAGACATCCACCTCAAGGACGGCCGGGTCATCTCGGGCCATGCCCGCGTGGACGCCAACCGCGGAGACGTGGTGTTCCGCAACGACAATAATCCGCATCTGCGCATCCACGATACGGTTTTCGGAGTCAAGGTAAGTACAGACATCCAGGCGAAGCTGGCCAACCACGAGGTCGTCTTCATCCCCGGCATGAAAGTCGGCGGCAAGACGATCAGCACCGACCTTCGTTACAGCGACACGGGCCGGCCCCTGTTCGGCAACAACGCCCGCAATTACCGTTCGCGTCTGGGCGAGGAGAACCCGCGTCCGCGCCAGCGCGTCCGCCGGCGTCTTCCGTCGCTTCCCGGCGCACAACCCAAAGGCATGAAAATCGGTTAGCCATTATGAAACGACACGTAGAAGAGAAAGAGTTGCCGTACTTCGCGGCAACTCTTACCGCTTATTTGCGCGAAAGCCATCCCGAACTGCTTCCCGACAAACACTTCATCGCCGAGCGGAGCGACCATGCGGCGCAGACCTATGAACGTGCCGTTCGCAACGGCAACAGCGTCTACGAGGCTCTGGAACTCTCGAACGCCGTTCTGTACCAAGACCTGCGTTTTTCGAAATACGATGCGATCTTCGAGGTCGTATCGGAATGGTTCCCGGAGGTCGCAGCCCGGCAGCGCACTGCTTTCTGCCTGAAACTGCTTCCCGTCTGCGAAGAGGCATTCGAGATGTACGACCTGACCGACGACTTCGAGAGCAGCCCGTCCTATAAAAATCTTCTATTGGAACTTACCGGACTCATCCAAACTCACATCGAACTGCATGGCATACAATAAAAGGAAACATCTGGAGGCGAACATCGCCGCCCTGCGTATCGCTTTCGCTCCATCGACGGTACTTACCCCGCAGCAGCGAGATGCCCTGGCTGCGTACAGCGGCTTCGGAGCGTTGAAATGCGTCTTGCAGCCGGCCGCTGCGGACGACGACCTCGCGCAGTGAAAGACCGACCGGGAACTCTTCCCACAGGTGAGGGAACTGCACGAACTGCTGCGCCATTATGCCGGCAGCGAACAGCGGTATAAAGACTTCGTGCAGAGCATGCGCAATTCTACGCTGACGGCATTCTACACACCGCCGGCCATCGTGCGTGCACTCGCCGAGGCGCTCCGGGATGCAGGTGTCGTTCCCTGCAGGCTGCTCGACCCCAGCGCCGGGGCCGGGATTTGCCCGTCGTCGTTCCGGGAGACCGCCGACGGCGAAGTCGAAATCCTCTCTTTCGAGAAAGACCTGCTGACCGGACAAGTGCTCTCCGTACTGGCCCGGGAACGAGAACAGGTCGTCATCGACGGTTTCCAAACCATCGAATCGGCCTATGACAGTTATTTCGACGTGGTGACGTCCAATATTCCTTTCGGTGATACCCGGATTTTCGACGCTGCCTTTCGGAAGAGCGACGACCCGGTTCGACGACAAGCGCTCAAGGCTGTTCACAACTATTTCTTCATCAAGAGTCTGGATACGCTCCGCGAGGGCGGCATTCTGGCGTTCGTCACCTCGGCGGGCGTCATGGACGCTCCCGGCAACGAACCCGTCCGCCGCTATCTGATGGAGCATGCGCGGCTGGTTTCGGCCGTGCGGCTGCCGAACAACCTCTTTACGGAGTATGCCGGTACGGAAGTGGCCAGCGACCTCATCGTTCTTCAGAAACAGAGCGAAAAGCGGGAGCTTACTCCCGACGAGCAGCGGTTCATCACCTCTTCCCGAATTAACAACGGAATTTACCTGAACGACTACCACCGGGATTTCAAGTACGCGATCCATACGACGGTTTCGCATGAAAAAGGTCTCTATGGACAATCCGCTCTCGTACTGCACTACGACGGAGGCCCGGAACAGATCGCCGAGCGGCTGCGCGGAATCCTCGCAAATGATTTCGCAGCCCGCCTCGAAACCGAACGATATACGCAATATCTCCGCCCGCTCCATATCCCGCAGGCGCAAACCGAGCCGCCGACCGCCCGGAGGCAAAATCGGGTCGCGGCTCCGCAATCCGTGGCGCCACCGGAGCCGGCATCCGTTGCACCGGCTCCGGCCGCATCGCTTTTCGGCAGCGCTGCTGCCGTTCCGATCGCCCGCCGTCCGCTGGGACAGCGGCGGCGAGCGGGGCGCAATACGGATACGACCGGCATGTCCGATCTCTTCACGCAGGGGAATCTGTTCGCACAACCGACCGAGGTAACGGATGCACCGGTGGCAGTCGCTACGCCGGCTTCGGAGAATAAAGATCCGCGGCCCTTTACCGGCACGATGCTTCCGCACTACAAAGAGCGGTCGTTGGTTCTGTTCGAAGGGCAAGTCGGGCGTCTGGGCGGCCTGACACGACAGGGCTGTACGTTCCATCCCGAAGAGCTGGGAACCTTGTCCCGATACCGGGCCGAACGCTATATCCCGCTACGGGATACCTACCAGCTGCTCTACCGGCTCGAAATGCAGAACGAGATCGAATACAAGGGTCTGCGGCGCAAACTCAACGGATGTTACGAGAACTTCACGGCTCTGTTGGGCGATCTGAACAAGAAGGAGAATGCCGCTTTCATCCTGAATGATCCCGGCGGGCGGGAGGTGCTGGGGCTCGAACGCTTCGTAGAAGGCCGAAAACAGCTCTCCGACATCCTCCGACGCCCCGTATCGTTCGATCCTTACGAGCTCAAGCACGTCGATACGGCGGCCGAAGCGCTGGCCGCCTCGCTCAACAAGTTCGGACGGGTGGAGTTTTCCTATATGGAGTCGCTCGCATCGCGCTCCCGGCAAGAGCTGATCGACGAGCTGGGCGATCTCATTTTCTATAATCCGATGGTCAAGGGGTATGAAATCCGCGAACGGCTCGCGGCAGGGAATGTCGTCGCCAAAGCCGAATGAATCGAAAATTACCTCAAGGAGAATCCCGACGACGATGCCAGCTGCCGCTCGCTCGCGCTGCTTCGTGAGGCCGCACCCAAACGCATCGAGTTCGAGGAGCTGGATTTCAACCTCGGCGAGCGATGGATACCGACCGATATTTACGAAGGCTTCTGCGAGCATTTCTTTCAGGTGCCCGTATCGGTAAGCTATTCGGCGAAGATGGATGCCTTCGGCATCGAGAACCACGGGTACAGCCCTCTGATCTCCCAAAAATACGTCGTCAAAGGAGACTTCGAGGTCTACGACGGTATGGATCTGCTGCATCATGCCATGCTCAACACGCTGCCCAACATCAACAAGGACGGCGGCAAGGACGAACACGGCAAGACCATCCGGATTCCCGACTTCGAGGCCCGGCAGAAGGCCGACACGCTCATCACCGAAATCCGGCAGGCGTTCGTCGAATGGCTGCATGCGCAGCCCGACGATTTCAAGGAGCGGCTGACCGATCTCTACAACCGCAAATTCAACTGCTATGTCCGTCCACGCTACGACGGCAGCCACCAGCAGTTTCCGGGGCTCGACCTGCGGGGGCTGGGCATCGACGACCTGTATCCCAGCCAGAAGGATGCGATCTGGATGATCAAGCAGAACGGCGGCGGCATCTGCGACCACGAGGTCGGTACGGGCAAGACGCTCATCATGTGCGTCGCAGCGTATGAGATGCACCGTCTGGGACTGGCCCGCAAGCCGATGATCATCGGTATCAAAGCCAACATCCACGAGATCGCCCGAACCTTCCGCACGGCCTATCCCAATGCCCGTCTGCTCTATCCAGGCAAGGAGGACTTCACGCCGGAGAACCGCCTGCGGATCTTCAGCGACATCAAGAACAACAACTGGGACTGCATCATCCTTACGCACGAACAGTTCGGCAAGATACCCCAGTCGGCCGAGGTGCAGCAGCAGATTCTTCGGCAGGAGATGGACGACATAGATGAAAATCTGGCGTCCTACGAAAAGCAGGGCGGACATGTGGACGGCTGGATTCTGCGCGGTCTGGAGAAGCGCAAAGAGAATCTGGATGCCAAGCTCCACGAGTTGCAGGAGACAATCGACGCGCAAAAGGACGATACGGTAGATTTTCAGCAGATGGGAATAGACCATCTGTTCGTCGATGAATCGCACAACTTCAAGAATCTGATGTTCAACACCCGCCACAGCCGCGTGTCGGGACTGGGAAATACCGACGGCAGTAAGAAGGCCACGAACCTGCTGTACGCCATCCGCACCATTCAGCAACGCACGGGGCGCGATCTCGGCGCGACGTTCCTTTCGGGAACGACCATCGCCAATTCCCTGACGGAACTGTATCTGCTGTTCAAGTATCTGCGTCCCAAAGAGCTGGAGCGACAGGACATTCCCTGCTTCGATGCGTGGGCCGCGGTATTCGCGCAGAAAACATCGGAGTTCGAGTTTTCGGTGACCAACGAAGTGATCTCCAAAGAGCGTTTCCGCTATTTCATCAAGGTTCCGGAGCTGGCCATGTTCTACAACGAGATTACCGACTACCGCACGGCCGCAGACGTGGGAATCGACCGTCCCGAGCTGGACGAGGAGTTATGCCAGATACCTATGACCGACGATCAACAGGCGTTTTTGGACAAGCTGGTACTCTTCGCCAAGACGGGAGATCCCGAACATATCGGACGCACCGACCTGAGCGACGGGGAGGTCAAAGCCCTGATGCTGCTGGTGACGATGTACTCCAACAAGCTCTCGCTCGACATGCGGCTGATAAGTCCCGCGTATGCGGATTCGCCGGGCAACAAGGCCAGCCGCAGTGCCGCCAACATCGCAGAATACTATCGGCGATACGAAGATCAGAAAGGCACGCAGATGGTCTTTTGCGATCTCTCGACCTATAAGCCCGGCATCTGGAACGTCTATTCGGAGATCAAACGCAAACTGGTCGAAGACCACGGTATTCCGGCGCAGGAGATCCGCTTCGTACAGGAAGCCGCGAGCGACAAGGTGCGGCAGGCGATGTTCGACGCCATGAACGAAGGGAAAATCCGGGTGCTCTTCGGCTCGACGCAGAAACTCGGAACGGGAGTCAATGCCCAGAAACGGATCGTCTGCATGCACCACCTCGACATTCCGTGGCGGCCGATGGATCTGGAACAGCGCAATGGCCGCGGCGCACGGAAAGGCAACATAGTCGCCAAGGAGTATGCCGGCAATAAGGTCAAAGCCTATGTCTATGCCGTTCTACGCACGCTCGATGCCTACAAATTGAATCTGTTGCACAACAAACAGCAGTTCATCGACCAGCTCAAGCGCAACCGGTTAGGTGCGCGGCGGCTGGACGAGGGGGCCATCAGCGAGGATTCGGGGATGAACTTCGCGGAGTGGATGGCCGTGGTGTCGGGAAATACCGACCTGCTGCAAAAGGCCAAGCTCGAAGGCAGGATCGCGGCGCTGGAGAGCGAGCAGACAATCTTCATGCGCACCCGGCATGAGGCGCAGAGCCAACTGCAGCGCTACACGGCGGAGATCGGACGACGGGATGCGATGCTCGAACGTCTGAAACGCGACTGGGACTATATCAACGAGGTGGCGCCGCCGGACGCCAAAGGCAAGCGGGCCAATCCCCTGCGGATCGACGGCGTGGAATCCGCGGATATTGTCGCCCATGGCAAGCGCCTCGTGGAGATCGACCGCACCGTAAATACCGGCGACGATTACCAGAAAATCGGCACGCTGTTCGATTTCCGCATTCTCGTCCGCACCGAGCGAATGCAGAAAGACGGGCTGGCGCTCACGGTCAATAAATTCATGGTCGAAGGGTTGGACGGCATCAAGTACACGTTCAACAACGGGCATCTGGCTGCGGAGCCGAAAACAGCGGCGACGAACTTTATCCGGGCGCTCGACACGATACCGTCACTAATGGCGACCTACGAGAAAGAGAAAAAGCAATTCACCCGCGACATTCCGACCTTCGAGCAACAGATCGCAGCCGTATGGCCCAAAGAGGAGGAGTTGAAGCGGCTCAAGGCCGAGGCAGAGTCGCTGACTCGGAAGATTCAGCTCGACATCGCACAGAAGCAGCAGGAGATGCAGGCGAAAACAGCTGATAACCGCAATGAGTCGAAGATCGAAAACGCGGAGGTGGTGGACGAGGTCGTCAGACCGTCGAAGGCAGAGCCGCTTTCTGCGGCATCCGGGAACCAAGAAGAACCTCCGAAAGAACGGGAGCACGTCGTGCCTCCGCCCGAATCGGACTTTATTCGCAATCATATTCTTCTCGTGCGGTCCGCGACGAACATGAAGGCCAAAGGGCCGAAGTTATAAAAAAGCGAGGCTGTCTAAAATTTGTTAGGCAGCCTCGTTGAATTTGAGTGGTTATTCCCGATCAATCGTAATCGCCGTATCCGGCACCGCTTGTTCCATCGTCTGATAGAAAATACGCTTACTCTCCTGCATGTCTTTCAGATTGATGAAATCCAGTACATTATAATATTGCTTGCCATCCTGATCCTCGACGGGACAGAGTTTTCCGCGACGTTTGTATTTCTCGACGAAATCCGGATCGAGTCGGATGAGCTGGCAGACTTCCTCCTGCGTCATCGAAAGAGAAATACGGCGCTCCCGGCAGACATGCTGCAATACGAGGAGCATGTTCGAGGCTTTCATGTGGCTGCGAACGAGCAGAGCGAATTTGCTTCGCTCGATAAGAATCATCTTTTTCATGACTTCTTTACTTTATTGGTTGATGTGGTGTTGGGTTCATTCCGGAGGGCTTCGAGAACGCGCGATCTGCTGTAATAGATTTTGCCGCCGTGCTTGACATAAGGGATCGTGCCGTCGCTTCGACGACGGGAGAGGGTACGGTCGGACATCCGGGTAAGCATGCGGACTGCCGGAGTGTCGATCAGGTCATCGGGTAAAGGTCGAGAATTGTTTTGGATGAGTAGTTCGAGACGATTGAATCGTCGCAATACCAGACGTAACAAACGCAGAGTCGGATTACCTTTCAATGGCTTCATTACAATGATCGTTGGTTAGACGATGCAATGATAGGAAACATTCCGATAGTAATAATTTAGTTAAAACAGGCAACTAAATAATCAACCCGCTCGTAGCACAAAAAAGCATATCCGAGTTGGATATGCTTAAATAGTACTTAATGCTTTTATATTCGTTAATTTGCTTATGTAGAATATTTTAACTATCTTTGTCGTGAGTTCTTGGATATATTGTATAAGGGTGCAACAAAATGTAAGACTTCCGTCACCAATTCGTAACCCTTGCTCTTTTCAATAAAAATACCGTTCTGATTTACAGAACGGTATCTCGAAAACAGTCAGCCGCAATAGAAGGGGCGGTTTTATTTTTGTTCCGTTCATGTTACGTTTTTATTTCACTTTTTAAGGCAGAAATTTTGCAGTTCCGCAAAATTGTATTAACTTAGTGATGCAGAACTTCAACTTAAAATTCAACGGATATGATTATCACATTTAACGAGTTGCGCCGCATCAAGGACAGGCTGCCCAGCGGCAGCTCGCAACGCATTGCAGATGAACTGGGACTCGACGTAGAAACCGTCCGCAATTATTTCGGGGGCAAGCACGAGGCTAAGGAGTGCGTGGGGGTTCATTTCGAACCGGGCCCGGACGGTGGAGTCGTTACACTGGACGACACGACGATCCTCGATGTTGCAATGCGTATCCTTGGCGACCAGAACAAATAGTTGTTAAGAGTTAGTCCGGCTTTCGGGCCGGGTCGTAGGGCCTGCGTTTTCGCAGGCCTGTTTTTTTCGCTCTATCCTTTCTCCGCTTTCTCCGCCCCGTCTGCCAGTCCATCGGGTTGCCGATTCGCACCAGTTCGCACCAGTTCGCACCAGTTCGTACCGTCCGCACCGTCCGCACCGTTCGCACCGTTCGCACCGTTCGCACCGTCCGCACTGCTCCGTATCATCCGTATCATCCGTATCGTCCTTGCCGTCCGCATTGTCCGGCTTCCGCAATGTCTTTCCGCAGTATTTACCGTTGTCGCCGCTCCCCGAGGCATCCATGTTTCTGTTTTCTTTACTGTTTGCTCCTGCATACCTGTCTGCGTGGCATCACCCCGATTGCCGCTCTAAAAACACCCGGCGGCCTGCCCTGTTTCCCCCGGCAACTTCCCCTCGCGCAGTTCTTGCCTTCGCCGGCACTCCCTGTTTTTGCCGATATTTTCCCTTATTCCTTTCCGGCGGCTCTTGTTTTTCCTGTCGCCCTTGTTTTTCGGTGACCCTTCCTTTCCCCGGTTGCTTTTCCCCATCCCTGCCGGACGCCCCTGCAGGTTGCCCGTGTAGTTGCCGGGTGCCCTTGTCCGCCCTCCTGTTTTTTGCCGTCCTCCCGCTTGGCATATTCCGTTTCGCCCCGGCCTTTCTGCCAAAATAACACCTGGGCCGGAGCTGCCGGGACGGTCGTACGGGGGAATTCTGCCATTATGCTGACAATTTGGCAGGGATTGCCGTTTGGTACAACCTTTGTTCGATCTACGGGCGTGACCGGCAGCCGGAACCGCAGGGCGAAGGGGCGGGGCACAAGGCAACGTAAAAAATAACATTAAACTTATATACGATTATGGCAAAGATTATTGGTATTGACTTAGGTACTACGAACTCCTGCGTAGCAGTGATGGAGGGCAATGAGCCCGTGGTTATTCCCAACTCCGAGGGACACCGCACGACCCCGTCTGTGGTGGCTTTCACGGCGGACGGCGAGCGCAAGGTGGGTGACCCGGCTAAGCGTCAGGCCATCACCAACCCCAAACGTACGGTCTTTTCGATCAAGCGTTTCATGGGCGAGCGCTACGATCAGGTTACGGCCGATATAGAGCGTGCCCCCTATCCGATCGTCAAGGGTGACAACAACACCCCGCGCGTCGATATCGACGGCCGCCAGTATACGCCGCAGGAGATTTCGGCCATCATCCTGCAGAAGATGAAGAAGACGGCCGAAGACTACCTCGGACAGGAGGTTACAGAGGCTGTCATCACGGTTCCCGCCTATTTCTCCGACTCGCAGCGCCAGGCTACGAAGGAGGCTGGCGAAATCGCCGGGCTGAAGGTGCGCCGTATCATCAACGAGCCTACCGCAGCCGCACTGGCCTACGGTATGGACAAGAAGAGCAGCGATATGAAGATCGCCGTGTATGACCTCGGCGGCGGTACGTTCGATATTTCGATTCTCGAGCTGGGCGACGGCGTCTTCGAAGTGAAGTCGACCAACGGCGATACCCATCTGGGCGGCGACGACTTCGACCACGTGCTGATCGACTACATGGCCGAGGCGTTCAAGGCCGAGCACCAGATCGACCTGCGCCAGGATCCGATGGCCTTGCAGCGTCTGAAGGAAGCTGCCGAGAAGGCGAAGATCGAACTTTCGTCCTCGACCTCCACGGAGATCAACCTGCCGTACATCATGCCCGTCAACGGCATTCCGCAGCACCTCGTTATGTCGCTCACGCGTGCCAAGTTCGAGCAGCTGTGCGACCACCTGATCCGCAAGACCATCGAGCCTTGCAAACTCGCTTTGCGCGACGCGGGCCTCGACGCTTCGCAGATCAACGAGGTGATCCTCGTTGGCGGTTCGACCCGTATCCCCGCGATCCAGAAGATCGTCGAAGAGTTCTTCGGCCGCACGCCCAACAAGAGCGTGAACCCCGACGAAGTGGTGGCCGTAGGCGCCGCTATCCAGGGCGGTGTGCTCACGGGCGAGGTGAAGGACGTGCTGCTGCTCGACGTTACGCCGCTGTCGCTGGGTATCGAGACCCTGGGCGGTGTGATGACCAAGCTCATCGACGCCAACACCACGATCCCGACCCGCAAGTCGGAGACCTTCTCCACGGCTGCCGATAACCAGCCTTCGGTCGAGATCAACGTCTGCCAGGGCGAACGTCCGCTGGCCCGCGACAACAAGTCGATCGGCCGCTTCCACCTGGACGGCATTCCTGCCGCTCCGCGCGGTGTGCCGCAGATCGAGGTGACGTTCGATATCGACGCCAACGGTATTCTGAACGTCTCGGCCAAGGACAAGGGCACGGGCAAGGAGCAGAAGATCCGTATCGAGGCTTCTTCGGGCCTTACCGAGCAGGAAATCCAGCGTATGCGCGATGAGGCCAAGGCCAACGAGGCCAAGGACAAGGAGGAGAAGGAGCGTATCGACAAGATCAACGCCGCCGACTCGAACATCTTTGCCACGGAGAAGCAGCTCAAAGAGTATGGCGACAAGCTCCCCGCCGACAAGAAGTCCGCGATCGAGGGTGCGCTGGCCAAGCTGAAGGAGGCGCACAAGAACGCCGACGTGGCGGCTATCGACACGGCCATCGCCGAGCTGAACGCCGCATGGCAGGCTGCATCGCAGGACATCTACGCACAGCAGCAGGCGCAGGGCGCACAGCCCGGGGCCGATGCCGGCCAGTCGCAGTCGCAGGCCAATGCCGGCGGCGCGTCGAATGGCGGCGACAGCTCTCAGCCTGAGGACGTCGAGTTCGAGGAGGTGAAGTAATACTCGAAGTGTTCGGGACACTTCAGCCGCAAGGCTTTCATATAAATTCCCAAGGGTGCGATCCGGATTTTCGGGTCGCACCTTTTTTTGTCCGGCGGCATCCTGATTTCCGGTTATTATCGCTATCTTTGGGATACCTGCCAACTCCCTGCGTATATGGGCCGCCCAGCCACGTTTGCTGTTTGCACCGTGCTGCTCTTCCTGGCTGGTGTGGCTGTCTTTCGGGTTCCTGATTCCGTTTACGCGGTTAGTTGCCGGAAATAGCCCTTTGAGGCGAGATCCCGCGCCTATCCCCGTTCTGCCCGCCACATGCCGTAGAGGATCAGTGCCGCGCCTGCCAGTGCCGCGGGGGTGATGCGCTCGCCGATGCAGGCCGCTGCCGTGATGATCGTCACCAACGGGTTGAAATAGATGTAGTTGGTCGTGCGCACGGCTCCCAGCCTGTGCATCGCGGCGTTCCACAGGACATAGCAGAGCATCGAGGCTACGATCCCCAGGAACAGCAGGTTGCCCCACACGGCGGGGCGTGCCAGCACCTCGGGGGTGACCGAAAAAGGCTGGAAGAGAAATACCGGCAGGATGGTCAGCAGCCCGTAGAAGAATACCTTGCGGGTGATGAATACGGCAGGGTAGCGGCCGCCGATGCGTTTGATGACCAGCGAATAGACCATCCACAGCAGTGCCGCCGACAATGCCAGCATGTCGCCCCTGGGCGAGAGCCGGAGCACGAAACGGCCGTTGAGGACGACGAGTACCATGCCTGCGAACGCCAGCGCCGAACCCGCGGCCTGCCGCCGCGTCATCCGTTCGCCGCGGTAGAGCAGGCTCAGCAGTACGGCCGTCCATACGGGCGCCGTGCACACGATCAGCGAGACGTTCGAGGCCGGGGCGTATTCCAGCGCCATGTTTTCGGTCAGGAAATAGAGCGAGCCGCCCGTGATTCCGGCCACCGAGAGCGTCAGTTCGTCACGCCATCCCGATGCCCACAACCGCCTGCCTGACAGGGGCAGGATGCAGAGGTATGCCATGGCGAACCGCAGCAGGAATATCTCCGCCGGGGTCAGCGAATTGGCGATGAGCACCTTCGTCGAAACGAACGTCGCTCCCCATACCGCCACGCTGAAGAGCGCCGCAAGGTGGTACTTGTACTCCGTATATTTTATCATACGGCTTCAAAATTACAGTTTTTTTATCTTCCCGACGCAAATCTTAATTCGTTATTTCCGATTTTCAATTCTTTTTTCCTATCTTTGCGTGCTATTATGCGTAATGACAATAATTACAACAAATAATAACAAAATTTTTCAACTCAAATGCAAAGTAAAGGTGCTATTAAATTACTCGCAGTCCTTTTGGCGCTTGCGTGTGTTTACCAGCTCTCCTTCACGTTCAAGACGCGGAGCGTAGAGAAGAAGGCGTCGGAGTACGCCGCGCAGTTCCCCCTCGACCAGCAGGGCGAGGCCGAACAGCATTACCTCGATTCGGTTCAGAATCTGGGTGTTTATAACCTCGGGTTCAAGAAATTCACCTACAAGGAGTGCAAGGAGAAGGAACTGAACCTGGGTCTCGACCTCAAGGGCGGTATGAACGTCATGCTGGAGGTGCAGGTCGAGGATGTCGTCAAGGCGCTCGCCGGCGACAGCCAGAACGATCCCGCCTTCGTCGGCGCCATCGCCGAGGCCAACGCGGCCCTGAAGGACGGCACCTCGAAAGACTATATTTCCGACTTCGTGAAGGCCTACCAGCGCCTTTCGAACGGCGGTTCGCTGGCTGCGATCTTCGTCAGCCCCGACCGTAAGGACATCACGCTCGAAAGCTCCGATGCCGACGTCGAGAAAATCCTCAAGAAGGAAACCGATGCCGCCATCGCCGCTTCGTTCAACGTCCTGCGCAGCCGTATCGATCATTTCGGCGTTACGCAGCCCAACATCATGCGCCTGCCCAACTCGCACCGCATCCTGGTCGAGCTGCCGGGCGTGAAGGAGCCGCAGCGTGTGCGCGACCTGTTGCAGGGTACCGCGTCGCTCGAATTCTGGCTGACCTACGATGCCCGCGAGGTGCTTCCCGCACTGGCAGCAGCCGATAAGCTCGTCAAGGCCGAGCTGGCCGAGCTCCCCGCCGCCACGCAGCCCGAGACCGCTTCGGCCGAAGCCGAGGCCGTCGGTGAGCAGACCGCTTCCGGCGACGCCGCAGGCCTGATCGCCGAGATCGGCGCCGATTCCGTTGCCGCTGCCGGGCAGGTGGACGCAGGCCGCTACGACCGTACGCAGAACCCGCTGCTGGCCGTGCTCGACCCGAATTATGCGGGTGGTGCCGCCATCGGTGCCGCCTATAAGGCCGACATGGCTGCCGTCAACGAATACCTGGCGAACCCCGCGGTGCGCGAGCTCTTCCCGGCCGACATCGACTTCAAGTGGGGTGTCAAGGGCGACGATAAGATCGACGGTCGCTACTACCTCTATGCCATCAAGATTTCCACGCCCGACGGCAAGGCTCCGCTGGACGGGTCGGTCGTGACGAGCGCCACGGAGCAGTACGCCCAGCGCGGCGCTACGGCCGAGGTGTCGATGACCATGAACGGCGAGGGTACGCAGGAGTGGGCGCGCCTGACGGGCGAGAACATCGGCAAATGCATCGCCATCGTCCTCGATGGGTACGTATATTCTGCACCCCGCGTGAACACCAAGATCGACAAGGGTTCCTCGCAGATCACGGGCGACTTCACGATTCAGGAGGCGAAAGACCTTGCCAACGTACTCAACTCGGGTAAGGTTCCCGCTCCGGCCAAGATCATCCAGGATACCGTCGTGGGCCCCTCGCTGGGTCAGGAGTCGATCAACGCGGGTATGCTCTCGTTCGTGATCGCCTTCATCCTCGTGCTGCTCTACATGGGCCTGTTCTATAAGACCGCAGGCTGGATGTCCGACGTCGCCCTGCTGACCAACGTCTTCCTGCTGATGGGCGTCCTGGTGTCGTTCGGCGCCGTGCTGACGCTGCCGGGTATCGCGGGTATCGTCCTGACGATGGGTATGGCCGTCGACGCCAACGTCATCATCTACGAACGTATCAAGGAGGAGCTGCGCGGCGGCAAGGGGCTCTCGCTGGCCATCAAGGACGGTTTCTCGAAAGCCTACTCGGCCATCATCGACGGTAACCTGACGACCATCATCACCGGTATCGTGCTCTTCATCTTCGGTAACGGCCCCGTACAGGGCTTCGCCACGACCCTTATCATCGGTATCATCACTTCGTTCTTCAGCGCCGTGTTCATCACGCGCCTGCTGATCGAGTGGATCGTCGCCAAGTGGGGACATATCTCCTTCTCGCGCAAGTGGTCGGAGAACTTCCTGAACAATACCCATTTCGATTTCATCCGCGTGCGCAAGGTGGGTTATACGATCGCCGTGGTGCTGATCGCCCTTTCGTGCATCTCGTTCGTGGCCCGCGGCCTGAACCTCGGTGCCGAGTTCACCGGCGGCCGTGCCTATGTGATCCGCTTCGACAAGGCCGTTTCGGCCGAGGAGGTGCGCCAGAACCTTGGCGAGGCGTTCTCGCAGCACGCCGGTGCCGACGCTTCGGCGATCAGCTTCGAGGTGAAGCAGTACGGCAACGAGAACCAGATGCGCATCGTGACGCAGTACCGCTACGACGACACGTCGGACGAGGCTACCGCCGAAGTGGAGCAGATCATCTTCGACGCCCTGAAGCCGCTCTATTCGTACGACATCTCCTTCGAGCAGTTCCGTAATACCCAGACCGACGTCAACGGTATCCTCACTGCCGACAAGATCGGCCCTTCGATCGCCAAGGACATGACCTGGAACGCCATCTACTCGGTGTTGTTCTCGCTCATCGCCATCGGCCTCTACATCACGTTCCGCTTCAAGCGCTGGCAGTGGGCATCGGGCGCCACGCTCGCACTGGCCGTCAACGCGCTGTTCATCATCGGCCTCTTCTCGATGCTCTACGGTTTCGTGCCCTTCAACCTGGAGGTGAACCAGGCGTTCATCGCCGCGATCCTTACGATCATCGGCTATGCCATCAACGATACGGTGGTCGTCTTCGACCGTATCCGCGAGTACCTGGGCCTCTATCCCAAGCGCAACCTCAAGGATAACGTGAACAACGCCATCAACTCGACGCTGTCGCGTACGATCAACACCTCGGGTACGACGCTCGTGACGCTGCTCGCCATCTTCTTCTTCGGCGGCGAGACCATCCGCGGCTTCATCTTCGCCCTGACGGTCGGCGTCATCGTGGGTACTGTGGCTACGATTTTCATCGCTACGCCGGTCGCTTACGACCTGATGGCCAAGCGTGCCAAGATCGACAAGGAGTAACACACCTACTATTTAATATGCAAATAAAGTGGATTGCACGGTTGGTGCAGTCCATTTTATTTTTAACTTTGCGTCATGGAACTCCAACGTGCAATAGATAGTTTGCTGAAGTGGATGCACCGCTATGTCTCGCCGGTCTTTCTGGCGCTGCTCATGGCATCGTTCATCCTGTGGTATATCGCCAAACTGAGTTATATCTACACCACCGAACAGAAGGTGCGTGTGGATGTCGACGGGCAGGTTTTCGATGTGACGTGTACCGTCGAAGGGGTCGGTACCAACCTGTTCGGTTACCAGGTCTACATGAACAAGACGCTGCGCATCCCGCTCTCGGCGCTCAAGTACAAGCGCTCGCGCGAGGAGGGGCATGAGGGGCGGATCATCATCGACCCGCAGTCGTTGCAGAATGCGATTTCCGTGAAATTCAGCGATATTAAGATAACCTCTATCGACGCGGTTCCCGAGATAGATTTTCCCGACGGACAGGAATGATGAAAGTAGGAATTACGGGCGGCATCGGCAGCGGCAAGAGCACTGTCTGCCGCCTTTTTGCACAGAAGGGCATTGCGGTTTACGATTCGGACGCTGCGGCCAAACGGCTGATGCAGGAGGATGGGGTGCTGCGGCGGCAGTTGGCCGGCCGCTTCGGCGAGGGGACTTTCCGTGACGGGGTGCTCGACCGGGCTTACCTCGCGGGCATCGTCTTTGCCGATCCGCAGGCGCTGGCCGACCTCAATGCATTGGTGCATCCGGTCGTTATGCGTGATTTCGATGCCTGGGCGGCGCGGCAGGAGGGTAGCTACGTGATCCTCGAAAGCGCCATCCTGTTCGAAGCAGGGCTCGAAGGTTGTGTCGACAAGACGGTCGCCGTCCTCGCGCCGCGCGAACTGCGCATCGAGCGCACCTGCCGCCGCGACGGGTGCGGGGCCGATCAGGTCGTGCGCCGCATCGCCGCGCAGCTCGACGACGATGCGCTGAGCGCCCGTGCGGACTATGTGGTCGTCAATATCTTCGAGGAAGACCTCGAACCAGCAGTAGTCAAACTCGACCGGATTTTCAGCCATGGCAGCAAATAACCCCTTGTTCGATTTCTCACAGCCCCGGGTGATGGCGATCCTGAACGTCACCCCCGACTCGTTTTTCGCCGGCAGCCGTATGCCCGATGCGCCGCATGTCGAGCGCCGCGTGCGCGAGGCCGTAGCCGAAGGGGCGTCGATCATCGACGTCGGCGGCTACTCGTCGCGTCCCGGGGCGGACGAAGTATCCCCCGGGGAGGAGTGGCGGCGCGTGGAGCTGGGCGTGGAGGCCGTGCGGCGGCTGGCCCCCGGCATGGCCGTTTCGGTCGATACGTTCCGCAGCGAGGTCGCTGCCCGGGCGATCGAAAGGTTCGGCCCCCTGATCATCAACGACATTTCTGCCGGGGAACTCGATCCCGCCATGCCTGCCGTCGCTGCGAAATACGGGGTGCCCTACATCGCCATGCACATGAAGGGCGACCCTAAGACCATGCAGTCGCTCACGGACTACAAACGCGACATCACGGCCGAGGTCGTCGCCTATTTCGAGGCCAGGGTTGCCGCGCTGCTCGCCGCCGGGATCGCACGCGAGCATCTCGTCCTCGACCCCGGTTTCGGCTTCGCCAAGACCACGGAACAGAATTACGAACTGCTCGCCGGGCTTCACCGCCTCTGTGCGCTGGGCTATCCCGTACTGGCGGGGCTCTCGCGCAAGTCGATGATCTACCGTGTGCTCGGCGCCACCCCTGCCCAATCCCTCGCGGGTACCGTAGCCCTGGGGTGGGAGTGCCTGCGGCAGGGCGCCGCGATCCTGCGCGTGCACGACGTGCGGGAAGCCGTCGATACGGTGAGGATCTTCAATGCATACGTACAAAACAGCGGAGAGATATGCCAAATGAAAAAATAACGGGGAATCCGGCGGAGAAACCTGCGGAAAAGGTGTCGGAAAACGGGGCGGGGAAACCTGCCGGGCGTCGTGACGGACGACGGGGAAGGCCGCAGGACGGACAGCAAAACAGACCGCAGGGCGAACGCGAAGGCGGACAGTCGGCCCGCTCGCCGAGGGGACGCCGCAACGTCCAGCCGGACAAACCGCAGGGCGGGTCGCAGTCAGGCCGCCCTGCCGGGAGTTCCGGCCGCTCCGGGAGCTCCCGCCCGGTGGCCGGGACGGCGGTCGGGAAGCCCGCTTTCAACTGGACATGGCGCGACTATGCGTTGCAGTTATCGGTGGTCATTATCGGTATCGTCGTTACGTTCGCCGGTTCCGGCCTGATTTCCCGCTGGGCGAGCCAGCGACAGGTCAGAACGGTCATGCAGTTGGTGGTTTCCGAGCTGGAACAGAACCGCGAAATGCTGCGTGATGTTTACAGCAACCTCGACTACGACCGCCGGGGAATGCTGATGTTCATGGAATACGACGAACTGGAAGACATTCCGGCCGATTCGCTGGCCCATTACAGCCTGCTCTTGAGCTACCTGCCGTCCTACAGGCCGCAGCAGGAGGCGCTCGAAGTGCTCAAGTCCTCGGATATCGTTTCGGCGGTGGGGGACAAGCAGTTCTTGGCGGATATTTTCGGATGCTATAACCGGCTCAACGATTTCCGGGAGAATGTCGCTATGTATTCCGGGCGGAAACAGGATGCGCAAAACCACCTGTTTGTCAATACTCCCGGCTTTTCGCTCGCTCCCATGGGAACATACGGGTCGTGGAAGGTAATTTTTGAAGACCCGTTGTGTGCGGCTTTCATCGGCACTTCCGCTTATTTTTTCGGCGGGGGCGATTATTTCGGTCATATGATACGGGCGGTCGACGATGTGATCGCCTCCATAAATAAAAAATACCGTTTCGAACGGCAGGGCGTCCAGAAATAAGAGGCAATGACAAAGAAATCCAAGTCTTTTCCGGCACGGACATGGCGCGAATACGCGCTGCAACTCTCGGTGGTCATCATCGGTATTGTCGTTACGTTCGCCGGCTCGGGGCTGATCGAACGCTGGCGCGTGGCGCGCGAGGTGCGTGCGACGATGCTGCTGGTACATGCCGAACTGGAAACCAACCGCGCGGATTTCATGCAGGTCTGGGACTATCAGCAATGGGAAATGCGCGCCTGCAAGTTCTTGACGGACAACCGCCGCGATCTGAAACGGATACCGTCCGATACGCTGGCCTCTTTCGATCCGGTTTACGGGCGGATCCATTTCTTCCATCCGCGCAGGGATGCTTTCGAGGTGCTGAAGAATTCCGGCCTGATGTCTTCGGTGCCCGACAAGGACTTCCTGCTGGCCGTTACGCAGGGATACGCCGTGCTGGCCGATTTGGAGGAGAATATCTCGATGTACTACCAGTTAAAACTCACTGCCCAGAACGATATGTCCAAGGACTTCAGCGAAAAACAGCGGGAGCGTTTCTATACCGGGGACATGTACGAGAGGTGGGAATGTATTTTCTCGGTGCCGTGTTTTGCCGAATTCATGCTGACAGCGCCCTATTATTTTCCGGAGGGATATATCGAAGGATTGTTGGCGGACGTCGATCGGTCGATACGGGCGATCGAAGCGAAATACAAACTGGATAAAAAACCGACCGATGATTAAAGTTACCGATATACACAAGCGCTTCGGCGACCTCGAAGTGCTGAAAGGCGTTTCGCTCGACGTCGCCCGGGGCGAGGTCGTTTCGATCGTCGGTGCCAGCGGCGCCGGCAAGACCACGCTGTTGCAGATCGTGGGTACGCTTTCGCGGCCCGACGGCGGACGGGTCGAAATCGACGGTCAGGATGTTTTTTCGCTGGGCGATAAGACGTTGTCCCGATTCCGCAACGGACGCATCGGTTTCGTGTTCCAGTTCCACCACCTGCTGCCCGAGTTCACGGCCTTCGAGAACGTCTGCATCCCGGGGCTGATCGGCAAACACCCCCGTGCGGAGGTCGAACGCCGCGCCGCGGAGCTGCTGGAAATGATGGGTCTCGCCGGGCGCCGCGACCATAAGCCCGGCCAGCTTTCCGGCGGCGAGCAGCAGCGCGTGGCCATCGCCCGGGCCCTGATCAATTCCCCCGCCGTGCTGCTGGCCGACGAACCCTCGGGCAACCTCGATTCGCACAACCGCGACGAGATACACCGTCTTTTTTTCGAGCTGCGCGACCGGCTGGGGCAGACCATCGTGATCGTGACCCACGACGAACACCTCGCCGCCATGGCCGACCGCCGCATCACGATGTCCGACGGCCGGATTCTGTAAGGCTGCGTCCGGTGGGCGGTTCGCGTTGCCGTACGGGTTCCCCGGGTGCCCTGCCGTCTGACATTGCTTCCGGTATCCGGCGGTTTTCCCGGCGTTGCGGGGCTGCTTCGGGCTGTTCCCGAAGCCGTCCGGGGTTGCGGATCATTGCATAAATACAGTTGTATTATGGATACAGAACTCAGGGAGCTGCTCGAACGGCTCCACGACAAATACAACCGTCCCGAGTTTATCGAGTGCGACCCCATCTCGGTGCCGCACCGCTATGAGGGGCGTGCCGACCGGGAGATCGCGGGATTTTTCGCCGCCACGATCGCCTGGGGCAACCGCAAGGCGATCGTGGCGAACGGCCACCGGATGATGCGCTGCATGGACGACGCTCCGGCGGATTTCGTGCGCAACGCCTCGGAGAAGGAGTTGGCTTCGCTTTCGTCCTATGCCCACCGCACGTTCAACGGCGGCGACCTGCGTGACTTCGTGCTGGCGCTGCGTCGTATGGAGGAGCTTCACGGCGGCATCGGTAGTTTCTTCGAGACCCGCTACGAGGCGACGCGGAGCATCCCGGCGGTCTTTGCCGAATTCCGGCGCGAATTCTTCGGCTGCGACCATGCTCCGCGTTGCGAAAAACATCTTTCGTCCATCGAGAAGGGCGCCGCCTGCAAACGGCTCTGCATGTACCTGCGCTGGATGGTGCGTAGCGACGGGCGGGGTGTGGATTTCGGCGAGTGGACGCGCATCCCGATGTCGGCGCTCTATATTCCGCTCGACGTCCATACCGGCAATATGTCCCGTGCGCTGGGGTTGCTCACACGCCGCCAGAACGACTGGCGTGCCGTCGAGCAGACCACCGCTTCGCTCCGCATGTTCGATCCCGCCGACCCTGTGCGTTACGATTTCTCGCTCTTCGGAGCGGGTATCGACGGTTACCTCAAAGCATAGAGACGATGTTCCGCTTCAAACAATTCGCCATACGCCAGGATCGCTGCCCGATGAAGGTTGGGACGGACGGCGTGCTGCTGGGCGCCTGGGTCTCGGTGCGTCCGTCGGACAGGCGCATCCTCGACATCGGTACCGGTACAGGGCTTATTGCACTGATGATGGCACAACGTGTCCCCGGGGCCCGGATCACGGGTGTCGACGTGGAAGACATTTCGCAGGCGCGCGAGAATGCCGATGCCTCGCCGTGGGGCGGCAGGGTAGCGTTCGTGCAATGCCCCGTCCAGGAGTTCGCGCCTCAGGAGCGGTTCGATCTGGTCGTCTCCAACCCGCCGTTCTTTGTCGGTTCGCTCACCTGTCCCGACGCGGGGCGTACCACGGCCCGCCATGCCGTGCGGCTGCCGTTCGGCGACCTGCGCGACGCCGTCGTGCGTCTGCTCTCCGACGAGGGGCACTTCGCCGTGGTCTTGCCTGCGGACGAGGCCGCCCGTTTCATCGGCATCTGCCGGGACGTGTTGCTTCCGGTGCGTCGTACCGACGTGCGCACGACGCCCCGCCACGCAGCCAAACGGGTGCTGCTCGAATTCGTCCATACGTCTTCCGCCCCGGCTCCCGATCGCACCGAGCTGGTTATCGGCACGGGTGTGCACGAGCAGTATACCCCCGAATACCGTGCCCTGACGCGCGATTTTTACCTGAAATTTTGATAGCACGACAAAATAAGTTACATTTGCGTTAGCGATTAAAAAATTCGAACCCATGAAACTCAGACTTCTGGCGCTCGCCCTCGTCGTATGCGGCGGCGCCGCGGCGCAAAACCCATACATAGCCCTGCAAGGGGCCGACGAAACATCCGGCGGCATCGTCGTGTCGCAGCCCCGCACGGTGCTGGCCGTTGACGTCACGGCCGAGCGCGACGTGACCCTCAGCGGCCCCTATGCGCGCTATGCGCAGAAATTCCTCGGCGTCCGCGCCCCGCTGACCGACAAGATATCCTGGGCTGTTACCGGGGCTTCGGTCGCCCTGCTCG
The DNA here is from genome assembly GCF_025145285.1 of Alistipes onderdonkii. Classification (NCBI taxonomy): domain Bacteria; kingdom Pseudomonadati; phylum Bacteroidota; class Bacteroidia; order Bacteroidales; family Rikenellaceae; genus Alistipes; species Alistipes onderdonkii. The sequence goes on from NZ_CP102251.1 coordinate 3,146,386, forward strand.
ACCCCAAGGCGTGCCTCGACGCGCCCGCCCCGGCCCAGCCTTCGCGCACGGTGATGTCCCATGCCACGTCCGAGGACGAATTTTCGCGCCTCCAGGCCGACAAGAACGACATGACGGTGCTGGCGTTGGAAGACGCCGCCCGAGAAGCCGCCAACACGATCTTTTCGCTTCGCAGGCACCGTATCGAGCTCATCACGGGCGAAGCGGGCGAAAATGTCTTCGGCGAGGGGCTGAAAGCCGCCCTGGCCGAGATCGAACGCCTCGAACAGAGCTATCTGGAGCTCTTCCTGGGCAAGCGTGTCGTCACCACCGAGACCCGCCGCTATGTGGTCTATCCGCAATCCGACAAGAAGCAGTATATCGTCTGCCGTTTCAGCGCCGCCGCAGGGCTGCTCCCCGAGAGCGACCTTTCGGGTGACATGGTGCTGTTGCAGATCGAACCCTCAGGCAATACGGCTACCGCCGTCGAGGCTTCGGCCAAGGAGTCCAATACCGTGACCTGTCGCGTGGCCGACCCGTCGGTCTGCACGGTCATCGCCGGCGGCCGCGAGTATGCCCGCGCGGTGCTTCCGCTGTTCGAGTTCGGCCGCACGATCAACGTCGCGCTTCCCCGCCGCAAATAGCTTTTACCGATGGATTATACGTCGCGTATGGTGGCGCTGCTCAGGGAGTTGCGCCGCGAGCGTAACGGTGCCGTAGCCGATTCGATGCGCTATTACGGCACGCCTTACGGACTGAATTACGGGGTGAGCCTGCCCACATTGCGCCGGATAGCGCGTGCAGAGGCGCCCGACCACGGTTTCGCCCGTTACCTCTACCGGCAGGATGTCCGCGAACTGCGCCTTGCCGCGTTGCATATTGCATGTCCGGCGTGCCTTACGCCGGAGGAGTTCCCCGCATGGGCCGCAGGCATCGTCAATTCCGAAATCGCCGAGGAAGCCGCTTTTGCCCTGCTGAGCCGAGCCGAGGCGTTCCCCGCGCTGTTCTCGGCGTGGATCGCCTCGCCCGATGCGTTGTTGCAGTATGCCGCCCTGCTCGCCGCCGCGCGCAGTCCCCGCCTTACGGCCTCATGGGTTGCTCCGGCCGTCGAAGCCGTGCACCGCAATGCAACGGCCGAGGCGACGGTCGAAACGCCGGCCGAAGCGATGACCGAGGCGACCGCCGCCGCAATTTCCGCCGCTGCGGATACCTCTGTTGCACCGGGTGCCTTTGTCTCTGATGCTTCTGTTACGGAGGCCTCTTCTCCGGAAGCTGCCACGCCTGTTTCCGGCGATTCTTCCGTTGGCGACACCCCTTCCGCTGCAATTGCCTCAGCCGCCGCAGGCGCTTCTCCGGCCGCAGACCCGCATGTCGCCTCCCCGTGTGCTGCCGGGCAGCAGGTTTCCTCCCGGCCTCTGGCGCAGCATCCCGTCCCCGCCGCCCGCCTTACGGCTCAGGGTGCGGTGGCGCTGCTCGCGGCCGTCGCGGCGCAAAACGAGGAGAACCGGCAGGCGGTACTCCGCGCAGCCGGTTCTCTGGGTAAGCTCCCTGCCGAAGACTACGTCCACGAGGAGCTCGCCTGGCGTTTGGAGGCATAGGCCTCCCTTTCATGCATTGTTTGTTTCGCGCGGGAGTTCATCGCTGTGCCACCTGTTCGCGCTTTTCCAGCTCCCGCAGCACGTTTACCAGATGGTCGTAACCCACGCGGCCGCTCTCGCGCCACAGCACTTCGCCGCGGCGGAAGAACATGAGCGTCGGCACCGACATGATGTTGTAGCGGTGCACTGCGTCCAGCATTCCGCGGTCGTCGATATCCACCTTGTATACATCCACGCGGCCGTTCATCTCCCGCTGGAACTTGTCGATGGCGGGGTGCATCATCTGGCATGGCCCGCACCATGTGGCGAAAAAGTCCACGAATGTCAGCGCGTCCCGCCAGATGATCTTGTCAAAATCCGTAGTTGTCATTCTATCTTCTTTTTCAGTTCATCTCTGCCCATGTTACCCCGGCGTAGGCCTTGTCCGCCAACTCCTTTTCCGCATAGCTGATCGTGCGGCGCAGCCCTTCCGCGAGCGGTGTACGGGGCACCCAGCCCAGCTCCCTGCGTGCTGCCGAGATGTCGGGCGTGCGCCGCCTTGCGTCGTCGGCCCGTGCCGCCGTGTGCACGATCCGCGAGCGGCTTCCCGTCAGGGCCACGATCTTCTCCGCCAGCGCCCGGATGGCGATTTCATGGTTGCTGCCCAGGTTCACCGTGCGCACCGCCCCGGCCGACGGCGGTGCTTCCATCAGCCTGACGAGCCCCTCCACGAGGTCTTCGACCCAGCAGAACGTGCGTAGCTGCTCCCCGCTGCCGTTGACGACGATGTCGCGGTTCTGCAAGGCCGCCACGACCATCTTTATCACCACGCGCTGATCCATCGGGTCGGCGCCGCTGCCGTAGGTGTTGAATATGCGGGCAATGCGCGTGTCGACGTCGTATTCGCTGTGGTATGCCCTGTGCAGTGCCTCGGCGGCGCGCTTGCCTTCGCAGAGGATGTAGTGCGTCGAGCAGCAGTTGCCCGGTTCGCTCGCCGGGTCGCGCTGCCCGATGCCGTAGATGTTTCCCGCCGAGGCGAAGACCACCCGCGCATGTTCGGTGCGTGCTGTGTCGAGCGCGTTTATGGCGCCCAGCACGCTCACGCGGAGCGTCTCCACCGGGAGCGCCTTGTTGTAGCGCACGCGCGACGGCGACGCGAGGTTGTATATCTCGTCGCAGCGGATACTGAACCCGTTGATGATATTGTGGTGTACATACCGGAACAGGGGGTGCTGCAATACGCCCCGCAGCAGGGGCGAGTTGACCGCATCGCGGATATCGACGCAGAAAACCTCGTGCCCTTCCTCCAGAAGGCGCAGGCAGAGGTGCGTGCCGATAAAACCCACCCCGCCGAGAACGACTATTCGTTTTTGCATCTCTTACTCCTTTTTACGGGTGTAAGAGCAAAATCTATTCCACAAAAAGCGCCCGTGGCAGTTGGTCTACGCTGTTTATCGTCACGACCTCGATCCCCTTGGGGCGTTTGGCGCCCTTGCCCAGATACCCCGATACGACGATGCGTTTGAATCCCAGGCGCGCGGCCTCGCTGATGCGCTGCTCGGTGCGGGGCGCCGGGCGCACTTCGCCCGAAAGCCCGATCTCGCCCGCGCAGCAGACCCCCTCGGCGACGGGGCGGTCGTAGTACGACGAGATCACCGCCGCGACCACTGCCAGGTCTAATCCCGGGTCGGCGACCTTGAACCCGCCGGCGAAATTCAGGAAGACGTCCTTCTGGAACATCTTCATTCCCACGCGTTTTTCCAGCACGGCCAGCAGCATGTTCATGCGCTTGGTGTCGTAGCCCGTCGTCGAACGCTGGGGCGTACCGTATGCCGCGCCGCTCACCAGTGCCTGCACCTCGATCAGGTAGGGGCGCACGCCGTCGGCCGAAGCGCCCACGGCGATGCCGCTCAGCGGCTCCTCGTAGTGCGTCAGCAGGATCTCGGACGGGTTGTCCACGCTCCGCAGGCCGCTGTCCAGCATCTCGAACACCCCGATTTCGAACGTCGCGCCGAAACGGTTCTTTATGCCGCGCAGGATGCGGTAGATATTGTTGCTGTCGCCTTCGAATTGCAGGACGACGTCGACGATGTGTTCCAGGATCTTGGGCCCGGCGATGCTTCCGTCCTTGGTGATGTGGCCGATGATGAAGATCGACGTCCCGGTCGACTTGGCATACTTGAGCAGCGTCGCGGCGCATTCGCGTATCTGCGACACGCTTCCCGCCGACGAGTCCAGCAGGTCGGTATAGATGGTCTGTATCGAATCGATCACCACCAGGTCGGGCCTGTGTTCGCCGATCTGCCTGACGATATTTTCGAGCAGCGTCTCGGGATAGATCAGGCATTCGTCGTTGCCGATTCCGATCCTCCCCGCGCGCATCTTGATCTGCTCGGCCGACTCCTCGCCCGAGACATAGAGCGTTTTCAGCCCGTTCGCCGCCAGTGCGATCTGCAGCGAGAGGGTCGACTTGCCGATGCCCGGCTCCCCGCCCACGAGGATCAGCGACCCCGGCACCATCCCGCCGCCCAGCACACGGTTCACCTCGCCGTTGCCCACGTCTATGCGGCGGTGTTCGCTTTCGCGGATGTCGCCTACGCGCTGGGGTTTCGCCGCGGGCAGCGGCCCTGCGGCATTGGCCGCCACGGAACCGCTTTCGCGGGCTATGATCTCCTCCGTAAAGGTGTTCCACTCGCCGCACGAGGGGCAGCGCCCCAGCCATTTGGGAGCTTCGAACCCGCAATTCTTGCAGAAAAAGGCCTTTTTGACTTTTGCCATCGGTATATTGTCGGTTTGTAAAGGGTCTTCGCAGCCCTTAGAAGGGGTGCGTCGTGTATTCCAGCCTCTCGACCTTCGTGATGCCGGCCGTGGGGTAGAGGGCCTGGTATTTGGCCGTGAGGTCTACGGTCAGCAGCGTGAGGCTCTTGCCCTCCTCCGAATAGTAGGAAACCGCATAGGTGTAGTCGGCGTCCTCGTAGAAGAACCGCAGCTGGTCGGGTTTGTCGGGTTCCTTGTTGAACGACCCGGTGATCGGCGCGGCGTCCGGTGCGGGTGTGATATAGAGCCATCCGCTGTTGTGGTAGAGGAATTCGAGCACGTAACCGCCCCCGGCCTGTACCGGGGCTTCGGCCAGCACGTCCGCGCGTATGGCCTCGATTACCGGGTCGGGTTCAGGCTCAGGCTCAGGTTCGGGTTCCGGCTCGGGCTCCGGCTCCGGCTCGTCTTCGGCCGTTGTCGTTGCTGCTGCGCCGAGCGTGACGGTGGCTTCGACCCGGCTCACCGGATAGCTTGTCGTGTAGTACGGTTCCGATTTCTCCCCGCAGGCCGCGAGTGCCGCCGCGAGGATCAGTATGGTTATGTATCTTATGGCTTTCATCCTTCCGGTATTTGTCAAAGTCCCAGTTCCTGGTCTATCAGCACGACCAGCACGCGCCCTGCGGGCCAGCACCGCAGCATCTCCATACGCGTGTTGCACACGCGGTCGGGCGAGTTGCAGTCCGAGCATACGCCCGTCCGGGCGCACGGCGTGCGGAATCCCGGGTGCCGTGCGACGTTTTGCGGTGCGGCGATCGTGCGGATGCGCTCCTCGGCCTCGGCACGGTCGGCGACGATCTTGTTGCGTCCGGCCACGATGACCACCTTGCGGGGCCCGAACGCCACCGGGGCGATGCGGTTGCCCACCTTGTCGAGCCAGTGGAGCGAGCCTTCCATGCTGATGGCGTTGACCCCCGTGATGAAGAGGTCGGACATCAGCGCCTGCCGGCGTATCTCCAACCGTTCGGGATAGCTCATCGCGGGGTCGAACCCGTCGAGCAGCTTCCAGCGTCCGTCGCCGCGCAGCCACCCGATGATGCCCGTGGCGTGCATCGTTTCCGAGTCGCCGAACGATACTATTTCCGGCCGTTCCCGCTCCGCGATGGCTTTCAGCACCGCGAACGCCTCGGTGGTGTCCTTCACCGTTTCAACCTCAAAATGGTGTCGCCGTAATGCTTCGGCGCAGTTTGCCAGTTTCATCTGTTTCGAATTGTCCGCCCCCGAGGAATCCCTCCGGGCTATAATTAAGGTACGAAATTATAAGGTAAATCGCCGCCCCGAGTGCCAGGATTACCACGATCCATCCGATGACTCGCTTTCTGCGCCGTTCCCGGCGGGTCTCTTCCCGGATTGCGGCTTTGACGCGTTCGACCGTTTCGGGCGGGAGTTCTTCCCGGTGTGTCGGATGACCGGCCCTATCCCTGCCCAGCAGGTCGAGCATCTTCTCTTTCTTGCTGCGGGGCTGCCGTTCGCGGCGGTTGGCCGCGAGCCGTTGGATCATGTCCTGTACATGCCCCAGCAACATATGCCTACTTGATAAAGAACCTGTATATGTCGTTTCCGTTGGCGTACAGCAGCAGGAACAGGATGATGACCAGCCCGACGTACTGCGCGCCTTCCAGCACCTTGTCGCTCACCTTGCGTCCCGTGACCATCTCCCAGAACGTGAAGATCGCATGCCCGCCGTCCAGGCCCGGTATGGGCAGGATGTTCATCACCGCGAGGATGATCGACAGGAATGCCGTCTTCAACCAGAAATCCTCCCAGTTCCAGTCCCCGGGGAAAATACTGCCGATGGCGATGAACCCGCCCAGCTCCTCGTACATCTTGGTCTTGGGCTGCACGATCATCTTCAACTGTTCCCAGTAGGACGAAATGACTTTCCCGGCCTTTTCGATGCCTGCCGGGATCGACTGCCAGAAGGTGTACTCCTGTGTGCGCAGCGTATAGGGGTTGCGTGCTATCACGCCCAGCTTGCCCTGGTCGGACACCGGGACGGCGATCTGCAGCAGCCTGTCGCCTTCGCGTTTCACCGTCAGGGTCACTTCCCCGCCCGCCCGGGTCTTGAGGTATTGCTGGTAGCCGGAGTATTCCAGCCCCCGTGCATCGTCGATGGCCACGATCTCGTCGCCGCGCCTGAGCGCCGCCGCCGATTCGTACACCGCGCTGTCGATCAGGAATGGCACACGCAGCGTAAAGAGGTCTTCGTAACCTTTGGCCTGGCGCATCTCGATCAGCTCGTCCAGCGGCAACGTCAGCTCCACGTGCTTCCCGCCGCGCTCGACGACGACCTTCCGCTCGCCTTCGGTGATGAGCAGCGAATTGAGTATCTTGTTGATGTCGTCGACCGGTTCGCCGTCGATGGTCACGAACTTGTCGCCGTCCTCGAAGCCGAGCTTGTGCCCCGCCTCGTTGAAGTTGTAACCCCATTTGGCGTCCTCGTTCGAGAAGTAGTTGTCGCCCCACGTGTAGCAGACGCCGCAGTAGATGACGATCGCCAGCAGGACGTTCATCACCACGCCCGCGATCATCACCAGAAAACGCTGCCATGCGGGTTTGGTGCGGAATTCGTCGGGCTTGGGGGGCTGTTGCATCTGCTCCTTGTCCATCGACTCGTCGATCATGCCGGCGATCTTGCAGTATCCGCCCAGCGGCAGCCAGCCCAGCCCGTACTCGGTGTCGCCGCGCTTGAACTTGAAGATCGAAAACCACAGGTCGAAGAAGATATAGAACTTGTCGACGCGGATCCTGAAAACCCGCGCCATAAGGAAGTGCCCCAATTCGTGAATGCCCACCAGGATGGTGAAGCAGAGGAAAAACTGAATGATCTTGATGATTATATCCATGTCTGTCTTTTGGTTACAACGCTAAGTATTCCGCGGCCAGCCGCCGGGCCTCGTCGTTCGCCTCGGCGTAGTCCCCGAGGGTGGGGGCGGCGGCGAACGAGGCGCGCCCCAGGGCGTACTCGATGGCACGCACAATATCCAGCCATGCGCACTTGCGGCCGAGGAACGCCGCGACGGCCACCTCGTTGGCGCCGTTCATCGTGCAGGCCGCCGTGCCGCGGCGGCGCAGGCACTCGCAGGCGATCTCCAGCGCCGGGTATTTCGCCCGGTCGACCCCGGCGAATGTCAGCTGCGGGTGCGCCATGAAGTCGAACCGCTCGCCGGGGCGGGTCGCCCGCCGGGGGTACATCAGCGCGAAGCTGATCGGCATACGCATGTCGGGCGTGCCCAGCTGTGCCTTGATCGCCCCGTCCTCGAACTCCACCATCGAGTGTACGATCGACTGCGGGTGCAGCAGCACCGTTATTTTCTCCACCGGGGTGCCGAACAGCCAGTGTGCCTCGATCACCTCGAAGCCTTTGTTCACCAGCGTCGACGAGTCTATCGTGATCTTTGCGCCCATCTCCCACTGGGGGTGGCGCAGCGCCTGTTCCACGGTCACATCGGCCAGTTTTTCGCACGGCAGGTCGCGGAATGCGCCGCCGCTGCACGTGATGATGAGCCTCCGTATGGGCGACTGCTCGCCCGCCAGGCACTGGAAGATGGCCGAATGTTCCGAGTCGATCGGCAGGATCGGGGCACGCTTTTCGGCCGCCAGCCGCATCACGTATTCGCCGCCCACCACGAGCGACTCCTTGTTGGCCAGCGCCAGTTTCTTCCCGGCGCCGAGCGCGGCCACCGTCGGCGCCAGCCCGGCGTAGCCTACCAGCGCGTTGACCACCACGTCCGTATCGCCGCCCGCCGCGACCTGGGCCACGGCATCCTCTCCGGCGTAAACCTTCACGTCGGTGCCGGCCAGCGCATCGCGCAGCTGCCCGTAATAGCGTTCGTCGGCGATGACCGCCGTGTCCGCGTCGAATTCCCGTGCCTGTGCCGCGAGCCGCTGCCAGTTGCGGTTGGCCGTCAGCACGCGCACTTCGAATAAGGCGGGGTTCTCACGCACGATGTCGAGCGTCTGCACGCCGATCGAGCCCGTCGAACCCAGTATTGCAAGTCGTTGTTTCATGCCTGTGCGTCAGAATACGATGTACCCTTCTGGGTCTACGGGCTTGCCGTTGTTCCAGAGTTCGAATTCGAAAAGCCGCACCTCGCCCTCTTCCGCCTCGGCGTTGTAGCCGACCATCTCGCCCGCGCGGATGGTCTGCCCCGTGGTGACGAGCGACTGCGAAAGCCCCTTGTAGACCGAGAGGAGGTTGTTTGCATGCTGCAGCTCGACCATGTAACCCGTCTCGGGCGTCCAGAGGCTCAGCACCACCGTGCCGTTGTCGATGGCCGTGATGCGGTCGCTGGCCGCCGCCGCGATGCGTACCCCGAAATTGCCGTTGCGGATGTCGAAGCGGTCGGTGATGATCCCCTCCACGGGTTTGGCCAGCTCGATCGCCTCGCGTACCGAACGCCGCGACCCGCCGCTGCGGCCCGCGATGGCGTACGGGCCGTCGCCCTCCATCTGCGCCCGCAGGATCGAGTCCTCGGGCGAGGGCATCACCAGCACCTTGCTGGTGCGGGTACTGTCCGACGTGGCGAGCGTGCGCGCCACGGGGGTTTTGCCCTCCATGATCAGCGCGATATGCTGGTTGTAGGTGAGCATGTCGTTCATCATGCGCTCCATCGAGTCGAGCCGGATGATGTTCTGCACGAGGCTTTCGCGCGAACGGTCTGCCTCGGTGCGGTATCCCGGCAGCAGTTCCAGGATCGGGGAGTAGGCCACCAGCGACAGGATGAGGATGAACAGCAGCAGCACGAACGACAGGAAGGCCGCGAAGATGCTGGCCGGCGAGAGGTGCATGTGCCACTCCTCGCTGTTGTCCGTGGCATTGAGCATGTTGAAACGGCGTTTGCGGAAAAGCCCGCGCCACCATGCCCGTATGGATTTGAAAAATCTCATCGGTTTATGACATTATGAATGCAAAGATAACCAATTTCATAGAAAACCTTTGCGGAACGCGCCGAATTTTTTAACTTTGTGATCGTTTAGAATCAACGCAAAAAACAGCTGAAAAGTATGGTAAAACCTACATTACTCGTCCTCGCCGCAGGTATGGGCTCCCGTTACGGTTCGCTCAAGCAGATGGACGGAGTCGGCCCCAACAACGAGGCCATCATAGATTATTCGGTCTACGACGCCATCCGCGCCGGTTTCGGCAAGGTCGTTTTCGTCATCCGCCACTCTTTCGAAAAGGAGTTCCGCGAAGTCTTCTCCGCGGAGCGTTTCGGCGGCCGCATCGCCGTGGAGTTCGTGTTCCAGGAGTTGGACTACCTGCCCCAGGGGGCTGCTGTTCCCGAAGGGCGCGTCAAGCCGTGGGGCACCAACCACGCCGTGATGATGGCGGCCGACGCCATCCGCGAACCCTTCGCCGTGATCAATGCCGACGACTTCTACGGTGCCGAAGCCTACAAGACCATCGGGGACTACCTTTCGCAGTTGGGCGAGAGCCGGAACCGCTACTGCATGGTCGCCTACGACCTCGACAAGACCCTTTCGGACAACGGTACCGTTTCGCGCGGCGTCTGCGGTGTGGATGCTGCGGGCAACCTCACCTCGATGGTCGAGCGCACGCAGATCGAACGCATGCCCGACGGCAGGATCGTCTTCCACGACGGCGGCGCCGACGAAGTATTGGCCGGGGACACGCCGGTGTCGATGAACCTCTTTGGCTTCACCCCCGATTTCTTTACCTATTCCAGGGAGTATTTCAAGACGTGGCTCGCCGGGAACAAGGAGAACCTCAAAGCCGAGTTCTACATCCCGACGATGGTCAACAAACTCATCGGCGAAGGCACGGCCTCGTTGCGTGTGCTCCGCTCGGCGGCGCAGTGGCACGGCGTCACCTACAAGGAGGACAAACCCGCGCTGGTGGCCTCGATCGAGAAGATGATCGCCGAGGGCAAATATCCCCGCAACCTCTGGGCATAATCTCCGGCTGCGGCATCGCATATGCAAAAGGGCGGATATTTTCATCCGCCCTTTTGCTTAATGTTTCATCCGCCTTTTGCTTATTGCTTGTGGAGTGTCGTTTGCCGCGCCGGCTTCGGAAAGCCTGATTTGCCTTCGGTCTGGCCGGCCCCCGGCCGCATCCGTTTTTCAGGTTTCTGTCTTATCCGCGTTTCCGGCTCCCGGCGTTGGCTGCATCTCCGGTTTCCGGCCTTGCTTGTTTCTCCGGTTTCCAACCTTGCCTGCTCCTCCGGTTTCCGGTGTTGGCTGCTTCTCCGGTTTTCATCTTGTCCGTCTCTGCGGTTTTCAGCCTACCTGCTCCTCCGGTTCCCGGTGTTGTCCGCTTCTTCGGTTTTCGTTTTGTCCGTCTCTGCCGGTTTTCAGCCTTGCCTGCTCCTCCGGTTCCCGGATTTGTCCGGCTCTTCGCCTTGACGCGCTCCTCTGTCAGCTCTTCGTCAGCCCTTTGCCCCCCCCCTTCGTCACACAACCGGCGGCGCGGCGGCTCAGTCCAGAAAACCTTCCTTCACCAACTGCTCCCGGATGCGCGTCCAGTCCGCTACGGGACGTTTCACGCCGTCCACGAACCGGATCGGGCAGCCGAGGCTGCTGTCGTCGATGTAGAGGTCGGCATGGACTTTCGGCGAGGATGTCCAGCGCTGCTGCGAGGGGTTCTCGTTGACGGCGTAGAGCGGGATTCCCCGCTCGCGGAACCACCGGATCGCGTCGTCGAGCAGTTTGCCGTGGCGCATCGTGAAGAGGATCAGGCGGCAGCCGTTGTCCGTAAGTTCCTTCAGTACGGGTACGGCCCCGGCGTCGTCGCCTATTTCGGGATATGCGTGTGTCACGACCGTCCCGTCGAAATCGACGGCGATCAATGCATTGCGTATAGCCATTTATTTCTTGTTCCTTATTTTACGTCCGATTTTGCTGAAGAAAATTTTCAGGCGCTTGCGGTAGCTGGTCTCCTTGTAATCGTCGTATCCATACCCGTATCCGTACCCGTAGCCATATCCGTACCCATAGCCGTAACCGTATCCGTGGCGGCGGGTGCGCGTGCCGTTGAGTACGACGCACATGTTGCGGAATTTCTTCTCGCGGTAAAGCCGTTCGATGTCGGGCAGCTGCCGGCGGTCGAGCACGCCTTCGCGTACGATATAGATACAGAGGTCTGCCAGCCGGTCGGTGATGACCGCGTCGGCTACCGACATGGCCGGGGTGCTGTCGATGAATACATAGTCGTAGCTCTCCCGCAGCTCGGCGACCAGCTTGTCCAGGCGATCCGAAAGCAGCATCTCCGTGGGGTTGGGCGGCTGGATGCCGGCGCAGATCACGTCGAGGTTTTTGTGTATCTCCATCGGCGTGATCAGTTCGCCGATGTCGGTGATCGTCCCGGCCAGGTAGCTCGTGATGCCTTTCTTGCTGTTGCTGCGGCCCAGCGTCGTGGAGAGCGCGTGGCGGCGCAGGTCGAGGTCGATCAGTACGATCCGCTTCCCGGCCATGGCGAGCGTCATCGCCAGGTTCATCGCCACGAACGTCTTACCCGCATGGGGGTCGGACGACGTGAAGAGCACGCACTTGATTTCCTTGCCCGACGATACGTTCATGAAGGTCATGTTCGAACGCAGGATGCGGAAAGCCTCGGACAATGCGTCGCGTCCGGTTTCCCGGACGACGATGCCGCCCTTGTTCTCTCCTTCGAGGAAGGGGATGTCCCCCAGGAACGGGGCGCTGATGTTCTCTTCGATGTCCTTGCGGCCGCGGATGGTCGTGTCGAGCATGCCGATCAGGTAGATGATGCCGAAGGGGATCGCCAGGCCGGCCAGCAGGCTGATGCCCAGGATGATCATCGAACGGGGCGACACGGGCCTGGGGCTGCCGTATGCCTGGTCGATCGTACGCGAATTGCTTTCGGCGACGGCATAGTTGAGCTGCGTCTCCTCCTGTTTGTTGAGCAGGTAGAGGAACAGCTCCTCCTTGATCTTCTGCTGGCGCATGATGTCTAACAGGACTTTCTCCTGCGACGGCATGGTGGATATGCGGTGATTGGCCAGCGCCTCCTCCTTGCGCATGTTCGAAAGCTGTATTTCGAGCGTCGAGACGTGCGAGTTGAGCGAAGCGATGATCGAGCGGCGCACGGCAGCCAGCACGTTGTCCATGTCCTGGATCACGGGGTTGCGTTCCGAACTGTTTTCGAGCAGTTTCTGGCGGCGCAGGATGGCGTCGTTATATTCGGTGATCTGGGCGACGATCCCGTTGTTGGTCAGCGAGGCGACCATCGGGATCAGATCCCCCGCGTGCGACGGGTCGTCGAGGTAGTCGCGGATGTAGTTGGCGACGCTGATCTGGTTTTCGATCGAAAGCCCTTCGACCTTGAATTTGCTGCTCTCGGTAATGGATCGGGTAGCCTCCGAGGTGATGTCGATCATCTGGTTGCTCTTCTTGATCCCCTCGATTTCGCTGTCCACGACGTCCAGTTCCCGTCCGATGGCCAGCATACGCTCCTTGATAAAGGCGTTGGTCACGACCGATACCTGCCGCTTGTCGGCGATGGCGTCCTCTTCGTACACGGCGATCAGCGTGTTGATCACGTCCTCGGCACGCTTGGGTACGGAACTGTTCATCGAGATGGTGACGATCGACGCCTGCTTGTTGGCCACGTCGCTCTTCACGGTGGCGCGGTAGGCGTTCGTCGTGACCATCGGCGAACTCTTGGTGACGGTGATGGGCCTGTCCACGTAGGTCGAGTCCATGAACGGCGTCTTGTGTACGACCATCTGCCCCAGCGGGGTGGGGATCGTGTCGCCGTACTGGGCGCGGATGACCCTGCGCTTCTCCTGCTTGGTGAGGTACTTGTCGTCGAAGTCCGCCAGCTTGATCCGGCCGTCCTCGAGTTCGGTCACCTCCAGCGAAAGGCGCTGGTTGTCGTCGTCGATGAAATCGACCTCGATGGGCGAGCGGCCGTAGAGGTCGAGCGTCCGCAGCCCGTCCCGTACGGAATAGTTGACCGTCAGGTGGAGGCGCTTCACCACCTCCGACATCAGCCTGTGCGACTGGAGGATGTAGACCTCGTTGTCGACGTTGCGGCGGTTCTGGAAACCTACCAGGTCGCTGAAAGCGCCCAGCTCCATGTCGCCGCCCTTGCGGCTGTCCTTTACGAGGATGGTGGCCGTACGGCTGTATATCTTCGGGGTGCTGGCCAGGTAGTAATAGGCCACGCCGAGGCAGATGAGCACCGACAAGGCGAACCAGTACCAGTTGGCCAGAACCATCTGTAACAGGTCGTGCAGCGTGAGGCCGCTGCCGTTTTCGTTCTCGTCGTTCTGCAGGTGCGGATTGATATTTTGATCTGCCATGAGTTACTTTACCTTAGTAAGAGTTACAATAAGCGTTGCTACCGAAATGGCCGTACTTACGAGCGAGAGGTAGAAGTTGCGGTTCTGGCTGATCTCACCGGCCTGTGCCTTGTATTTATTGGGCTTGACATAGATCACGTCGTTCTGCTGGATGTAGAACGCCGGCGAGTTGAAGAGGTCTTTCGATGTGAGGTCGAGGTATTCGATCGTGCGTACGCCGTCCACTTCGCGGGCCACGGCCACGTCCGTACGGATGCCGTAGATCGTCAGGTCGCCGGCCATGGCCAGTGCGTCGAAGATCGAGATCTTGTCGCGCGTGACGTCGTAATGCCCCGGGCGGGCTACTTCGCCGACGACCGAAATCTTCATGTCGGCGAACTGCACGTTGACCGACGGGTCGTTGATATACCCGCCCTCGACGATCTTGTCGGCGATGGCCTGTGCCAGTTCGCTGCGGGTCTTTCCCTTGCAGTCGATCTTCCCGATCACGGGCATGTCGAGCATGCCGTTCTCGTCCACCGTGCGGATTTGCAGCGACTGGTTGGTCGCCGAACTGTACGAGGCGACTCCCGTCACGGAACTCAGCGAGGTCGATGAGTTGAACGGCACTGCCAGTTCGGGGTCTTTGCTGTTGACCACAATCGTCAGCCGGTCGAGGGGTTTGATCCGGATCTGGCCGCTTTCGGCGATTTGTTCAGGCGTAAAGGGGTTCGCGTCCTGCAGGTACCAGGCACGTTTCTGCGAGGCACATGACGAGACCAGCAGGGCCAGGATGACCGGGACTAAGAGGCGGTAATGCTTCATTTTTACTAAGGCGTTTTATATCGTGCGCAAAGGTAGTAATTTTTGTGAAATAAACCTACATGTGCCCCTTGCTATTTTGTCCCTATTGCACCGGATTCGGTCGCCGCCCGGATTTTTTCCGGAAAAAAGCGTACATTTGACATCCCGGAATCCGGATTCCGAATTAAAATATGGAAATTATGTTGCATCCCGAGTGGAGTTACCAGGCTGTAATCTATGAAATGAACGTGCGCCAGCTGACGCGCGAAGGCACCCTCAGGGCCGCCGCCGCGAAGCTTGGTTTTCTGCGCGACATGGGCATCGACGCCGTGTGGCTGATGCCCGTCTATCCGATCGGCGCCGAGGGGCGCAAGGGCTCGCTGGGCTCTTATTATTCGATCCGCGACTATTGCGCCGTCGACCCCGGGCTGGGGACGATGGGGGATTTCGATGCGTTTGTCGCCGAGGCGCACCGCCTGGGCATGAAGGTGCTGCTGGACTGGGTCGCCAACCATACGGCGCGCGACGCCCGCTGGGTCGGCGAGAAGCCTGCCGACTGGTATGAGCGCGATGCCGCGGGGGCGCCCGCCGTGCCCTGGGACTGGACGGACACCGCCAAACTCAACTATGCGAACCGCGACGTGTGGCGGGCCGAGGCCGACGCCATGGAGTTCTGGGTGCGCCGGCACGCCGTCGACGGTTTCCGCTGCGACATGGCGATGCTCGTGCCCGTGGAGTTCTGGAATGAAACTGCCCGCCGCCTGCGGAAGGTGAACCCCGACCTGTTCCTGCTGGCCGAGGCCGAGGAGCCTTACCTCTTCGAAGCGGGTGCCTTCGACGCCTGCTATGCCTGGGAGATGCACCACCTGATGAACGACGTGGCGCAGCAGAAGGTACGCGTGACCGCCCTGCGCGACTACATTTATGCCGACCGTAACCGTTACCCGCAGTCCGCCATGCGCCTGGTGTTCACCTCCAACCACGACGAGAATTCGTGGAACGGCTCGGAGTTCACGCGCATGGGCGACGCCCGCGAGATCATGGCCGCCTTCACGTTCGTCGTGCCGCGCGGCCTGCCGCTGGTCTATACCGGGCAGGAGATCGGCTACGACCATTCGTTCGCCTTCTTCGACCGCGACCCGATCCCCTCCTATGCGGCCAATTCGTTCACGGATTTCTACCGCCGCCTGGCGGGGCTCCGGCATGCCAACCCTGCGCTCGCCGCCGGGGAGGCGGGCGGCGAGATGGTCGAGATCCGCAACAACGCCGAGGATTGCCTGATGACCTTCGTGCGCGAAGTGAAGGGCAACCGCGTCGTCGCCGTGATGAACCTCTCGCCCTACGCCATCCATGCCGATTATTACACGGGCATCTATGCCGGCATGTACACCGATGCCATGACGGGCGTTGCCTGCGAACTGCGCGGGCATGTCGAGGAGGACATGGCGCCGTGGAGCTACCGCATCCTGACACGCTGACCCCTGCGGCCGCGGAGTGCGGCGGCCGCATCCCCGCCCGATGCCTGGCTGCTTCCCCGCCCGATGCCCGGCTGCGGCCTGCAAACCCGGCCCGGGACGCCCGCTCGGGGCCGGCGTACCGTTTTTATCCGCCGCGGAACACGAATCCCTGCGCGGTCGCGTTCCTTTTATGGAATTTTTCCTATTTTTGCCCATGATTATGAAACGCTTCCTTCTCCTCTGTCTGCTGTTCGTCCCGTGCCTCGCGGCACAGGCCGAAACCTACCGCGTCGAAGACATCCCCAATGTCCAGCGCGCCGACCGCACGCGTTACGTTTCGAACCCCGACGGGATACTCTCGGACGAGGCCGTGGCGCATATCGACCGTTTGTGCGCTGCGCTGCGCGAGCGGGCCGTCGCCCAGGTCGCCGTGGTCGCCGTGGACGACATCGCGGGCGGCGACGTCTTCGAATTCGCCATCGACCTCTTCTCCGCGTGGGGCGTGGGGCAGGCCCGCAACGACAACGGGCTGGGCATCCTGCTGGTCAAAGACCGCCGCGAGATCCGTTTCGTCACGGGCGGCGGGCTGGAGGGCGTGCTGCCCGATGCGATCTGCAAGCGCATCCAGCTCAAATACATGCTCCCGGCATTCCGCCAGGGCGATTACAGCCTCGGCATGGTGCAGGGGGTCGAAGCCGTGTCGCAGCTGCTTGAGGGGAGCGAACTGGATCTGGGCGGTGCCGATACGGGCGGCGACGAGCTGCCCGCATGGGCGGTTTTCCTGATCGTCACCGGGTTCGTCGTAGTGCCGATGGGCGTGATCCTGCTGGGTTACTACGCCCGCAAGCGTTGCCCGAAATGCCATAAACTGACACTCCGGCAGCAGTCGAGCGACATCCTGAAGGTGACGCCCAACTACCGGCTGGTCGAATATACCTACGTCTGCTCGAATTGCGGCGCCGTGGTCAAACGGCAGGCCAAAAACCTGCGCGACGACAATTTCGGCGGCGGCGCGGGCGGCGGCACGATCATCGGGGGGCGTGGTTTCGGCGGCTTCGGCGGAGGGTCGCGAGGCGGTGGTTTCGGCGGCGGTTCGTTCGGTGGCGGCGGTGCCGGCTCGCGCTGGTAAAGGCCGCAGGGCGTGCCGGGCGGCTTTGCCGGTTGCGGGCGGCTGTTTGCCGGACAAAGGCTGGCTTTTGCGGGCGGGATGCTTTTCCCCTGCCCCCGACGGGATAAGATTGGAATGAATTTAAAACACTTTATATTATGAAGAAATGGATTTGGATTGGAGTCGTCGCCGTCGTGGTGATCTTCTTCTACGCAACGTACAACGGATTTGTCAATAAGGAGGAGGGGCTGAAGACCGCATGGTCGAATGTCGAAACGCAGTACCAGCGCCGTGCCGACCTGATTCCCAACCTGGTGAACACGGTCAAGGGCTATGCCGCACACGAGTCGCAGACTTTCGAGGCCGTAACCGAGGCCCGTGCGAAAGCCACCTCGATCAACCTTTCGGCCGACGACCTCACGCCCGAGAAACTCGCCGAGTTCCAGCAGGCGCAGGCGCAGGTGCGCTCGGCGCTGGGGCGCCTGATCGCCGTGTCGGAGAGTTATCCCGACCTGAAGGCCAACCAGAATTTCCTCGAACTGCAAGCGCAGCTCGAAGGCACCGAGAACCGTATTTCAGTGGCCCGCAAGGAGTTCAACGAAGTGGCCAAGACCTACAACGTCGCCGTGCGCCGCTTTCCGGCCAACCTGGTGGCCAAGTTGTTCGGGTTCGGGCAGAAGCCCTACTTCGAGGCTGCCGAAGGCACCGAAACCGCACCCCGGGTGCAGTTTTAGCCCGGCTCCGGGGTAGAAAGCAAAGGGACGGGACGCGCCAGCGTATCCCGTCCCTTTTGTGTTGTCGGTGCCTGACTACTTGCGGCTTCCGAGAATCCGGAGCAGGTAGAGGAACAGGTTGATGAAGTCCAGGTAGAGGGTCAGCGATCCCAGCAGTGCGATTTTCTGCGTCGATTCGTCCACGACCTCGGCGTTCATCACCATCTTCTTGATCTTCTGCGTGTCATAGGCCGTGAGGGCGACGAACACCAGCACGCCGATGTAAGTTATCACCCACATCATCGTTTCGCTGCGCAGGAAAAGGTTCACCACCGTTGCGATGATGATGCCGATAAGCGCCATGTAACCCATGTTCCCGATGCCCGAGAGGTCGCGCTTGGTGAAATACCCGAACAGCGCCATGGCGCCGAACGTGCCGGCCGTCACGAAGAAGGTCGATGCGATGGACGATGCGGTGTAGAGCAGGAAGATCGAAGCCAGCGTCGCGCCGTTGAGGATCGAGTAGGCGATGAACATCAGCGTTGCCGTGAGGAACGACATGCGGAAGATGAACGACGAGAGGATGATGACCAGCGCCAGTTCGGCGATGATCAGGCCGAAGAATGCGACTTTGCTGCCGAAGATGGCATTGAGCAGCGTCGGCGAGTCGGAGACCGTCAGGGCCGTTGCGCCCGTGATGAAGAGGGCCATCGTCATCCATAGGTAGACGTTGCGGAACAGGGTGGTGTTCTCGGACTTGTCAGCCCTGCGCACGCCGGCTGTCTTGCTGTAATTGGTGCTTGTTTCCATAAAGTTTTCCTGTGTATACCTGAAATTACGTTTCGTCGCGGTTTTTCCGCTGTCGGCGCAAAGGTAACGATTAAATCGGAGTTTTCGGGCAAAGCCGCGTAAATTTCACGGCCGGCCGCCGGGGATGCGGTGCGGCTACATTCCTTTTTTTATGCCGGCCCGGATCAGGAGGATATTTACGGGCAGCGCCACGAGGAACCCGCATGCCATGGCGACCTGCATCGAGAACCAGAATACGAACGAGGTGCGGGGCATTGCCTCACCGCCGTTGAGCGCGAAGATCGCCACGGCCATCCAGCCGTACATGCCGGCCTGCCATGCCGTGAGCGAGAGTATGTCGGCTTTGGCGGCACGGCGTATCGCTTCGCCGCGCGGGAGCGTGCGTTCCATGCCCCGGATCGCGGCGTACTGGAACCCGATGCCGAATGCCAGGGCCAGGAGGTAATCCACGACCCATGTCCCAGCCAGTATGCTTCCGCCTATGGCTACCGGGACGAAGAAGAGGAACCATTCGCCGACGATGTCGGCCAGCGTGCACCCCGCCCCGCAGTGGAGCGTCGACAAGACGACCGACTGCCACCGCGGCCGCCCCTTCATTCCGGGCATATCACTCATCCCGTCCATCCCGTCCATCCCGTCCATGCCTTCCATACCCCGGGGCCCGGCCGTCCCGGACATCTTCGTCCCGTCTGCCATTCCCGGCATGTCTGCCCCGTTTGCCGTATCCGCTTTGTCCGCTGCCCCCTTCATCCCGGGCATATCACTCATCCCGTCCATCCCGTCCATGCCTTCCATACCCCGGGGCCCGGCCGTCCCGGACATCTTCGTCCCGTTTGTCATCCCGGGCATGTCCGTCCCGTCTGCCATTCCCGGCATGCTCGCTCCGCTTGCCATGTCCGGTATGCCCGCCTCATCTGCCATGCCCGCTTTGAGCGCCGTCCCTTTCATTCCGGGCATATCTTCCGCCCCGTCCGCTCCTGTCGTGGTTCCGTTCTCCATCTGCATCCCGTGCATCCCCGGTTCCGGCATGTTCATGGCCCGTTCTGGCTCCGAAACCTTCCATAAATCCGTTCCCGCTACGGACATGTCTTTGCGTCCGTCCGTTCCGGGCTTCCCGTTCGCCGCTTCCGGCCCCAAGCCTCCGCCCCGTCCGTCCGTTCCGGGCTTTTCGTTTCCTACCTTCTGCCCGGCGCTGTCGACCTGCCGCTCGTTCCCGGTTTCCCCGATGCCGCCGCCTTTTGCCGGCTCGCTGATTTTCGCGGAGTCTTTCTGCTTTCCGGTGCCGTTGTTTTGCACGGGCATGTGCCGCGTGGCGCGTCCGAGGGCGAAATAGGCCCATAGCCCGAAAAAACTGGCCCAGAGGGCGGTGAGTACCCATACGCTTTCCATAATGCGCATCGGTTGCCGGCGCGTACGCAGGTCGGCCGCGACGATGAGCGCCGAGCCGATGCCGCCCGCTACGAACAGGACTGCCAGATAATAGAATTGCTGCATGACGAGGTGTTTTTTCCCATCATGCAGCAATTTATATACCGCACCGCGCTCTGGCCTGCCATCGAAAGCCGGGCGGGGAATTCAGCTGGGTCGGCTTGGGCTGGAACCGAAATATTGGTTTCGTAGACCCCGAACTGGGTGCGCTCGAATAACTCAGGGCATCAAATCCAATGTGACGATCACCGGATTGGCATAGCCGGTTTCCTCCCGTTGGCCGAACAATGCCGCTTGCATGCCGGGGGATAACCTGGTTTGGTCGAGCACACCTGTAATCCGGTTCCCGGCTACGTCTACCGGGCCGTTCATTACCGTGGCGAACAGTCCGTTCCTGTCTGGCTCGTTTCCCCCGAACGTGATACCGACCAGTCCCGTTACGGTACGGTGCGTATCCTTGTCGTAAACCACCAGGTAGGGCATGCGTTTGGTGTCCCGACGAATTCAGTTTCATAGCGATCGCTAAATTGTCCTTCATTTGATTTCTTTATAAAACTCCCCACCTCTCTTCTTACATCCGCGCTCGGCAAAAAGAGGCTGCTATAATTCTTCGAATAGTTTGTGCTTTTGTTCTATCCAATTCATATCATTTTATCGTTTTGATTTTGAGCTGTCAGGCTTGTGCCCAACGTGCCGGCGATTGGCTTCGGGGCGGAGAGCGGCGCACGTCCGCTGTCCGCTGAAACAAAAGTTGATGCGGGCGGCAAAAGGCGAATGCCCCGCGTCATCCGCCCTCAGAGGTGCGAGTTGGGTGTGTTTCTCAACTTGTATGCTCGCTCCAAAATTCAATATATTTCGGACTTTGTGGAATTTCAAAATTGTCAGGCAGTCTCAAATGAAATTCGTTTCGAAAATAGGTCGCTAAGTCAAATCCATAATAAATAATGTCCATTTGATGTACGGATAGGATGGGATTTCCTGTCTCATGCGGCTTACTCGGAATGTAACGATTAGAATAAATCGGTATCAATTTCGGATATTTCTTGAAATTTTGAGTCGCAATTTCTTTTTGCTGTTCGAATATTTCAGGTTTTTCACCCCAATTCTCGTCCCAAAACGCATTATTCTCAATGTCGAATAACATTCCTTCAAGCGGCCGATTCAATTTGTCGAATACTTCATCTTCGTATTCTTTTGATGAAAGTGCTTTTCTCCAATTGACAAATTCTTTCGATACAGGCAGTTCCAAACATAATAATGTTTGTAAATCCGGTGGAAATGTTATGTCGAAATTTGCTTCGACTGTTATCAATTCCTCGTTTGTCAATCCTTTCTCAAATTGGATTCCTCTACTTTTCAGAAGTTGTATCAACAATTTTTTTCGATCTTCGAGTTTCATCCTTCATTAGTTTTTTGCACATTTGTGAATTGCGCCCACCCACCTTTACTACCTCTATTATTTTTCAAAGTCGGTTTCTGTGTCGGGTAAAATAATTTTGTCTAATATTAAAGAATTTAAATGGGGATTCCCATTTGTCTTTGCTGCAAAGAACATAGCATATACAAAGATAGAAATATTAATATACGATTCACTGGAATTGAGCAATAAATCTGTTTTTTCGACGGAGGTATTGAGATTGAAAAAGAAAATACATACGCTTGAATATCGTTCGGAATGAGTTTAGCCATTGCCGTCTGCCTTTCCCTGCCGGCCTTTGGCAAACGGCCAAACGCATCCCTCCCGACCGACTGGCCGGGAGGGATGCGTTTCAGGATGCTGCGTTTCGGGTTGTGTTCCGCGGTGTGCGCGCAATCCGGGCTGCGTGTCCCGCGGTGCTGTGCGCTGCTGTGTACGTTGGGATGCTATGTGCCGCCGAGCTGTGTACGTTCCGGGATGTCGTGATTCGGGTTGCTGCATTCCGGATTGTTGCATTCTCGGTCACACGATCCGGACTGTGTTCTGCGGTGCTGCCCCGGGAACTTTACAGGCGGTTCTTCTCGTCGGCCGAACCCGCTTCGACCGCCTTGCGTTTGAAGGCTTTGCCCGACTTGAAGTTGTAGGTCACCCCGATCGTGAAGCTGCGGTCGTTCCACTGCTGTTTGACGTCGACCATGCGCACGAACCCGTCGCCGTGTGTGGTGAGGGGTTTACATGTTCGCCAAATGTCTGCCCGTTTCCCGAGACTGTTGCAGGGTGGCCGGCCGAATGCGAAATGGCCTCAGTTCGGAGACTGGTAAGTGTTCGTAGTCTCTCCTTGGATGCGCATGCGCATAGACTGCCGGTAACCGTCCTGTCCGGAGGTGGTGCCGGATAAACGAATTGTTGTGTGAGGTGGAAACACCTTGTAATGGAGTAATTTATATGTTGCTGTGCTTTAGGTTGAACCACCCCGATTCCTGTTAGTTTTCGTCTTCGGAGCTTCCCAAATACTTCCATGAGGAAATGTTGTTATCCATATTATCAGGGTTTTGCCATATTGGCTTTGCTGTCATTATTGATGAAGCATGTTTCATTTCAGATTATAGTTTGAATTGATGATAAAATAATTTGGAAAATAATATTGACAACGGTAAAATTGATATAATTATATGCTTTTTTTGAATGCATATTTAAATAATATTATTGCATTTGTATAAAAATGTGATAGATGGGAAGGTGTTTTCTGTTGTTTTTTATAATGACTATTTGTACGTGTTGCAAATCGGATGCTCCGATTGCTGCGTTCGAACAAATTGATCTTGACGTCGTAAATAAACGGGAATGTGCATTTCGCGTTGAAAACGCACGTTTATTCCCGTTGGAAACTACCGAGGAATCGTTAATTACGAGGGTCGACAAAATCATATCCAAAGCCCCTTACATCTATATACTCGATTCAAGGCAGAAAGTGATTTTTATTTTTGATTACGATGGGCACTATTTGACCAAAATAGACAAAATCGGTAGAGCTGGAGGCGAATATGCGAGTATAGAGGATTTCGATGTGGGTGACAACGGCGATCTGTTTATATTAAGCGCATACAGTAAAAAGATAATCAAGTATGCATATCCGGCCTATATTTCATTTGATGAGATCCGCATAAACTGTTCCATGACGGAAATCTGTGTCGTTGGGGACAAGATATATACCGGAGGTATGCATACTCCTGATGGTCTCGTGGGGCTTGGGGTGTTGGATATTACGAAAGGTACGGTCGATCCCCTGGTCGGAATTCGGGCCGAATTCGACTTGTCATCCGATGATCGGTTTGAAGTCAAACCCCGAAGCTTTTACAAATCTTCCGGCAATGTTCTATTCAACCAGCGGTTTTCCCGTCAAGTACATGAACTTGGCCAGTCCGGGTGGCAGATACCTTACGAATTCAGCAGTGGCTTGCCGGTTTGGGCAGCCGGTGATAAAGATGATTTCAGGGGTTTCCGGTCGATTTTCCATGTAGGGCGTATAATATTGGGGCAGCTTTGGCAAAATCAATTCTACTATCCGCCTCTGTATATCCGGGACATTGAAAGCGGAAAGGAATCTCTGTGCAATCTTTGGGATATGGGACTTCCTTTCCTGACGGATATAAGCACGAAAGACGGACATTTCATCATGGCAATATCTGCGGACAGGCTGAAAAGGATACAGAATAATGAAATCGTACGGAATGTGGTTTCCAAAGTATCGGAAAATGACAATCCGTTGCTGCTGGAATTCGATATCGTCGCTAACCCTTAAAATAAATTACTATTATGAAGAAACCTATTCTTGTTGTATTTGCATTTGCTTTTATTGTATTTATTGGTTCGTTGTTGGTGAAAAGCTACAAATTTGCGGCGACATCGGGTTTGATCGCTGCGAATATAGAGGCTTTGGCGCAAAACGAATCACTGGATGCCGGGGAAGTCGATAATAATAACTATACGATAAACACGCATACTACCAGAGATATATACAATGAAAACGATTGTTGTTACACGATTATCACTACGACGGAAGTCGATTGCCTTCCCGATGGAAAGGCGGATTGTACTCCGGGAACCCGAGTTGATGTCGTTACCGGGCATCGGTTTTCGCATATTTAGGCTGCGGATGTTGTCTTGAACACAATTTATGTTGTGTATCTCCTGAGAATGTTGCCGACCCGAAAGCATCATCGGCCCTGAAATTTCTTATTATAAGCGGTTCTTCTCGTCGGCCGAACCCGCTTCGACCGCCTTGCGTTTGAAGGCTTTGCCCGACTTGAAGTTGTAGGTCACCCCGATCGTGAAGCTGCGGTCGTTCCACTGCTGTTTGACGTCGACCATGCGCACGAACCCGTCGCCGCGGGCACCGATGTGCTGCGGGCGCTCGATCAGGTTGCGCACCGAGAACGAGGCGGTGAACTTGTCGCCGAAACGCTTCTTGATTCCGGCGTTCAGGAAATGGAGCGGTTTTACCCAGCAGTTGCCGAAGTCCATGCGGCTCTGGAACCGGTACGACAGGTCGATGTAGAATTTCGCGGGCAGCGAGAAGGTCGTCGAGCTGTTTACGAAATAGAAGTTGTAATGTTTTTCGGCACTGTGCTCGTCGATGCGCTGCCCCTGCCGGATGTAGGTGAGGTTGAGGTTCATCGTCCACCATTTGGTGAACTGGAACGGTGCGTTGGCCGTGAGGTAATAGTTTTTCGTCGTGTCGAAGTTTGTCCACGCCAGGCACAGGCGCGCCGGGTCGTCCGCGTCGGGGCGTATCGTCTGCTGTATCTCGTCGCGCTGGATCGTCATGCCGCCCGTGAGGGTGTACTTGTGCTTGAGCACCAGCGTCAGGCTGATGTCCTGCTTGTAAGCCGGGTCGAGTTCGGGGTTTCCCGTCTGGTAGGTGTAGTCCGAGATCTGGAACCGCTGCGGGTTGAGGCTCCAGAAGCGCGGGCGCTCGATCGTGCGGGCATACTGGGCGATGAGCGAGTAGGCCCCGTCTTTGGTCAGGGCATAGGAGACGTTCGCGTTGGGGAAGAGGCTGAAGTAGTTCTGCGAGATGTCGTCGCCCTTGCCCCGGGTGTGGGTGTATTCGCCCCTCAGCCCTGCCACGAGGCTCCAGCGCCCGAGGTTGGCCGAGGCGATGCCGTAGGCCGCCGCGATGTTCTCCGTATAGTTGATCGTGAAACTCTGGTTGTCGTTGCGCACCCACGCGCCGTCCTTCACGTATTCGTAGAGCGCGTCGTTGTGCATGTCGTTGTAGGTGAACTTGGCGCCTGCGCGCAGCGACCAGCGGGGCGAAAATTTCTTGTCGAGGGCCAGCGTGGCGGTCGTGATGTCGTAGAGGCTCGACGAGTTGTCGCGGTAGGTCGAGTCGACGACTGACGCGGGGGAGGTTATGCGGCTGAAATTGTCGTTGTCGGCGTTTGTTGCGCGGCGCGTATAATCGGCCAGCAGTTTGAGTGTCGAGCCGAGCGTGTCGAGTTTGTAGATGTAATTGAACGTCGCCGAGTAGTTGTCTCGGATGTTGTGTATGCCGTAGCGGCTTTCCGTGCGGGTTACGGCACCCGCGTCCGTGAAGTCGGTATAGGAGTCGTTCGGGCCCTTTTCGTTGTTGCGCCAGTATTCGAACTCGACGCCGATGCTGTGCTTGGGGTTGATTTCGAATACCGAGCCGATGCTGCCGCCGAAGTTGCGGTCGCGTTCGGCGATTTCCGAATGGGACGTGAGGTTCGTATTGCCCGTGCTGTAATCGGTGTGTTCGTCCGAGACGGCCGTGTCCCTGCCCAGGTCGGCCCATGCCGAGGCGTAGAGGTCGAGGCGGCCCGTGTGGATGTTGATGTTGCCGCTCGGCGTATAGAAATGGTGGCGCGCGTTCTGTGTGGTGCGCATCGACAGCGACCCGTCCAACCCGTTCTCGCGGCGTTTGCGGAGCGTGATCCTGATGATGCCGCCCGATGAATCGGCGTCGTAGTCGGCGCCCGTCGTCGGTACGACCTCGATCTTCTGGATCTCCTCGGCGCGCAGCGAGCGCAGGTAGGTGAGCAGCTGCTCGGGCTCCATGCGCAGTTCGCGGTCGTTGACATAGACCTTCGAGCCCGACTTGCCGTTTATCGAGATCTTCTCGTCGTCGATCCAAACGCCCGGTGCGCGTTCCAGCAGCTCGATGCCGTCCTTGCCGATCGCCGCCGGTGCGTTGGCCACGTCGACCACGAAGCGGTCTGCCTCGCGGCGGATGAGCTGCGCCTTGACCACCACGCCTTCGATCCGGGTCGTCGAGCTTTTCATCACGATCTCGCCCAGGTCGTTGTTCTCCTCGACCCGCACCTGCCGCACGACGGGGTCGAACCCGAGGTATTGTACCGACAGGGTATACTCGCCCGAAGGCACTTTCAGCACGAAGCGGCCCGTGTCGTCGGTGGCCATGCCCGCCACCTGGTCGCTGCCTTTCAGCAGCACGACCGTAGCGTACTCCACGGCCTGTCCCTGTTCGTCCACCACGCGGCCCTCGGCCGGATAGATGCGGGCTGCGAATGCGTTTGCGGCGGCCAGCGCCAGTATTACGATGAGGAAGATAAGTTTTTTCATACTATTCTGTTGTTGTTTGTAATCTGCACTGCATTTTAGTTGACGGGGCAAAGATATGTAAAAATATTTATACTTTGCAATGCATAGTACTAAATTTTACGAAAAAATTATCCTTTACCGGGGGAGGGGCGGCCGTTCATGCATGAAAAAACGCGGACTCCCCTCTGTCGGTAGATGGGTACGACCAAGCACCCGAAGCCAAACAGGTAGAGCCCGCGCGTGACGCGGGAGTACTACTGTTTTCTTGGCTTCGTTAAAATTGGTCGTTTTATCTACCCAAAAACAATAGCTTTCGCTAATATGTATGGCGCAAAGTTATAAAAAAGGCAGGAAATTCAAAACGGAATCTCCCGCTTTGCTGTCTATCACCCGCGGCGGCCGGCCGGCTGCCGCGCCCCGCCCCCTCCCGTCAGCATTCCGCCTTTATGCCCCCGCCACTATCCCCGCCTCTGTGCCGCCGTCGGTATCCGCTCTCTGTGCCGTAGCCCGCACACCTCTCTGTGCCGTTGCTCGCACACCTCTCTGTGCTTCTGCCAGCATCCCCACCTCTGTTTTGCCGTCGGCATCCGTTTCCCGCACCTCCGCTCTCATCCCCCCTCTGTGTTGCCGTCGGAAATTGCTCTCTGTGCCGCCGCCCGTACACCTCTCTGCGCCTTTGCCAGCATCCCCGCCTCTGTGCCGCCGTCGGCATCCGCTCTCCGCACCTCAGCCCCCATCCCCGCTTCTGTGCCGCCGTCTGCCTTCCTCCTCTGGATAGTCGTTGGCGTACGCTTTCTGCGCCGCGGAAAGCGGGGGAGGGCTGTCCCCGATAAAATAGGTGTCGTCGAAATTTTGTTGAAAAATCGTGCGCCGCGAGGCTGGAATCCCGCGAATAATTCCTAAATTTGCAGATTGAATTATTATGGCTCATTGTCCCCCGATGTGATTCCGAACGCTCCGCCATGCCGTTTCCGACGCGATCCGGCAGCAGGGCAGGCACGGCGGGGCGGGAATGCCCGGCAAAAAATGCTGAAACTATGATAAGCGCGGTTTATTATATCTTCCTGGTGCTGCTGTGCACCTTCTTCATGATCCTGTCGGCCCTGGCGCTGGTCGTGTGCTATCCCTTCGACAAGGGCCGCCGCGTGGTGCACGAGCTGTCACGCATCCTGGTGCGCACCTTCTTCGCCATTCCGCCCCGCTGGCGGCAGCGTGTGGAGGGGCTCGAACATGTCGACCGGAAGAAAAGCTACGTCATCGTGCTGAACCACAATACGGTGATCGACATCCCGACGCTCTATTACATCCCGCTCAATTTCCGCTGGGTCTCCAAGCGTGAGGTCTTCAAGACGCCTTTCTTCGGGCAGTACCTTATCCTCCACGGCGACATCTGCATCAACCGCGGCCGCGCCTCCGAGGCGCTGGAGCAGATGGTGCGCGACGGCAAGCTGTGGATCTCACGCGGCGCTTCGGTCGCCGTCTTCCCCGAGGGTACGCGTTCGAAGGACGGCGAGATACACCGCTTCAAGGCGGGCGCCTTCACGCTGGCCCGGGAGGCGGGCGTGGAGATACTCCCCGTGGTGCTGGACGGCACCAAGACGCTTATCCGCAATAACGCGATGTTCAACTGGGGCAACCGCATCACCATCCGCGTGCTGCCCCCCGTACCGGCCGGGAAGGTCGTCTCGACCGAGACGCACGTGCTGATGGAGGAGGTGCACGACGCCATGAGCGCGGCCCTTGCCCAGATCCGAAACCGAAAATAGACTATGGCAGATTTACTCAATACCAATCCTAACGACAGCTACGGCGACGACGCCATCGTTACGCTTTCGCCGCGGGAGCATATCCGTCTGCGCCCCGGCATGTATATCGGCAAGCTGGGCGACGGCACCCAGGCCGACGACGGCATTTACGTCCTCATCAAGGAGGTCGTGGACAATTCGGTCGACGAATTCATCATGGGGGCCGGCCGCCAGATCGACATTTCGATCGAGGACAAGGTGGTGTCGGTGCGCGACTACGGCCGCGGCATCCCCCTCAAATCGCTCGCGGCGGCCGTCAGCGAGATGAACACCGGCGGTAAGTACGGCGGCTCGGCCTTCAAGAAGACCGTCGGCCTGAACGGCGTCGGCGTCAAGGCCGTCAACATGCTTTCCGGCGAGTTCACGGCCCGTTCGGTACGCGACGGCGAGGCCCGCACGGTGACCTTCGCCAAGGGGCTCGAGGTGAGCGACAGGTGGGAGAGCGGCGTGCGCGAGAAAAACGGCACCTTCATCTCGTTCCGCGTCGACGAGGAGGTCTTCGGCGAGTATGCCTACAACCTCGAATACGTCGAGCAGATGGTGCGCAACTATACGTACCTGAACCTGGGGCTGACGTTCAATTTCAACGGCAACAGCTACGTTTCGAAAAACGGCCTGCTGGATCTGCTCAACGAAAACATGACCGAAGAGCCGCTCTATGCGCCGATCCACCTTTCGGGCGATGACATCGAGGTGGCCATCGCCCACGGCACGGGCTACGGCGAGAGCTATTTCTCGTTCGTCAACGGCCAGTACACCTCGCAGGGCGGTACGCACCAGGCGGCTTTCCGCGAGGCCATCGCCAAGACCGTCAAGGAGTTTTACCACAAGGACTACGATCCTTCGGACATCCGCACGTCGATCATCGCCGCCATTTCGGTCAAGGTCACCGACCCGGTCTTCGAATCGCAGACCAAGATCAAACTCGGCTCCAAGGAGATCGAGCCGGGCGTGTCGATGCGCAATTTCGTCGTCGATTTCCTGGGCAAGCACCTCGACGACTACCTGCACAAGCATTCCGAGACGGCGCAGGTGCTCCAGCGGAAGATCGTCGAGAACGAGAAGGAGCGCAAGGCCATTTCGGGCATCCAGAAGAAGGCGCGCGAGACGGCCAAGAAGGTTTCGCTCAACAACAAGAAACTGCGCGACTGCAAGATACACCGCACCGACAAGCACGAGCTGGCCGAACAGTCGATGATTTTCATCACCGAGGGCAACTCGGCCTCGGGTTCGATCACCAAGAGCCGCGACGTGCGCACGCAGGCTGTCTTTTCGCTGCGCGGCAAGCCGCTCAACTGCTACGGGCTGACCAAAAAGGTGGTCTACGAGAACGAGGAATTCAACCTCTTGCAGGCTGCGCTCAACATCGAGGAGGAGATGGACAACCTGCGCTATAACAAGGTGATCATCGCCACCGATGCCGATGTCGACGGCATGCACATCCGCCTTTTGATGATGACCTTCTTCCTGCAGTTCTTCCCCGACGTGATCCGCCAGGGGCACCTGTTCGTGCTGCAAACCCCCCTGTTCCGCGTCCGCAACAAGAAGGAGACGTTTTACTGCTACTCCGAGGAGGAGCGGCAAAAGGCCGTCGGACGCTGCGGCGCCAATGCCGAGATCACGCGCTTCAAGGGCCTCGGCGAGATTTCGCCCGACGAGTTCCGCGAATTCATCGGCGAGAACATCCGCCTGGACAAGGTTCGCATCACCAAGGACGACCCGATCCACGACCTGCTGGAGTTCTACATGGGCAAGAACACCTACGAACGGCAGGGCTTCATCATCGACAACCTGCGCATCGAGGAGGACATCGTCGAGCAGGATCTCGCAATCAACTAAGCAATATGGCAGAAGAAAAAGATACCATCGGGCGGGACGAGCCGCTCAACGAAGAGGCCCCGACCCCTCAGACCGCCGGCGATGCGGCCGACGCGGCCCCTGCGGCCGACGCCCCGGCCAGGGCGGGCAAGTTCGACCGCCTGACGCAGGACGAAGGGGGCGTGCGCAAACTGACGGGCATGTATAAGAACTGGTTCCTGGACTACGCTTCGTACGTGATCCTCGAACGCGCCGTACCCCATGTCGAGGACGGCCTCAAACCCGTGCAACGGCGCATCCTGCACGCCATGAAGGTCGTCGACGACGGACGCTACAACAAGGTGGCCAACATCGTGGGACAGACCATGCAGTACCACCCGCACGGCGATGCGTCGATCAAGGACGCACTGGTGCAGCTGGGGCAGAAAGACCTGCTGATCGACTGCCAGGGTAACTGGGGCAATATCCTCACGGGCGACGAGGCCGCCGCGGGGCGTTACATCGAGGCGCGCCTGTCGAAGTTCGCCTCCGAAGTGGTCTTCAACAAGAAAACCACCGAGTGGATGCTGTCCTACGACGGCCGCAAGGAGGAACCCGTCACGCTGCCGATCAAGTTCCCGCTACTGCTGGCGCAGGGCTCCGACGGCATCGCCGTGGGTCTGGCGTCGAAGATCCTGCCCCACAACTTCGTGGAGCTCATCAATGCCTGCATCGCACACCTCGAAGGGCGCGAATTCCAGCTTTACCCCGACTTCCCGACGGGCGGCATGGCCGACGTGAGCCGCTATAACGACGGCCTGCGGGGCGGGGCGGTGAAGGTGCGTGCCAAGATTTCGAAGATCGACAAACGCACGCTCGCCATCACCGAAATCCCCTATACCACGACCACCGAGTCGATCAAGGATTCGATCATCAAGGCCAACGACAAGGGCAAGATCAAAATCAGGAAGGTCGATGACAATACGGCCGACAAGGTCGAAATCATCATCCAGGTTTCGCCCGACGAGTCGAGCGACAAAACCATCGACGCCCTCTACGCCTTCACCGACTGCGAGGTTTCGATCGCCCCCAACGCCTGCGTCATCTGGGAGGAGAAACCCCATTTCCTGGGTGTGAGCGAGATCCTGCGCCGCTCGGCCGAGCATACCAAGTGGCTGCTGGGGCGCGAGCTGGAGATCCGGCTCGGCGAACTGAACGAAGCCTGGCATGCCGCGTCGCTCGAACGCATTTTCATCGAGAACAAGCTCTACCAGCTCATCGAGGGCTGCAAGAGCCGCGAAGAGGCCTACGCCGCCGTGGACAAGGGGCTGGAGCCGTTCAAGAAACGGCTGCGCCGCGAGGTCACGCTCTCCGACGTGCAGCGCCTGACGGAACTGAAGTTCATCCGCATCTCGCGTTACGACAGCGACAAGGCCGACAACGAGATCCGTCAGATCGAGGAGGACATCAAGGCCACGCAGTACGACCTCGACCATCTCACCGAGTACGCCGTGGCCTACTACGAGCGTATCCGCGACAAGTACGGCAAGGGCAAGGAGCGCCGCACCGAGCTGCGTGAGTTCGACAACATCGAGGCCACGAAGGTCGCCGTGACCAATGCCAAGCTCTACGTCGACCGCGCCGAGGGCTTCTTCGGCATCGGCAAGTCGATGAAGGACGCCGAATTCGTATGCGACTGCTCGGATATCGACGACGTGATCGTCTTCACGAAGGACGGCCGCTACGTCATCACCAAGGTGAGCGACAAGGCCTTCTTCGAGAAGGGCATCTACTACATCGGGGTCTTCAAGCGCAACGACGAGCGCACGATCTACAACGTGCTGTACCGCGACGGCAAGAACGGCCCGATCATGATGAAGCGCTGCGCCATCAAGGCCATCACGCGCGACAAGGAGTACGACATCACCAAGGGCACGCCCAAGAGCGAGATACTCTATATGTCTGTCAATCCGAACGGTGAGGCCGAGGTGCTGAAGGTTTACTTCAAGCCCCGTCCGCGCCTGAAAAAGGTGATCGTCGACCTCGATTTCTCGACCCTCTCCATCAAGGGGCGCCAGAGCCAGGGCAACCTCTTCTCGCGCTACGGCATCCACAAGATCGTCCTCAAGGAGCGCGGCACCTCGACGCTCGGCGGCCAGAACGTCTGGTTCGACGAGGATGTCCGCCGCCTGAACGCCGACGGCCGCGGCAAGCTGCTGGGCGAGTTCAAGGGCGACGACCGGATCATCGTCTGGACGTCGAAGAACCAGTACTATATCACGGGTTACGACCTCGGGCAGCATTTCCCCGACGAGACCGTGCGCGTGAGCCGCTATGAGCCCGACCGCGTTTACAGCGTCTGCTACTACGACCGCTCGCAGCAGTTCTATTACATGAAGCGCTTTACGGCCGAGATGAGCGACAAGATGCAGTTCTTCCTCGACGAGGACGGACAGGCCGACCTGGTCGCCGTGACGGAACGCACGGGCGCCAAACTCGAAATCACCTACAAGGGGGCGCATGCGTCGCGTCCCGCGGACGAGGTCGACGTCGACGAATTCGTCGGCGTCAAGAGCCACCGCGCCAAGGGCAAGCGCCTGACGACCTACGAGGTCGCTACGCTGCGCTTCATCGAACCCGAACTGCCGCCCGAACCCGAACCCGAACCTTCGGACGACGACGGCGGCGACGATGGTTCCGACGATACGCCCTCCGGCGGCAGCGGTGCGTCGGGCGGTGCGAAAGCCGGTTCCGGTAACGGTGCGTCGGGCGGTGCGGATAACCGTGCGTTCGACGGTTCGAACGGCGATGCGGCTGATCGCGGCACTATCGACGCCGCGGCCCTTTCCGGCGGGGATTCGGCTTCTTCCGCCGCTTCTTCCATCCCAGATCGCTCTGCTTCTGCTCCGGCTTCTGCCGCCGCGGAAAATCCCGCAACCCCGGGCGCTGCTGCCGGTACTGCCGCCTCTGCGCAAGACAGACCGGCCGGGGCGGACAAGCCGGCTGCGAAGGACGCTGCGGCTGCGAAGGCTTCCGGGGCGAAGAAAACCCCGGCCCGGCCCGACGGGCTGCCCCGTACGGGAACTATGGCGGGCGGGGTGGAGTTCGAGATCGAACGCGCCAGGGGCGACGTCGACGAAGTGATCGACCCCGAACAACTGAACCTGTTTTGACCTGCCGGCGATGAAACCCCTCTTCCTGATCGGTTACATGGGATGCGGCAAGAGCACCCTCGGACGCAAGCTGGCGCGCAGGCTGGGCATCGGTTTCGTGGATACCGACACGCTGGTCGAGGAGCAGGCGGGAGCCTCCGTCGCCGATGTCTTCCGTTACGAAGGCGAGGCGCGGTTCCGCGAAGCGGAGCGCGAGGCACTCGAACGGGCGATCGCAGCAGGCGGCGAAGCCGTGGTTTCGACGGGCGGGGGGCTCCCCACGTGGGGCGATAACATGCAGCGCATGAACGGCGTGGGGCATACCGTCTTCCTGCGGCGCAGCGCGGCGCAGATCGCCAGCCGCCTGAGCCCTTACGGGCGCCGGAAACGTCCCCGGCTGCGGGGGCTGGACGATGCCGGGCTGGTGGCGTTCATGGAGGGGGACATGGCCGTGCGCGAACCCTTCTATGCGCAGGCGCAGCTGGTCGTCGACTGCGATGCGATGTCCGACGATCAGGTCGTGGAGCATATCCTGCGGCAGCTCGGCCTGAATTAGAGAATCCCCTGCGGCTTCCGCCCCGGGAGTACCCGGGGTAGCGGAAACCGCAGCGAACGATACGACGCGGCCGTGCCGCGGACGATGATATTCTGCAACTCGTGAAAGACGTGGATAAACTTTCAAATAACGCACCCATCGGTGTTTTCGATTCGGGGCTGGGCGGGCTGACCGTCTGGCGCGAGGTGCGCCGTGCGCTCCCCGCGGAGTCGCTCGTCTACCTGGGCGACGGTAAGAACTGCCCCTATGGGTCGCGTCCCCGCCCGCAGGTCGAACGCCTTGCCGACGAGGCCGTCGCCAGCCTCGTGGCTGAGGGCTGCAAGCTGGTTGTCGTGGCCTGCAATACCGCTACGGCCGCCGCCATCGACTTTTTGCGGGAGAAATACGCCCCCATGCCGATCGTGGGCATGGAGCCGGCCGTGAAACCCGCCTGCCTGGCGACCCGCAGCGGGGTAGTGGGGGTGCTGGCCACCGAACGGAGCCTCGACGGCGAACTCTTTCGCCGCACGGCGGCCAGGTACGGCGACGGCGTAGACCTCGTCACGGCACCCGGCCGGGGCTTCGTCGAACTGGTCGAAAACGATCTGGAGGCGACGCCCCAGGCCGAGGCCACCGTCCGTGCCGCCGTCGCGGAGATGCTGGAGCACGGGGCCGACCAGATCGTGCTCGGCTGCACGCACTATCCTTTCCTGCTGCCCGTCCTCGAACGTGTCCTCGCGGGCCGCGGCGTCACGGTCGTCGACCCGTCGCCCGCCGTCGCCCGCCGCGTCGTGCAGCTGCTCGACCGTTACGGCCTGCGCGCTGACCCCGCCCACCGCGCGGAATATACGTTTCGCACCTTTGCCGACGAGGCCTACCGCCTCCGTCTGGAACGCAAGGCGCAGGCGTCGGTCTGACGACCTGCCTTCCAACGAGCCGGCGGGCTGCACTCCGAAAAGGATGCAGCCCGCCGGCTCGTTGGAATATCTCCCGCGGCCGGGCTATCCCATGATGTAAGCGGCCTTTTTGCCCAATAATTTATATACCAGTGCCGTAAATGCCCATGCGACGGCGAAGATACATACTGCCATTACGGGGACTTGCAGCGGGATGGGCAGCGACGACGGGCCGATGAGCAGGAAGAACGGCCCTACCAGAAAATAGTGCACGATGTAGATCCCGAACCCGCATTTGGTCATGTTGGCGAGCAGTCTGACGATGGTCTGGCGCCGGATGCGGATTTTTTGCATCAGCAGGAATACCGCCGCGGTCATCATCGCCACGTTCGGGCTGCAGAAGGTGAAGAAAAGTTCCATGTCCGCCTCCGTCGACATGCTGTCGGCCGCTGCCGCGGCAAATCCGGTGTAGGTGATGCAATATCCGGCTCCGAATAGTATGACGCTGGTCGCAAGTGTCCTTGCCATGCTCCAATCGTTGCCTTTCTTCATGTAGTGCCCCAGCAGCAGGTACCCGTTGAACCCCGCGAAATAGTAGAACAGCCCGTATGCGTTCCAGGTGCTTTCGCCGAACAGGTACCCGACCCCGAAATAGGGGGCTATGTATGCGGACATGTAGGGTAGGAAGAGCGAGACGAACCAGATCGCCAGGAAGGCCCGCATCTCTTTCCGGGTCGCCTTTTCGACCCATGCCGAGAAGAACGGCATATAGAGGTAGAGCCCTATCAGCAAATACATGTACCACATGTGGTTCTCCTTGAAGCTGAACTGGAACGGGATCATCGCCACGTCTTTGAGCGAGTCGCCCAGCGCCTGCGATTCGTGCCCCTGCGTGTAGCAGAAGAAATCCCCGATGATGTTTTCCGGCAGCCCGAGCACCCCCGTGAACCAGGGGAACATGTTGTAGAGTACCGACCAGATGAGCACGGGGAAAAGGATCCTGAAAATACGTTTTTTGTAGAATGTCCCCAGCGGTTGCCGCACGGGCAGCAGCAGTAAGCCCGTCATCATCGTGAACAGCGGCACCGAAGGGCGGAACAGCGAACCGTAGACGGTCGCCCAGTGCGTATATTCGGGGATGCCCCGCATGGCTGGCGAAATGTAGAAGGGGTCGATGCAATGAACCCCGATCACCATCAGTATGGCAGCCAGCCTGATGACATCCAGCCATACGATGTGTTCCTTCTGTCCTGTGTTCCGGATCATTTTCTTCATTCGGTTTTAGTGGGTGCGCAATATATCCTTAAATGTCGCGCAGGCGTGGCGTGTTTACGGGCGCCGTGCGGAGTGCCGGCCTTCCCATGCGGGCCGCAGCCTGCTGAAACGTGTGCGAAGATAACGATTTATTTGCAATTATGCCCGCCGGATACGGTTCCGGTTTCAATAAAGTCGGCGCCGGCTCCGAAATGTCAAAAAAAATGCGTAACTTCGCTTGATAAAAATCAAGCGCAACACAGATGGCATCTAAAAATACATCCTCATCCCCCAACGGACGGCAGAAAGTCCAGCGTTCCAACAGCGACAGTGCACGCTGGGTCGCGGGCCTGCTGCTGCTTTTCATCGGGCTGTTCGCCGCCTCGGCCGTACTGTTCTCGTTCTTCACCTGGGCGGCCGACCAGAGCGGACTGCTGCTCTCGCCCGAGGAACGTGCCACGCTGGGCGTAGAGCCCGGAAACCTCTGCGGCTGGGCGGGTGCCAGGCTGGGACGCATGCTGGTCGACAACTCGTTCGGCGTATCCGGTATCCTGATCCCGGTGATGGTGCTGCTCGTCGGCGTGCGCGTCATCCGCCAGCGCCCGCTGCTGTTCAACCATTCGATCCTCTCGCTTTTCCTCATCCTGATCCTCAGTTCGCTGACGCTGGGCTTCGCCTTCTCGGACAAGTGGAGCCTTTGCAGTTCGACGGGGTGGGGCGGTGCCTTCGGCATCGAGACCGCGGCGCTGCTGCGCACGCATATCGGGGTGCTGGGGACGTTGATCCTGCTGCTGGGCTGCTGGATCCTTACGGGGGTATTCATCAACCGCAATTTCATCAACAAGGTCAACCGTGCGGGTAACGTCATGGTCGACAAGAGTGGCAGGATCGTCGAGATCGTCAAACATAAGGTCGTGCACGCGCACGGGCAACCGTCCGATGCCGCCGGGGATGCGGCTGCTGTAGCCGCGGAATCCGTCGGGAATCCCGGAGAGAGGCCTGCCAAGCGGTCGGCCGACACTCCGGCCGTGGAGTCTGCCGTGAAGGTGGAGCCCGAGGTGGTCGTGCGCCGTCCCGAACCCGAACTGGCCGTGCAGCGTCCGGTGCCGGAAATGCCCCGCGCCGTACGTACTCCCGGGCCTGCTGCCGCCGGGACTCCCGCCGCCCCGCAGGCCGCCCGCCGCGATGCGGACGACGATCCGTTCGTGGAACTGGGCCCCGATGGCATGCCCATTGTGCCCGAAGCCCCGCAGGCGGCAGAGGCCGTCGCATCCGATGACGACGGCGAGTTTACCGAGGTCGACCTGTCGCGCCCCGAAGGCCGGCTGGTGATCGGCCCCAGCGGGCTTGTCGAGCTGGAACGCCCCGCGGTGCGTCCTGCCGCCGGCACTGCTGTCCGGCCTGCTGCGCCTGTGTCCGACGAACCTTTCACCGAATTATCCCTGGGCGGGGAAGACCCCGTCGGGACACCGGCCCCGGCTGCCGAGATGCCCTCTGTTGCCGGGATGCCCTCCGCTGCCGCTCCTGTATCCGGGGAGCCGCTCCCCGACGGGCCGTTTACCGAGATACCCGTCCCTGCCGGGGGCGTCGTCGTGACCGTCGAGGCCAACGAAGCCCGCCTGGTCGATGAAAAGGCGATCCCGACCGAGAGCTACGACCCGCTGAAAGACCTCGTGAACTACCACAAGCCGCCCGTGACGTTGCTCGAAGACTATGTTTCCGACTCGGAAGTGAGCGACGAGGAGATTTTCGAGAACAAGACCAAGATCGAGGATACGCTCCGCAATTTCGGCATCCCCATCCAGCGTATCAAGGCCACGGTCGGCCCCACCGTGACGCTCTATGAGATCGTGCAGGCGCAGGGCGTCAAGATCTCGAAGATCCAGGGGCTCGAAAACGACATCGCCCAGAGCCTCAAGGCGCTGGGTATCCGCATCATCGCCCCTATCCCCGGCAAGGGAACCATCGGCATCGAGGTGCCCAACCGCGACAAGCAGGTGGTGTCGATGTACTCCGCCGTGCGTTCGCTGCGTTTCCAGGAGTCGAAGGCCGAGCTCCCGGTGGTGATCGGCCGTACGATCCAGAACGAGAATTACGTGTTCGACCTGGCCAAGATGCCGCACCTGCTGGTGGCGGGCGCCACGGGACAGGGTAAGTCCGTGGGGCTGAACGCCATCATCACCTCGCTGCTCTACCGCAAGCACCCCGCGCAGCTCAAGTTCGTGATGATCGACCCCAAGATGGTCGAGTTCTCGCTCTATGCCAAGATC
The DNA here is from genome assembly GCF_025145285.1 of Alistipes onderdonkii. Lineage (NCBI taxonomy): Bacteria > Pseudomonadati > Bacteroidota > Bacteroidia > Bacteroidales > Rikenellaceae > Alistipes > Alistipes onderdonkii. The sequence goes on from NZ_CP102251.1 coordinate 3,184,556, forward strand.
GAGCGCCACTTCCTCGCCAAGATGGAGTCCGAGGACGATGCCATCATCACCGACCCCAAGAAGGCGGTCTACACGCTCAATTCGCTCTGCACGGAGATGGACAGCCGCCTGGAACTCTGCAAGAAAGCCGGGGCGCGCAATATCGCCGAGTACAACGAGAAATTCACCGCCCGGCGGCTCAGCCCGCTCAACGGGCACCGCTACCTGCCCTATATCGTCGTGGTGGTCGACGAGTTCGCCGACCTGATCATGACCGCCCGCGAGGTCGAGGGGCCCGTCATGCGCCTCGCGCAGAAGGCGCGTGCCGTCGGCATCCACCTGATCATCGCCACGCAGCGCCCCGACGTGAAGGTCATCACGGGCGGTATCAAGGCCAATTTCCCCGCGCGTATCGCCTTCCGCGTGATGCAGATGATCGACTCGCGTACGATCATCGACCAGCCGGGGGCCAACCAGCTCATCGGCCGCGGCGACATGCTCTTCTCGAAGGACGGGGAACTGACCCGTATCCAGTGCGCGCTGGTCGAAACCAAGGAGGTCGAACGCATCGTCGAGTATATATCGAAGCAGCAGGGCTATACCTCGGCCTATTCGCTGCCCGACTATACGCCCGATACGGGCGATTCTTCGGGGAGCATGGGCAGCGAGGACTCCGCCCCCGTGAAATACGATTCGCTCTTCGCCGAGATCGCCCGCGACGCCGTTTCGGGCGGCAATATCTCGACCTCGATGATCCAGCGCAACTACGAGGTGGGCTTCAACCGTGCCGGGCGCATCATGATGCAGCTCGAACGTGCCGGCATCGTCGGCCGCCAGCAGGGAGCCAAGCCGCGCGACATCCTTTTCCATGACATGCCCTCGCTCGAAGCCAAGTTGCAGGAGCTGGGCCTATTCTGATGCTGCCATGAAACGACTCCTGTCCCTCCTGTTGCTGCTTTCCGCGATGCAATGCGTCGCCGCACTCCCCGTCGCCGCAGTCCCCGTTGCCGCGGATGTGCCGGCTGCTTGCGGATTTGCGGCCGCCTCTGATTTCCCGGCGGTTCCCGCCTCTGCTTCGGCTTTTGCCTGCCGCGACGCCTCGGCCTCCGGTTTTCAGGCTGATCCCGCCCCGGGCTTCCATGCGCTCTTTGGCTTCCATGGGTCGCCCGTTATTTACGCCGCTTTCACCTCCGGTTCCGCGGCGGGTTTCTCTTCCGGTTCCGCTACGGATTCCGTTTTCGGTTCCTCCTCCGGTTCCGCGGCTTCGGTCGCTGCCGCCGGTGCGACGCAGGGGGCCAGCCCGTTGCCTCCGGCCGCCGATCGTGCCGCCGGGATACTTGCCGGGGTCAGCGACGGCTTCCGGACACTGGGTGCCTACGGGGTGTCGTTCGAAGTGCGCTCGGACGAATACGTCACGCGCGGGCGCTATGCCGTCGAGGGGGAAGGTTATTACCTCGTGCTGGGCGATGCCGAGGTCTACTGCGACGGAGCCGTGCGCTACGAGGTGGACAACCGCCGCCGCGAGGTGACGATCGACGTGGTCGACACCGACAGCCGCAATATCCTCAATAACCCCGTCCATGCCTTCGATTTCCTCGGCAGCGAATATGCGGCCTCGCTCGTCGGCGAGCAGGAGGGGCATGCCGTGGTGCGTCTGACCCCTGCGCCCGGGAATACCTCCTCGGCGGGCAATATCGTCCTTACGGTCGATACCGCCGCGATGCGTCCCGTGTCGCTCCGCTACGATTACGACGGCGAGCAGGTGCAGGTTTCGGTGCTGGGCATCAAGCCCCTCGAAACGCCGCTCAAGGCCTTTGCGAAGGATAACTACGCCGGGTACGAATTCATCGACTTCCGCTGACCATGTTCCGCCGGCCGATCATGCTGCTGTTGTCCGTCGCCATCCCCGCGGCGACGCTGGCTGCGGCGCCGAAAGACCCGTCGCCGACGGGCGGGCAGCTGCCTTCCGGCACGGCTTGGAAGCTTACCTCCGAGCGCGATCTGCTCTATGCGGCGTCTTTCGTAGGGGATTCCATACCGGTGCGGGTGTTTCTCGAATCGGGCGTCTATTTTCCGCTGATCGACAGCGCGCTGGTCTGGTCGCACCCCGGGCTTTTCGAACCCGTCGAACTCGAACGTCCCGTGCGTTTCCGCATGGCCGGCGGCACGGACTATTCGGCCCGCTATAAACTGGCACCGGGGGTCAGGGTGGGGGATACGCGCAGTTTGTGCGAGAGCTATGTCGTCGATCTGCGGCGACGCAAGCCCTGCGACCTGCTCTACCCGCTCCATACCTTCACGACCGACAGCGTGGCTGCGCCCGGTATTTTCGAGCTCGATGTCCGCCGCGGCATTTTCCGTCCGCTCTCATTCGGGAGCCTGCCGCAACCCGGCGACGGGTGGGAGGCCTACGAACTGGTGGCCGACGGGCAATCGGGGATGTTTTGGGTTGCGGATACGGTGCGCTTGTCCGATGTCCGGGGACGCAGCCGTGCGATGCCGATGCGGCTGGTCGTCGATCTGGGCAATGCCAACCTGCTGGCACTCTTCGCATTCAAGCCTGCGGTCGGGAAATTCGTGTCGCGTGCCCCTGTCGATCTGGTGGAAGGCCGGACGCCGGGCGGGATGACCCTGCGGGTGCTGATGCCCGCCGTAGCCACTTTCATGGGGCGCTACCCCTTCTGCGGGCTGCCTGTCGTGGTGCTCGACAAACCGATGAAACTCCCCGGCGACGGTTTCCTCGGCGTAAAATTCTTCTCCGCCTTCCGGGTGGTCTTCGATTTCCGCCACGGGCGGTTGTGGCTCCGGCTGGCGGATTGACCCCTATTTCCGGTTGAGGTACCAGTAGAGCCCGCCGACGAAGATGCCGCCGCCCGCGATGTTCCCGAGCGTGGCGGGAACCAGGTTTGCGGCGACCATGTCCGCCGCCGTCACCGGGGCGCCCAGCATCATCCCCAGCGGGATGAAGAACATGTTGGCGATGCAGTGCTCGTAACCGATCACCACGAAGCACATGACCGGGAAAAACAACCCCATCATACGGCCTGCCGCGTCGTCGGTACTCAGCCCGAGCCATACCGCGAGGCATACCAGCCAGTTGGCGCCCACGCCGCGCATGAATACCGTCAGCCACGGCATCGAAACCTTGGCCTGCGCCACGTTGCAGGCCGCTTCGCGCCACAGCTCCGACGAGAGTACGCCGGGCAGCACCACCAGGAAATAGGCGAAGAAGGCCGCCCCGATGAAATTCCCCGCGTATACCAGCCCCCAGTTGCGCAGCACCTTGCCCCATCCGTACCTGCGGCCCAGCGCCCCGGGTACGAGCACGGCGTTGTTGCCCGTGAAGAGCTCCGCCCCGGCGAATACCACCAGGATAAGCCCCAGCGGGAATACCAGCCCCGAGAGCAGGCGCTGCAACCCGGGCGCTTCGGCCGCCCCGGGGAACCCGAACCCCGCCATCAGCGAGAAGAGTCCGCCCATGGCGATGTATGCGCCGGCCAGGAATGCCAGCAGGAGGGTCTTGCCCGCCGGGAGTTGCATTTTGCCCGTTGCCGACTTCTGAGCCAGCGCGAGTACTTCCTTGGGTGTGTTTATCTGTGCCATGTTCGGGAAATAGAGGCCGCAAAGGTAGTGAAACGATCCGGAACGCGCAAGCGGATGCCGTCAGTCTGCCGGGAATTTTTTTTGAGGCCGTCAGATCGCCGGAAAAGGGGCAAAAACGGGGCGTTGTCCCGGAAATCTTCCGCCCGGATGCGATATTTATGGGCTTAAAGTTGCTCAGATCGGAAATAAATCGTATTTTTGTTCGTTAAAAGACTGTAATTTTAAAGAGATAAGATGCTAACTGAAGAAGAAAAGAATGCAGGTTTGACAGGACGTATCATTCCTATCAATATCGAAGAGCAGATGAAGTCGGCGTACATCGACTATTCGATGTCGGTCATCGTGTCGCGTGCGCTTCCCGACGTGCGCGACGGCATGAAGCCCGTGCACCGCCGTATCCTCTACGATATGAGCGCGGAGCTCAACCTCTACTCCGACAAACCGACCCGTAAGTCGGCGCGTATCGTCGGCGACGTGCTCGGTAAGTTCCACCCCCACGGCGACTCGTCGGTCTACGACGCGATGGTGCGTCTGGCACAGGAGTGGTCGATGCGCTACCCGCTGGTCGACGGCCAGGGTAACTTCGGTTCGATGGACGGCGACTCGCCGGCTGCCATGCGTTACACCGAGGCCCGCATGAAGAAGATCACCGACGAGGTGATGGCCGACATCGACAAGGAGACCGTCGACTGGACGCTCAACTTCGACGATACGATCCCCGAACCCACGGTGCTGCCCACGAAGATCCCGCTGCTGATCGTCAACGGCGCCAGCGGTATCGCCGTAGGTATGGCCACCAACATGGCCCCGCATAACCTCTGCGAAGTGGTCGACGCCTGCTGCGCCTATATCGACAACCCCGAAATCACGGGCGAGGAGATGCTCCAGTATATCAAGGGCCCCGATTTCCCCACGGGCGGTATCATCTACGGCTACGAGGGTGTCCGGGAGGCCATGCTTACGGGCCGCGGCCGCGTCATGATGCGTGCCAAGACCGACATCGAGCATACCCCCAGCGGCCGCGAGTGCATCGTCATCACCGAAATCCCCTACATGATCAACAAGGCCGAGATGATCAAGAAGATCGCCGACATGATCAACGAAAAGAAGATCGACGGCATCTCCTACATCAACGACGAGTCCGACCGCAACGGCCTGCGCATCATCATCATCCTCAAACACGACGCCGTGGCGAGCGTCGTGCTCAATACGCTTTTCAAGAACTCTCCGCTCCAGACTTCGTTCGCGGTGAACAACATCGCGCTGGTGAACGGCCGTCCGCAGCTGCTGCCGATGCGCGACCTGGTCAAGCACTTCGTCAACCACCGCCACGACGTGGTGGTGCGCCGTGCGCGCTTCGACCTGCGCAAGGCCGAGGAGCGGCTGCACATCGTGCTGGGCCTCCTGATCGCGCAGGATAACATCGACGAGATCGTGCACATCATCCGTTCGTCGCAGACCCCCGACCTGGCCAAGCAGGCCATGATCGAGCGTTTCGAGCTGAGCGACCTCCAGGCTTCGGCCATCATCGAGATGCGCCTGCGCGCCCTGACGGGGCTCGAATACGGTAAGCTCACCGCCGAGCGCGACGAGCTGACCAAAACCATCGCCCACCTCAAGGAGGTGCTCGCCGACGTCGGCCTGCAAATGCAGATCATCAAGGACGAGCTGCTCGAAATCAAGGAAAAATACGGCGACGAGCGCCGTTCGGAGATCGTCTATGCTTCCGAGGAGTTCAACCCCGAGGATTTCTATGCCGACGACGACATGGTCATCACCATCTCGCACATGGGCTACATCAAGCGCACCCCGCTGGCCGAATACCGCACGCAGAACCGCGGCGGCGTCGGCGCCAAGGGCAGTGCTACGCGCGACGAGGACTTCATCGAGCACATCTACGTGGCTTCGATGCACAATACGATGCTCTTCTTCACCGAGAAGGGGCGCTGCTACTGGCTCAAGGTCTACGAGATCCCCGAAGGCGCACGCTCCTCGAAGGGACGCGCCATCCAGAACGTCATCCAGATCGAACCCGACGACAAGGTTCGCGCCTATATCAACGTCAAGCGCCTGAACGACGCCGAGTATGTGAACAACAACTTCATCATCATGTGTACCAAGGACGGTACGATCAAGAAGACGAAGCTCGAAGCCTACTCGCGCCCGCGCCAGAACGGTGTGAACGCCATCGTCATCCGCGAGGGCGACCAGCTGATCGAGGCCAAGCTCACCAGCGGCAACGCCGAAGTGATGATTGCGGCCCGCGAAGGCAAGGCCATCCGCTTCAACGAGTCGACGGTGCGCCCGATCGGGCGTGTCGGCGCCGGTGTGCGCGGCATCTCGATCGAGGAGTCCGACGAGGTGATCGGCATGATCTGTGTGGAACCCGATTCGACGCAGGACGTACTGGTGCTGAGCGAAAACGGTTACGGCAAGCGTACCGACCTCGACGAGTACCGCATCACCAACCGCGGCGGTAAGGGTGTGAAGACGATCAACGTGACGGAGAAAACCGGCAAACTTATCTCCATACAGGCCGTTACGGACGACAACGACCTGATGATTATCAACCGTTCGGGACTTACCATACGTACGGCCGTGTCGCAGATCCGCCTGGCGGGTCGTGCTACGCAGGGCGTGCGTATCATCAACCTGCGTGACGGCGATGCCATTGCCTCGGTGATGGCCGTGCCTGCTGCCGGCGATGAAGAAGAAGTACAGTCCGCAGAGGCTACCGGTGCCGGGGACGCAACACCCGATGCAGGACAGCCGGCGGAGGAATAGATGAAATGAATTTGAAAAACTTTAAATTAAATTTGTTATGAAGAAAACATTTTTGACGGCTTTCGCTGCCCTGCTCATGGCAATCCCCGCTGTTCAGGCGCAGAAAGTCAACAAGAGCGGGCTCCTCTCCAAGATCGAGAAGAGCGACGCCGACATCGCCGACGCGAAGAAGAACGCGAAGGCCTCCACGTGGATCAACCGTGGCAAAGCATTGTACGAGGCTGCCGTGGAACCGACCAAGAGCCTCTTCGTCAACATGGACGCCGCGATGCTGAAGCTGGCCGTGGGCGAACCTTCGGCCACCAAGCAGGTGACGCTTCTCAACGTTCCCTACGAAGCGTGGGAATACCCCTATTTCATCGCCTATATCAAGGACGGCAAGGTAGTTACCTGGACGCAGACCGACTGGGTGCTGAAAGAGGCCCCTGCCATGGCCATCGAGGCTTACAACAAGGCTTACGAGATCGACCCCAAGAGCGCTGCGAAGGCGAAGGACGGGTTGCAGCAGATCAGCGATTTCTGTTCGCAGGTCGGTAATACGGGCATCGACACGGGCGAGTACGTTGCAGCCGCCGACGCCTATGCCACGGCTTTCCAGGCGCAGTCGAGCCCCGCTTACGGCGCAGCCGCAGACCCCGCGCTGCTTTACTATGCCGGTTACCTGCGCACGGTGGACGGTTCGGCGCACCCCTCGTCGTTCGGACAGGGTGCCGAGTACCTCAAGAAAGCGATCGACCTGGGGTATACCGACGAGGAGGGTAACATCTACTACTACCTCTTCCACTGCTACTACGGCCTGAAGAACGTCAGCCAGGACAATGTCATGCTGGCCAAGGACGCCCTGATCACGGGTATCGGCAAATTCCCGAAGAACGAGCGTATCCTCGACGGCCTGATGCAGCTCTACACCTCCGAAGAGGGCGTGGGCGACCCTGCCGACCTGGTAACGCTGATCGACTCGGCCATTGCCGACAACCCCGAGAACGTAGACCTCTGGTTCGGCCGCGGCCGTATCTTCTATGCGCTGAAAAACTACGACGAGAGCATCGCATCGTTCAAGAAGGTCGTGGAGCTGAAGCCCGACCTGTTCGAGGGCAACTATTACCTGGGCGTGTTCTACACGATCAAGGCCGACGAGATGAACAAGGTGATGAACGAGAAGCAGTATAGCAGCCAGACTGCCTACGATACCGACCTGAAGGAGGTGAATGCCGTCTATATGGATGCCGTGCCCTGGTTCGAAAAGGCATACGAGCTGAAAAAGGACGACGTCAATACGCTCGACTTCCTCAAGTCGATCTGCTTCCGCCTGCGCGATGAGGAGGGCATGATGGACAAGTACAACAAGTACAACACCCTGCTCAAAGAAGCCAAAGGCGAAGAATAATCCCCTGCGGGAGCGGCGCTGCCGCCCTGCGCTTACAGGAATCCCGGCTCCGAAACGCGGAGCCGGGATTTTTCATGCGCCGATGCGCCTGTCGTGATGTCCGTGCCGTCGTGTTTGTAGGGTAATATCCGTGCAAGACGTCCGTGCAAATCCTGTGCGGCATCCGTGCGAAATGCCTGTGCTGTTGTGCCGATCTCCGGGCATTCTGCCTGTGGCGCGACCCGCGCTTCAAGGTTTCCGGATGTCGAAGCCCAACTGCCGGAGCATCCCTTCGTGGTCGAGGCAAAAGCGTTTCATCAGCAGGTAATGCGGCGTCTGCTCCAGTTCGGTGAGTTGCAGTCCGTTGTCCGCGATCTCGTAGATGTCGGCGCCGGGGTAGGCCATGACGATAGGCGAGTGGGTGCTGACGATGAACTGCGATCCGCTTTCCACGAGTTGTTTTATCCGGCACAGCATATACATCTGCCGCGACGGCGAGAGGGCGGCCTCGGGCTCGTCGAAGATATAGAGCCCGTTCCCGCGGAGCCTGTGTTCGAGCAGGCTCAGGAAACTTTCGCCGTGCGATTGCCTGTGGAGCGACTTGTCGCCGTAATAGCGGTGTATGCCGTCGGCTATCTGGTCGATCTCGGTGGCGACGTTGTAGAAACTCTCGGCACGCAGGAAATAGCCGTCGCGCGGCTGCAACCCGCGTCCGAGCACGAGGTTCCCGTATAGCGGGGAATGAGTCTCGCGCGTTGCGAACCGAAAGTTCTTCGACCCGCCCTCGGCATTGAATCCCGCTTTTACGGCGATGGCTTCCAGCAGCGTCGATTTGCCCATGCCGTTCTCGCCCACGATGAACGTCACCGGGCGGCGGAACCGCAACCCACTGAACCCCGCCAGCGCGGGCACCGTATAGGGGTATTCGTGCGGCAAATCTCCGGCCTCTTTCAGCCGGATGTATTTGATATAGAGTGCGTTTTCGGATAAGATCATGGCGGGCTTTTTGGGGTTCCGTTCCGCTAATTTAGTGATTTTCCCCGGATATGCGGCCTGTTATCGCAGGAAACCTTCCAGGTTCCGGACGTTGTCTCTCCCGGGCCGTTCCGGCCTCTCCCTGCCCGGGGATTCACCGCCTCTTCCTTATGCGCCGGCTTTGCGGTAGATCGTCCGCAGGCTGTGCGTCATGAAGTATTGCAGCACGCCGCGCAGGAACATGTACAGCGTGAAGGCGAGCCACAGGGCGTTGTTGCCTATGAGCGTATGCCCGATATAGAAGATGCCGAAATAGGCTGCCGTAGCCCAGAACATCGAGTTGCGCATGACGCGCGTCTGCGTGGCGCCCACCATGATGCCGTCCATGATGAAAGGCATGGCGCTGGCTACGGGGATCAGGATGATCCATACGATATACCGTCCGGCGACCTCCACGATCGTCGCGGCGTTTGCGGCCGAATCGTCGATGAACAGCCCCACCAGGTCGCGCCACCAGACGATGTAGATTCCCACGAACAGTACCGACACGGCCGTGCCCCATGCGATGCAGCGCCGCAGGCAGTCGCGCAGCGCCCTTACGTCCCGGGCGCCGATGAACCGTCCGGTCAGCGCTTCGGCGGCATATGCGAAGCCGTCGTTCATGTACGAGAAGAGCGTGAAGAGCTGCAACAGCAGGGTGTTCACGGCCAGCAGCACCGGGTCTTCCATGCGGGCCGAAGCCCCCGTGAAGAAGGTGTAGACCGCCACGATGCAGAGCGTACGCAGCATGATGTCGCGGTTGACGATGAAGAAGGTTTTGAGCGGTTTCATGTCGAATACCTCGGCCCAGTCGATTCCCGTCAGCACCTTGCGGTAGCGCAGCATGAGCAGCAGCAGCGAAAGCCCCACGCCCGTCCACTGTGCGATCACCGAGGCGTAGGCGATGCCGACGATCCCCATGTCCATGCCGAAGGCGAACCAAAGGCTGCACAAGACATGCACCGCGTTGACCGAAATAGCCGTGAACATCGGTATCATGGCATTCTGCATACCCGTGAACCAGCCGTTGAACCCGAACAGGAGGATGCCAGCCGGTACGGCCCAGATGCGGGCGTAGAAATATTCGCGCGTCATTTCGTTGCCGTTCAGTCCCCACAGGGCCAGCTCGCCCAGCGGGTATTGCAGGGCGAGCATCAGCAATCCCATGCCTGCCGCCACGACCATCGCCCTTACGAGCATGTTGGTGCATTCGTGGAAATTCCCTGCGCCGAACGCCTGTGCCGTGAGTCCGCTGGTTCCCATGCGCACGAACGAGCAGTTCCAGTAGATGAAGTTGAAGATCGACACCCCGATGGCCAGTGCGCCGATCGTCGCCGCCGAATCCGCGCCCCAGTGCCCGGCGATGGCCGTCGACACGATTCCCATCAGCGGCACGGTGATGTTCGAAACGATATTCGGGAGCGCGATGCGCAGTATTTCGCGGTTCATGTTCATAGGTGCGGGGCGGGGATGTCCGGCACCCCCTGCCGGACGTCGTTTACGGGTGCAAAGATAAGGCAAAAGCGGCGAATTTGTAACGGCCCCTGTCTTTTATCGCCAAATCGGGTCTGCAATATGCCGTAATCCGGAAAAATGGATTACCTTTGCCCCACAAACTCATTCAAATACGTATGAAAGACAACAAAAACGACTCGACCACGGTACTTTCGCGTTTCGGACGCGACAAGCGCCAGCGTACCGTGACTGCTACGGCGGAGCGTGTCGAGCGTCGCCCGCGTTTACAGCGTGATGCTGCCGATTCGGAGCAACCGTCCAGCGAGGGGCCCCGTGAGCGGGCCTCCTACAATCCCCATTTCACGGCAGACAACCGCCCTGCATTTGACAAACCGCGCCGCCAGTTCGGCGACAAACCGGCTTACGGCGAGCGTAAGTCCGGCGATAAACCCCGTTACGAGCACCGCGACGGCGACAAACCGCGCCGCCAGTACGGTGACAAGCCCGCCTATGGCGAGCACAAGTACGGTGACAAACCCCGCTATGAGCACCGCGACGGCGACAAACCGCGCCGCCAGTACGGCGACAAGCCTGCTTACGGCGAACGTAGTTTCGGCGATAAACCCCGCTACGAAAACCGCGACGGCGACAAACCGCGCCGCCAGTACGGCGACAAGCCCGCCTACGGCGAACGCAAGTTCGGCGACAAGCCTGCCTATGGCGAGCGCAAATTCGGCGACAAGCCCCGCTACGAGCACCGCGACGGTGACAAACCGCGCCGCCAGTATGGCGACAAGCCCGCCTACGGTGAACGCAAGTTCGGGGATAAGAAATACGGCGACCGTAAATTCGGCGACAAACCCTATAAGCCGGGGCCGAGGAAGCACGACGACAAACCGGCTTCCTACCCGAAATTCACGCCCGAAAAGCAGGTCGGCGAAATGCGCCTGAACCGTTTTCTCGCGCAGTCGGGCCTCTGCTCGCGCCGCGAGGCCGACGATTTCATCACCGCGGGCCTGGTCACGGTCAACGGCCAGATCGTCACCCAGCTGGGCACCAAGGTGCTTCCCACCGACGAGGTGAAATTCAACGACAGCCGCGTGCAGGGCGAGAAGAAGGTCTACCTCGTGCTCAACAAGCCCAAGGGTTATGTCACGTCGCTCGACGACCCCCATGCCGGCAAGACCGTCATGGATCTGGTCGAAGGTGCCTGCACGGAGCGCATCTACCCCGTAGGCCGTCTGGACAAGAACAGCCTCGGGTTGCTGCTTTTCACCAACGACGGCGACCTTACGAAGCAGCTCACGCACCCCTCGTACCTGAAAAAGAAAATCTACCAGGTGACGCTCGACAAGCCCCTGGCGCGTGCCGATATGGATCGCATCGCCGAGGGCATCACGCTCGAAGACGGCGAAATCTTCGCCGACGAAATTTCCTATGTCAAGGAGAACAAACAGGAGATCGGCATCGAGATACACTCCGGCCGCAACCGTATCGTGCGCCGTATTTTCGAATTCCTGGGTTACACGGTCACCAAGCTCGACCGTGTCTACTATGCCGGCCTGACCAAGAAGAACCTCAAGCGCGGAGCTTGGCGTTTCCTCTCCCGCGAGGAGGTCGAACGGCTCAAGTCCGGCCAGTACGAATAATGAAAAAGGGTGATTCCTTACGAATCACCCTTTTTCAATTAATGCGTATCTCGGTACCAGCTCGTCTGCTTGTTCTCTTCGGTGTATTTGTCCGATGGTTCGCTGAACGACACTCCCGAATAGTAGGCGACGGGGTTCATCCGGCCGTTATATGCCGAGTAGAATTCCGGCGTATTGAGCCGTGCAGCTTTTGGGAACGCCTTGTCCAACTGCACTTTGAACTCCTCTTTCAGCCCAGCGTCGCTGCAGGCCAGTTCGACCCAGTGTCCCAGATCGTAGAATATGTGCGAAGACATTCCCTCGTAGCTTTGCAGCTCTTCCGCATAGGTCTTTTGGGGCGCGGCGTTGATATGCCGCATGATCTCCTTCATACCTTCCATTTCCGCCATCACGGCCAGCGAAATGCAGCCCGATTTGGTCGTTGCATCGTTCATGTAGAAGTTCCAGAATGCTTCGCATACCTTTGTCAGGTTGTATTCTTTGCCACCGTCGGTGAAGAACCACGGCATCGCCCGCTCATAGGGGAATCCTTGTGCCATGATTTCGCAGGGCGCGGCAATTACGTAGTCCGTGCATTCGCGCAGGTCGTACAGCGTCTCTATATTGGCCATAAAGCAGGCATCGAAAAGCAGGTAGTCGGGTCTGTAATTTTGGGCCTTGACCGCCGCCGCGAAATTCGTAATGTCGATCGACCGCCCCGTGTCGCCGAACGAACGGGTTAGCAGTGCCCCTGGCATCGGAATCCATAAATCCTCCAGCTCATTCGTCATCCGGGCCGAGTAGCTGAGTGCCCCATGATCCGCGGGCACCCACGCCTTGCCGTGACAACCGACGATGATCCCGTAATGCTGCGCAGGGGCGAGCGCCGCCACGTCGCTCAGCATGCGCTGTACGCATGCGGGATCGGCCGCCGCGAAATCGTCGTAACTTTTCAGCAGCGTGAATGCGGCCGCCTGCTTTTCGGCGTTGAAATACGCTTCGTACATTTCGGCCTGTGAGTGCGTATTGGGCTGGTAGCAGACTAATATGCGGCCGTCGCCCGGAACATTTGCGTCGACAGCTTTCAATACACCGTCGATATTTTGTTTGTAGAAATTCAGCAAATCCCGCCCCGGCATGTAGAGCAGCATGGTCTGCGTCGCAGTCGCCGGGCTTTGCGATACGGTGACGCTACACTGCGCACCTCCTGCGGTCAGGTTCAGCATCACTGTCCCTAACTTGATGCGGCTGTGGCCTGTATTGTCGTCCTGCGCCCTCACCGTTACCGTCGTCTCCCCGCGGCCGCCTTGGGTGGGGGAGACGTCGAAGCCGCTTCCCGTGGTGGTGAGCGACCACGCTTCGGTCGACGACACCGTGAATGCCGCCTCCGAACCCGCCGTGCTGCGCAGTACCACTTCGTTCTGCGTCGTGGTCAGCCCTGCGCGTTCCTCTGTTTTTTCGCACCCGGCGAGCAGCGCCACTGCCAGCAGCAGGCTCAGCGTGCGCCGGATTATTTGTAGGTACGGGGTTTTAGGTTGTTGAATTGCCATGTGCGGTCACGTTTATAGGTATATCCTTCGGGCTTGTTCCAGTATACGCGGCCGAAGTCGTAATAGAGCCCTTTGCGTTTCTTGTCGCCGACCATCCGGGGCGCCGTGAAGGGGATGAATTCCACCGTACGGCTGATGATGCGGCTCTTGCCGTAGGTGTAACCCTCCGATGCCATCACGTCGAGCGCATGGTCGAACATCAGGATATGGCGCGGGGTCTTCTGCGTGAGGGCATCCCCCGAATCCTCGATCGCGCGGAGCACCCCCTTCACCTTGTTGTAATACATCTTCTCCTGCAGCTTGTTGCCCAGCGCCCCGTGGGCATAGGCCATCAGGTTCAGGATTTTGGGGCTGAACGGGTCGCGGGCGAGCGCATCTTCGCCCACGTAGAGCATCGCGTCGAGCGTTTCGGCCAGCGGGTTGTCGGGATCGAGCCCCGATGCCAACATCAGCAGCTTGTCCAGGTCGGGGTTCGCCTCCATCGGTTTGTAGCTCTCCTGGTGGGCGTAGCCGTAGTAGAGGTAGTGGTAATCCTCGTCGGTGAGCGTCTCGTCGCCCGCGTTGTAGCGCATCATCAGCGAAGTGTAGTAGAACGGCGAATCGGGGTCGGACGTCTTGGCGACGATGTCCTCCTCGACGGGGACTTTCGCCGCGGCCAGCGCCGGGAGCAGGAGCAATGTCAGCAGTAAATTTTTCATATCCGTGTTTTGTCCGTATTTTAGGCACTAACGCTCAAATCAGCGCAAATCGTATTCCGCGATCAGTTTGCGGAACTTTTCGCGCAGCGCCCCCGAACCTTCGACGAGCGGCAGCCGCATCGTCGGGCCGATTATGCCCATTTCGGCCAGTGCGCACTTCACCCCAACGGGGTTGCCCTCTTCGAACAGGGCGTGCACCGCTTCGGCGAGGCATTCGTATGCCTTTTCCGCACGGTCGAACTCCCCGGCCTTGGCGTAGTTCACACACTCCATGAACCGCTTGGGAAAAGCGTTCGCGGCCACCGAGATCACGCCGTCGCCGCCGCGGCGCATCAGCTCGAGCGTCATGCCGTCGTCGCCCGACAGCACGATGAACCCTTCGGGGCGCCGGTCGAGGATGTGCTGCATCTGTTCGATGTCGCCCGATGCCTCCTTGATGCCGATCACGTTCTTCATCCCGCGAGCCAGCCGCAGCGTCGTCTCGGCCGTCATGTTGACGCCCGAGCGTCCCGGGATGTTGTAGAGGATCACCGGCAGCGGCGAGTGCTCCGATACGGTGCGGAAATGCTGGTAGAGCCCCTCTTGCGAGGGCTTGTTGTAGTAGGGCGTAACGCTCAGGATGGCGTCGGCGCCCCGCAGGTCGAATTCGCGCAGCTGATCCAGTACCTCCGACGTCGAGTTGCCGCCGCAGCCCATCACCAGCGGTACGCGCCCCGCGATGTGGTTGGTGATGAACATGGCTATCACGGCGCGCTCGGGCATGTAGAGCGTCGGCGTCTCGGCCGTGGTGCCCAGCGCCACGATGTAGTCCACGCCGCCTTCGATCACATAGTCGATCATGCGTGCCAGCGCCTGATAGTCAACTTTTCCTTCGGGTGTAAAGGGGGTTATCATGGCGGCCCCCACGCCGCAGAGCTTGTGTCGTATCATATGATTCTGTTTGGCATTATGTAGTTTTTTATGCGTATTCCTTTTCCGCGGGGCTCAGAACAACTCGCCTTGTTGGACGGGTTCGCCGTCCCCGCCTTCCGTCGCGGCCGCTTCCGCCCCCTTCTTCCCGGAGGGTTTCACCTGTTTTCCCCGGCCCGCTGTCTCCGGCTTGCTTTTCCCCGGCTTTCCCGCGGTGTCCTTTCCAGGCTTGTTCGCCGTGTCTTTCCCCGGCTTTCCCGCGGCGTCTTTTTCAGGCTTGTCCGCCACGCCTTTCCCCGGCTTTCCCGCGGTGTCCTTTCCAGGCTTGTCGGCCGTGTCTTCCCCCGGCTTTCCCGCGGCGTCCTTTCCAGGCTTGTCCGCCGTGTTTTCCCCCGGCTTTCCCGCGGTGTCTTTTTCAGGCTTGTCCACCGTGCCTTTTCCCGGCGCACCCGCATCATCGGCTGTCGCTGCCGGCTCCGGGGTTTTACGTCCGGCGCTATGGGACATTGCACCGTCGCCTTCCGATCCGGCCTTTTCCGCCGCGGCCGGGGCGCCATTGTTCCTGCCGCCGTTATTTGCCGTTGTTGCGCCGTCGGCTTCCGTCCCGTTTGCCGCCGGGGCTTGCTGCCCGCCGACCATGGCGATGAACTCCTCTTCGGAGATGATCTTCACGCCCAGCTTCTCGGCTTTCCTGAGCTTCGCCGGGCCCATGTTGTCGCCCGCCACGATGTAATCGACGTTGGCCGATACGGCCGCGAGGTTCCTGCCCCCGTGCATTTCGATCAGCTCCTTCATTTCGTCGCGGCTGCGCGAGAACTTGCCTGACACCACGAAACTGCGGCCTGCGAGCGACTCCGACGCCAGCTCCCGCGCCTCCTCCTCGAACTTCAGCCCCGCGGCACGCAGGCGGCGGATGATGGCGTGGTTCTGCTCGTCGGCGAAATATTCGATGATCGCGTCGGCGATGCGTCCGCCCACCTCGTCGGCCTGGGTCAGCTCCTCGCGCGTGGCCCGCATCACGGCGTCGAGCGAGCGGAAATGCTCAGCCAGGTATTTGGCCGTCGTTTCGCCCACGAAGCGGATGCCGAGTCCGAACAGCACGCGGCGGAACGGCACCTCGACCGATCCGCGGATGCTGCGTATGATGTTGTCGGCCGACTTTTCGCCCAGCCGCGGCAATTCCGCCAGCTGTCCGGCCTTCAGGTCGTACAGGTCGGCCACGTCGTGCACCAGCCCGTTTTCATAGAGCAGTTCCACGGTCTCCTCGCCCAGCCCCTCGATGTCCATCGCCTTGCGGCGGATGAAATGGATGATGCGTCCGACGATCTGCGGCGGGCATCCCCCCTGGTTGGGGCAGTAGTGCTTCGCCTCGCCCTCGTAGCGCACCAGCGGCGTGCCGCATTCGGGGCATACGGTGATGTATTCGAACGGTTTGCTGTCCGCAGGCCGCTGCGAGAGGTCTACCCCCGTGATCTTGGGGATGATCTCGCCGCCCTTCTCGACGTATACCATGTCGCCCGGGCGGATGTCCAGCAGGGCCATCTGCTCGGCGTTGTGCAGCGTCGCACGCCGCACGGTCGTCCCGGCCAGCAGCACCGGTTCGAGGTTCGCCACAGGCGTTATGGCTCCCGTGCGTCCCACCTGGAACGACACGCTGTCCAGCCGCGTGAGCGCCTGCTCGGCCTTGAACTTGTAGGCCACGGCCCATTTCGGGGCCTTGGCCGTGAATCCCAGCTGCCGCCTTACGGCGAAGTCGTTGACCTTGATCACCACGCCGTCGGTCGGGAAGGGCAGGGCATGGCGCCCCTCGTCCCAATGCGCGATGTAGGCGTCGATCTGCTCCGCAGTGCGGCATATGCGCGCCGCGTCCGAGACTTTGAATCCCCACTCGCGGGCTTTCTGCAGGCTTTCCCAGTGGTTCGTGAAGGGCAGGTCGTCGCCCGCCAACTGGTAGAGCGTGCAGTCCAGGCCGCGGCGTGCGACCACCGACGACGCCTGCTGCTTGAGCGTCCCCGCCGCGGCGTTGCGCGGGTTTGCGAAGAGCGTCTCCCCGGCCGCCTCGCGCTCGGCGTTGATTTTGTCGAACGAGGCGTAGGGCATCAGGATCTCGCCCCGTATTTCGAAGTAGGGCGGCCAGTCGTCGCCCCTCAGGCGCAGGGGAACCGTGCGCACCGTACGTACGTTGGCCGTCACGTCGTCGCCCTGCGTGCCGTCGCCGCGCGTCACGGCACGCAGCAGCCGCCCGTCCTCGTAGGTGAGCGATATGGCCGTGCCGTCGAATTTCAGTTCGCAGACGAACTCCGTCGGCCCGGCCTCCTTTTCGATACGGGCGATGAATTCATGCAGTTCGTCGAGCGAATAGGTGTTGCCGAGCGAAAGCATCGGGAACCGGTGCTTTACGCTCCGGAACTCCGACGTGATGTCGCTTCCGACACGCACCGAGGGCGAATTGGGGTCGGACAGTTCGGGGTGCGCCCGTTCCAGATCCTGCAATTCGCGCATCATCGTGTCGAATTCGAAGTCGGAGATCTCAGGGGCGTTTTCGACGTAATATCTGAAGTTATGGTACTCGAGCTGCCGCCGCAGCTCTTCGATTTTCTCGCGTATCATAATATAAGTATAACCTGCGTAAAGGTACGTATTTTGTTTATAACATCCTGCAAATTCAAAAAAAATGCAAAAAAAAATTACGGATGTGGTGCGATATGTAAATTTTGCTTATAATTGCAGAAAATTTCCAAGCATTACTATGGCTAAACAGAATACGACGAAGAAACATATCGTAACGAGCTTTCACAACCTGACTCCCGAACTGCAGGATGCCGTAAAGGAAAAATACCCGCTGGGGTTCACCGAAGCGATGATGCGCGTGGACAAACCCAACGGCGATTTTTTCTATGCCGTGCCGTTCGATACCGACGAGATCGCCTATATGGTGAAGATCGACGTGAAGATCGACGACAATGCGCAGGAGGAGGACGACAAGGATTACTACGACGACGAAATCAAGGGCGCCGACGAAATCCAGGACGACGCCAATTCCGATGACGGCGGCGGCGACTCCGACGACGACGTGAATATCTGATCCGGCCATGCTGCGCTTTATCCCTGCCCTCGCTCTGTTGCTGTTCACGGCCTGCGGCCTTGCTGAGAACGAGCAGGATGATAAGAACAAGCGTATTTATATTACATTCACAGACCCCGCCTTCGAGCAATTCTGTCTCGGAATGTTCGATTTGGATCACGACGGACGCATTTCGCGCTACGAGGCGCAGCGCGTCCTGGTGATGGATTGCTCCGGCCGCAACATCTCCGCGATGTGGGAGATCGGCGAGTTTTCCCGCCTGCGCGAGCTCGATTGCAGCGGCAATAACCTCACGCGGCTCGACCTGCGCAAATGCCCCGACCTGCAAAAGCTCGATTGCGGCGACAACGAAATCACGTCGCTCGACATCGACGGCCTGCGCGGGCTGGCGGTGCTCGATTGTGCCGGGAACCTGCTCGCACGCCTCGACCTGAAATCCAACTCTTCCCTGCGCCAGCTCGATTGCCGCGGCAACCTGCTGGTGACGCTCGACCTGACCCCCTGCTCGGGGCAGTTGCAGGCCGACACGCGCGACAACCCTTTCCTTACGACCGTCTATCGTCTCGGCTCGCAGGGCGTCGAATATAACGGGCCGACCGAGGTGGTCGTCCGCTGACCGGAGCCTCCGTTTCCTGCCCCCCCCCGCATTGTTTTCCGCTGGCTGCCCGCGTCCGTTTTTCGCTGGCTGCCCGCGTCCGTTTCCTGCTGGCTGCCCGCGTCCGTTCCCCGCTGCCTCCCCGCATTGTTCCCCGCAGCCTGCCCGCATTGTTCCCCGTTGGCTGCCCACGTCGCTTCCCGCCGGCCGCCCGCGTCGCTTCCCGTCGGTTGCCGTGTCCGTTTCCTGCCGTTCCCGGCGTTGTCTTTTGCCTTCCGCAGCGGGTTTGCGGCACGCTTATTTCTGATACATTGTTGAAAAGTCGCCGCCGCGGGTTGGGTATTTCGGATAATAATTCTTACCTTTGGGTGCAAAAAATGTCTTTTGCGCCATAAATATTACCGGATACAATGAAAAAAGTTGACGTTATCCTCGGCCTGCAATGGGGTGACGAGGGCAAGGGAAAAGTTGTGGATGTGCTGACGCCTGGCTACCAGGTCGTAGCCCGCTTCCAGGGCGGCCCCAATGCCGGTCATACATTGGAATTCAACGGCGAGAAATACGTGCTCCGCTCGATCCCTTCGGGCATATTCCAGGGCGGTAAGACCAATATCATCGGTAACGGTGTGGTGATCGACGCCGTCCTTTTCCGTGAAGAGGCCGAAGCGCTCGCGGCCAGCGGCCACGACCTCACCAAGCAGCTCTGCATTTCGAAGAAGGCCCACCTGATCCTGCCCACGCACCGCATCCTCGATGCTGCGTACGAGGAGGCCAAGGGCAGCGCCAGGATCGGCACCACCGGCAAGGGCATCGGCCCGACCTATACCGACAAGGTCAGCCGCAACGGCATGCGCGTGGGCGATGTGCTGAGCGCCGATTTCGAAAAGATATACGCCCGCGCCAAGGCTCGCCACGAGAAGATCCTGCGCAGCCTGGCCTGCGAGTACGACATCACCGAGTTGGAACAGAAGTGGTTCGCGGCGGTCGAGTACCTGCGTCGTTTCAACATCATCGACAGCGAGTATTTCGTCAACGAGTGCCTCGCCGCGGACAAGAGCATCCTGGCCGAAGGCGCGCAGGGAACACTGCTCGACGTGGATTTCGGTTCCTATCCGTTCGTCACCTCGTCGAATACCGTCTGCGCCGGCGCCTGCATCGGGCTGGGCATCGCCCCGAACCGCATCGGCGAGGTCTACGGTATCTTCAAGGCCTACTGCACACGCGTCGGCAGCGGCCCGTTCCCCACGGAGCTGTTCGACGAAACGGGTGCCCGGCTGCGCGACATCGGTCATGAGTACGGAGCCGTCACGGGGCGCGAGCGCCGTTGCGGATGGCTCGACATGGTGGCGCTCAGGTATTCGATCATGATTAACGGCGTGACGCAGCTCATCATGATGAAGTCCGACGTCATGAACGATTTCGAGACCATCCGCGTCGCCACCGAATACGAGGTCGGCGGCAAACGTACGTCGTATTTCCCCTATGAGGTCGGCGACGACCTGAAACCCGTCTACCGCGAGTTCCCGGGGTGGAAATGCGACCTGCGCGCCTTCACCCGCTACGAGGACTTCCCCGCGGAGTTCAAGGCCTATGTCGAGTTCATCGAACGCGAGACGGGTGTTCCGGTGAAGATCATCTCCGTCGGCCCCGACCGCGGCGAAACCATCGTAAGATAGCTATTAACCATAAATACCTACTATGAAAAAACAGCTGAAAATTGTTGTATTGGCAAAGCAGGTGCCCGATACCCGCAACGTGGGTAAGGATGCGATGACCCCCGAAGGGACGGTCAACCGCGCGGCGCTGCCGGCCATCTTCAATCCCGAAGATCTCAATGCGCTCGAAATGGCGCTCGCGCTTAAAGACCGCACCGACGCTTCGACGGTTCATATCCTGACGATGGGGCCCCAGCGTGCCGCCGACATCATCCGCGACGCGATGTTCCGCGGCGCCGACGGCGGTTACCTGCTTTCGGGCCGCGAATTCGCCGGTTCGGACACGCTCGCCACGTCGTACGCCTTGTCGTGCGCCCTGAAAAAGATCCGACCCGACATCATTTTCGCCGGCCGCCAGGCCATCGACGGCGATACGGCGCAGGTCGGCCCCCAGGTGGCTGAGAAACTCGGCCTGCCGCAGGTTACCTATGCCGAAGAGATCCTCGACATCAAGGACAGCACGCTGGTTATCCGGCGCCGCCTGAACTGCGGCACCGAGACCGTCGAGTGCCCCGTCCCGGCTGTCATTACGGTCAACGCCTCGGCTCCCGAGTGCCGTCCGCGCAACGCCAAGCGCGTGATGACCTACAAATTCGCCCTCTCGGGGGCTGAAATCGCCGCGGCGCCCGAATCGGAAGCCGCACGGCGCGCCGCCGCCAAGCCCTACCTGCAGATCGTCGAGTGGGCTGCCGCCGACGTCGATCCCGACCCGCAGCAGCTCGGCCTTCAGGGTTCGCCCACGAAGGTCAAGAAGATCGAGAACGTGGTTTTCCAGGCCAAGGAGGCCAAGAAGCTCACTGCTGCCGACGAGGATATCAATTCACTGATGGTCGAACTTATCGCGAGCCACACGCTCGGTTAATACGTGCATAGGAGATGAACAACATATTCGTATATATCGAGAACGAGGGCGGCAAGGCCGCCGAGGTGTGCCTCGAACTGATGACCAAGGGCCGCGAACTGGCCACGACGCTGGGCGTGAAACTCGAAGCCGTGGTGCTGGGCGAGAACCTCGCCGGCATCGAGCACGAGCTCGCCAAATACGGCGCCGATACCGTATGGATCGCCGACGACAAGGTGTTCGCACCGTTCCGTACGCTGCCCCATACGGCCGTCATGTGCGGCCTGATCGAGCAGGAGAAACCCCAGATCGTGCTGTTCGGCGCGACGTGCAACGGCCGCGATTTCGCGCCGCGCGTGTCGTCGGCGCTTTACAGCGGCCTTACGGCCGACTGTACGCAGCTGGTGATCGGCGACCACAAAGACGCCAAGAGCGGCAGGGAGTACAAAGACCTGCTCTACCAGATCCGCCCCGCCTTCGGCGGCAACATCATCGCCACGATCGTCAACCCCGACAACCGTCCGCAGATGGCCACCGTCCGCGAAGGCGTCATGCGCCGCGAATATGCCGCCAAGCCGGGTGCCGGCGAGGTGAAGAAGATCGAGTGGCAGAAATTCGTGAAGGACGCAGACCTCGCGGTGAAGATCATCGACCGTGAGATTGCCGAGAGCAAGATCGACATCAAGGGTGCCGGCGTCATCGTCGCGGGCGGCTACGGCATGGGTTCGAAGGAGAACTTCGACCTGGTGTTCGAGCTGGCCGACGTGCTGGGTGCCGAGGTGGGCGCGAGCCGCGCAGCCGTCGACGCCGGGTTCGCAGACCATGCGCGCCAGGTGGGTCAGACCGGTGTGACGGTACGCCCCAAACTCTACATCGCCTGCGGTATCTCGGGGCAGATCCAGCATACGGCCGGCATGGACGGCTCGGCCATGGTCATTTCGATCAACACCGACCCCGAAGCCCCGATCAACAAGATTGCCGACTACGCCATCACGGGCGACGTCAACGAGGTGATCCCCAAGATGATTAAGTACTACAAACAAAATTCGAAGTAATGGCTAATTTCTTTTCAGACAATAAGGATTTGCAGTTCCACCTCCAGCATCCGATGATGCGCAAGATCGTGGAGCTGAAAGAGCGCGGCTTCGCCGAGAAAGACCTCTACGATTTCGCGCCGCAGGATTTCGAAGACGCCATGGACTCCTACCGCCGCGTGCTGGAGATCGCCGGTGAAGTCTGCGGCGAGGTCATTGCTCCCAATGCCGAGGGCGTGGATCACGAAGGCCCCCGCGTCGTGAACGACCACGTGGAGTACGCTGCGGGCACGGTTCAGAACATGAAGGCCATCGTCGACGCGGGCCTGAGCGGCCTTACGCTGCCCCGCAAGTACGACGGCCTGAATTTCCCGCTGGTCTGCTTCGTGATGGCCAACGAGATGGTCGCCCGCGCCGATGCCGGCTTCGAGAACATCTGGGGTTTGCAGGACTGTGCCGAGACGCTCAACGAGTTCGCCTCGGAGGAGCTCAAGGCCAAATACCTGCCGTGGGTTTCCGCGGGTGCTACTTGCGCCATGGATCTTACCGAGCCGGATGCGGGTTCCGACCTGGGCGCCGTGATGCTCAAGGCTACGTGGTCCGAGGAGAAGCAGACCTGGCTGCTGAACGGCGTCAAGCGCTTCATCACCAACGGCGACGGCGACGTTTCGCTCGTGCTGGCGCGTACCGAAGAGGGTACCACCGACGCCCGCGGACTGTCGATGCTCGTCTATGACAAGCGCGACGGCGGCGTGAAGGTACGCCGTATCGAGAACAAAATGGGTATCAAGGGCTCTCCGACGTGCGAGCTGGTCTTCACCAACGCCCCCGCGCAGCTGGTCGGCGACCGCAAGATGGGCCTTATCAAATACGTGATGTCGCTGATGAACGCCGCCCGCCTGGGTATCGGTGCGCAGTCGGTGGGCTTGTGCGAAGCCGCCTACCGCGAGGCGCTGAAATACGCCCAGGAGCGTGAGCAGTTCGGCAAGCCGATCATCCGCTTCGCGGCCGTTGCGGAGATGCTCTCCAACATGAAGGCCAAGTTGCAGGGTGTCCGTGCGCTGTTGTACGAGACGACGCGCTTCGTCGAGGTCTACAAGCAGTACGGCCATATTGCGCACGAGCGTCCGCTCGAAGGCGACGAACGCCAGGAGATGAAGTTCTACAACCGCCTGGCCGACGGCTTCACGCCGCTCGTTAAGCTCTTCTCGTCGGAGTACGCCAACCAGCAGGCCTACGACGCCATCCAGATCCACGGCGGCTCGGGCTTCATGAAGGACTATCCCTGCGAGCGCCTCTACCGCGACGCACGTATCATGAATATCTACGAGGGTACTTCGCAGCTGCAGGTCGTGGCGGCGATCAACGCCGTGACCAAGGGCACCTTCATGGAGCAGATCGAGCGTTACGCTGCCACCGAATACAACCAGCCCATGCAGCCCGTCGTTGCGAAGCTGAAGGAGCTGACCGCGAAGTTCTCGGAAATGACCGCCCATGTCGAAGCCGGGGACAAGGAACTTTGCGGCTTCAAGGATTTCCACGCACGCCGTCTGGTCGAGACCGCCGGCCATATCATCATCACCTACCTGCTGGCCCGTCAGGCCGGCGAGTCGGAGGAGTATGCCGATTCGGCGAAAATCTTCTGCAAACTTGCCGAGGGTAAGATCTCGGAGGCCTATACCTACGTCATGAACTCCACGCTCGAAGACGTCGCGCTGTTCCGCGCCGTTGCCGAAGAGGCGGAGTAAGGTGCCGTATTTCAGTATGTAAAAAGGTTCCGCTTTTGCGGAACCTTTTTTTTTGTACGTTGTCCGTTGCCGATTGTTGCCGCCGGTTCTTGATTGCTGTTTATCTGTTTTTCGGTTATCTGTTTGCCGGTTATTTGTTTGCCGCTTATCGGGTTTGCCCCGGCGGATACCCGCCGCCGAAGCCCCCGAGGGGTTTATTTTTCTTTCGGCGGGTAATTGAGCGGTGCGAAAAATTCGTCGAGTGTAATGTTGTAAAACTTGCAAATAATTGTTATAGTCGTCAGATTCGGGAAATTCTTGCCGGATTCGAGTTGTGCAATTCCCAACCCGGTCGCTTCGGCCAACTCCTCCTGCGATTGGTGGTCGTGCAAGCGCCTTAGTTCCTTCACCCGCAGAATGATTTTTTGAAGCAATTCTTCGTCGCGGCGTTGTTTTTTTTGTTCCATTATACAAAAAAATGGAATAAGTCGATTTTTTATACTTAAACATGTTTAAGTATTGAGTAATTTGCTTATATTTGTACAAGTAAAATTCCGATTACAGAAATTATGCTAACTTTGCAGAATAATACGGCATCGCCGTAACGACATACCATAAGGTTAAGACAACCTTTACGCCGTTAACAAACTTCCGACTGTCGATATGACAGGTTTATGCGTGGTGTAAATATTGTCTGAAACCCTTGCTATGTCCCGGCCTTGTGCCGGGACGGGCTCGGGCGTAAGGGCAACTACCATGCAAGGCTCGGAAGGCCGGTTAACGGGAGTTTGCACCTGCGCCCTTGCTTTTTTTTCGCAGGCCGCAGGCCGTATGCCGCCTCCGGGTACGGTTCGGGCGATGAATTCTTCTCCCCTGAACAGCGTCACTATTGTTCGTCCGGCCGTACCCGTTTTTTTTCGCCCCCCCCCTCCCTGTTTTTGCCTCCCGGTGCATCCCGCAATGGAAAAGGCCTGCGCACGTCATGCGCAGGCCTTTTGCCCAGTTGCCGTCGCAGGTCTACGCCTGCGCCGCTTCCTTCTCGGCCATCACGCAGCGCGTGGTGCCGAAAATATTGAGGTTGAGGTGCCCGGCGATGTAGGCCAGCGCCTTCTGTGCCTTGACCGAGTTGCCGGCCTCGTCGAGCGGCGGGGCGAAGGCCGCTACGCCCATCACGCCCGGGACGACGCCCATGATGCCGCCGCCCACGCCCGTCTTGGCCGGGAGCCCCGTCGTGAAGAGCCAGTCGCCCGTGTGCTCGTAGAAACCCACGGTCGCCATCATTGAGGCGATTTTGGGCGACAGCTCGGGCTTGAAGACCTGTTGTTTGGTCACGGGGTTCTTGCCTCCGTTGGCGATCGTCGCCGCCATCGTGGCGAGCTGTTTGGCCGTCACGCCGATCGAACACTGGCGCGTGTAGATGTCCAGCGCCATGTCCGGGTCGTCGTAGATGCGGTTGTAATTCTTCAGCAGCCATGCGATCGACTTGTTGTTGAAGTTGGTCGCCGTCTCCGACTTGTACAACTCGTCGATCACCTCGACCTGCGAGCCTGCGAGCCCTTCGATGAATCCGGTGATCGCCTTCCATTTGCCGTCGCTGTCGCCTACGGGCTGCACCATCGAGCAGGCGCTGATCGCCCCGGCATTCACCAGCGGCGTCGAGGGATGGTCGTTTTCGAGCAGGATCGCCATGATCGAATTGAAAGGCAGCCCCGTCGCATCGGCGCCGATCTTCGTCAGCACCTCCTGTGCGCTGTACTGGTTCATCGCCAGGATGGCCGTCGGGACTTTCGATACCGATTCGATGCCGAATTTGTAATCGGTGTCGCCCACGGCGATCACCTCCCCGTCGGGCAGGCAGGCCGCGATGCCGAAGAGGGTCGACGGTACGTTGGCCAGGTAGGGGATATAGTCGGCGTTCTTGCCGCCCGTTTCGTTCTTGCAGCGCTCGTAGGCCTGCTGTACGGCCTCGCGAACCGTTGCGTTGTCGATTTTCTGGATCATTGTCTGATATATTTACCGATTTATTTGTTGTGAAGTTCCGTATCCGAAGGTTTCGCCATCGGTCCGGGATCGTTGGTATGTACCGGAGCCGCTACGACGGGCTGCTGCTCCCAGTGGAACGGGGCGAAGTCGGCCGCGGCCTCGGGGTCTTTCCACGACGGTTTGCGCATGGCGTAGATCACGAACGGGGCGCCCACGACTACCACGCAACCGATGATGAGCACCGAGAACCAAACGGTGTTGCTGCCGGTCGAGATCTGGCTGGGCGGTACGAAGCTCAGGACGAAGGCCAGCAGGGCTCCGCAGAAACCCAGACAGCCCAGGAACCACATCAGGCCGTTGCCCTTGCCCAGGCGGAATGGGCGGTCGGTGTTCTTCATCTTGTAGCGCAGCACGATCGCCGCCGAGAACATCAGCATGTACATGATCAGGTACAGCAGTACGGTCAGCTGCGAAAGTATCTGGTAGAACGACTGCACCGAGGGCATCACGACGAACAGCAGCGCCAGCAGCGTCACGACGCAGCCCTGGATGAGCAGGATATTCTTCTGTACGCCGTTCTTGTTGGTCTTCTGGAAGAACGGGGGCAGGTAACCCGCCTTACCCACGGCGAAGATACCCTTCGAAGGGCCGGCCACCCAGGTCAGCACGCCGGCCAGCACGCCGAACATCAGGGCGATGGCGATGATCGGGCCCGCCCACGACATGTGCAGGTAGTGGAAATAGTTGTCGAAGCCCACCAGCAGCGACTGCGTGAGGCTGATGTCCTTGGCCGGGATGATGAAGCCCAGCGAGAAAGTACCCAGCACGAAGATGCAGACCGTTACGAGCGAACCGATGATGATGGCCTTGGGGTAGTTCCGCGACGGGTTCTTCACGTCCATGACGTGTATACCCATCATCTCCATACCCGCATAGAACAGGAAGATACTGCTGGCCAGCACCAGGTTGTCGAATTTCGACAGGTCGGGGAAGAAACCCTGCGACATGTCCATGTGGTTGTGTCCGCCGGTCGAAATGTAGATGATGCCCAGCAGGATCAGCAGGCCAGCGGGAATGATCGTACCGATCATACCGCCCCATTTGCTGATCTTGCCGACCCATCCCAGGCCCTTGAGCGCGATGAAGGTGGCGATCCAGTAGATTGCCAGCACCATGCAGAGCGTGAAGACCTTGTTCGAGGCCAGCGTCGCGTCGTGCGCGTCGTTCATGCCGATGAAGGCGATCGACACGGCACCGAACGTCAGTACGGTGGGGTACCAGATCGTCGACTCGATCCATTGCAGCCAGATGGCCAGGAACCCCGTGCGGGCGCCGTACGCCTCACCGACCCAGCGGAATACACCGCCCTGTTTGGTGGAGAACATCGCGGCCAGCTCCGCGGCGACCATGGCCGTCGGGATGAGGAAGACGATGGCGGCAAACAGATAGTAGAATGCCGATGAAAGTCCGTAGACGGCCTCGGCGGGGAGGCCGCGCAGACTTACTACGGCAGTCACGTTCATAATCGCGAGTGTCATGACACTCAATTTGAACCCTGTGCTTGTGGTAGTTTTCTTTACATCCATAATTCGGTTTGATTGAAATTGGTTTTAACGCTCATTGAGGTTGCAACTACCGTGCAAATCTGCCCGGCAGGCTCATTTTGTCCGGGCGATAGCGGCAGTGTTGCCGAAAAAAACTATATTTGCACATAAACTTTACGCCTATGTACCGCACCGCGTTAATCCTGGCTCTGGCCCTCTTCGCCGCCTCCTGCGGCGGACGCCGTTCACGGCCGCAGCAGACGGCCAGTGTGCCGCAGCCTCGCGTATTCCTCCCGGCGATCGCGCCGGCGCGCCTCTCGCCCGAAGAGCAGCGCGACTACCTGCGCTGGCACTATTGGGATCGCTTCGATTTCGCCGATACCCTGTTCGTCCGCGAGGCCGATACCGCACAGATGGTCGAGGCCTATGCCCGGTGGGTGGCCCTGATCTCCGACCGTCCGGCCGACGCCGCGCCGATGGATTCGCTCATGCGCCGCGCCTCCGCCTCGCGCCCGTTGCTCGACTACTTCACGATGCTCGCCCAACAGGTGATCCACGACCCCAATTCCCCGCTGCGCAACGACGAATTCTATATCCCTGTAATGCAGGCCGTGCTGGCGAGCCCCTACTACGACGAATACGAACGCATCGGGCCGGCCTACGACCTCGCTATGGCATCGCAGAACCGCCTCGGGCAGCGTGCCAACGATTTCCGCTATACGCTCGCCTCGGGCGCCACGGGTACGCTCTACGGCGTGAAGGCCGAATATACGCTGCTGTTCATCAACAACCCCGGCTGTGGGATGTGCAAGCAGCTGCGCGAGCAGATCTCCGGCTCGCCCATGCTTTCGGAGATGATCGAGCGCGGCCGCCTCAAAATACTGGCGCTTTATCCCGACGAAGACCTCACCGAGTGGCGGAATTACCGCGACCATATCCCTGCGACCTGGATCAACGCCTACGATGCCGGCTGCCTCGTCCGCGAAAACGGCACCTACGACCTGACGGCCATTCCGTCGCTCTACCTGCTGGACAGCGACAAGCGCGTGCTGGTGAAGGATTCCACCGACGTGCCCTATATCGAAGAGGTTATCGACCGGAGAGGGTAGGGCGCCCCGTTCCCGGCGCCCGTCCCGTCATATACGTCCTCTCCGCCCTCTCCGTCGGCTC
Organism: Alistipes onderdonkii; assembly: GCF_025145285.1. NCBI lineage: Bacteria > Pseudomonadati > Bacteroidota > Bacteroidia > Bacteroidales > Rikenellaceae > Alistipes > Alistipes onderdonkii. The sequence goes on from NZ_CP102251.1 coordinate 3,213,236, forward strand.
TTTTTGCCGTCCCTCTCCGCCGGCTCTCTCTGCCGGCTCTCTCCGCTGTTCCTCTCCGCCGTCCTCTCTCTGCCGTCCCTCTCCGTCAATTCCTCTCTCTGTCGTTTCCGTTCCGCCCTATCCTCTCTTCCCCGTTCTTCTCTCTGCTGTTTCTTTTTCTGCTGTCCTTCCTCTGCCGTTCCCGCCTCTTTTCGCGCGCGTGCACATTGCATCCGCTATAAGCGTTGCTTATCGCCCTATAAAAAAAGACAATCGTGATTTTATCCGGATTTTGTGCCTAATCGTTACCTTTGCACTGCACAAACAGAAAAACTAACACTCAAACATTATTACGATTATGGCAAAGAAATGGCGTTGTACCGTATGCGGTTACATTCACGAAGGCCCCGAGGCACCCGACCAGTGCCCGATGTGTAAAGTTGGCAAGGAGAAATTCGTCGAGGTCGTGGAGCAGGAGGGCAACCTCGAATTTGTGACCGAGCATGTCATCGGTGACGGCAAGGGCGCCAGCAAGGAGCTTTGGGAAGGTCTCCAGAACCACTTTATGGGCGAGTGCACCGAGGTGGGCATGTACCTTGCGATGAGCCGCCAGGCCGACCGCGAAGGGTATCCCGAGATCGCCGAGGCATACAAGCGTTACGCATGGGAAGAGGCCGAGCACGCCTCGAAGTTCGCCGAACTGATCGGCGAGGTGGTCTGGGACACCAAGACCAACCTCTACAAGCGCATGAACGCCGAGAGCGGCGCCTGCGAGGACAAGATGCGCCTGGCCCGCATGGCCAAGGAGCAGAACCTCGACGCCGTGCACGACACCGTACATGAAATGGCCAAGGACGAAGCCCGCCACGGCAAAGGTTTCGAAGGCCTTTACAAGCGTTATTTCGGCAAATAGTATTAGGTATTGCAATATATGCGAAAAGGGCGGCATTCACGTGCCGCCCTTTTCATTTACGCATTTCGCGCAGCTTCATAAGCAGTAAAAACTTGTCTGTGAGCCACTCGTACCCCTCCTTGGCGGCACGTGCCACGTCGTAGACCGTTTCGACCTGGTCGCGGATGCGCTCCACGCCCTCGCGTATCGCGAGCAGGTAGATCACCGCTGCGAGCACGGCGAAGAATCCCCCGACGATGAGCGACGAAAGGATGAAGGAGCCCGTCACCACAGACAGCCACTCAACCAGCGCCGTAAGCAGCAGGAAGATGGCGATCGAGGCCGTCATCACGAAGAAGACCAGCGCCGCGACGAAGGAGCCGCCCGAAGTTTTCCTGTTATCCGTTCCCATGAGGCGTCGCCCGGGCGAAGTTTACTTTTCGTCGCATTTGCAGCGTGCCTCCTCGACTTTGCCGCGCACTTCGTCCACCTTTTCGCGTACCTTGTCGACTTCGTCGCCGATCAGGTCTTTGATTTGTTTACGGAGTTCTGCACCCGACTGGGGCGTGAAGAGCATCGTGAGGGCCGATCCGATAATCAAGCCGCCCACGAGCGATACGATGACGATTCCTGTGTTTTTCATAGTTATTGGTGTTTATTTGATTCAGCCCTTCGAGTTGCAAAGTCCGCGCCAAATTGTTACCTTTGGGAACATGATTCCCGATCCCTGCACAACCGTGGCTTTCACGGGCCACCGTACCTATTGCGGCGAGGTTTCCGCGGCACTTGCCGCCGCGATCCGCGGGCTTCATGCCCATGGCTTCAGGACGTTCCTCTGCGGCATGGCTGTAGGCTTCGACCTGGCGGCCGCCGAGGCGGTACTCGAACTGCGCGATTCCCTCCCCGGGCTGCGGCTCGTCGCCGTAGTGCCCTTCGGCGGGCAGGAGGCGCGCTTCTCCCATGCCGACCGCGCCCGTTACCGCGCTGCGATGGCCTCGGCCGACGATGCCGTCGTTCTGTCACCGGTCTACCATGCGGGGTGCTATGCCGTGCGCAACAACTACCTCGTCGACCATGCCTCGCTGCTCGTCGCCTGGTACGACGGTTCGCCTGGCGGCACGCGCCATACGGTTTTCCGCGCCCTGCGCCGGGGCCTGGAATTCGTGAACCTCCACCCGCAGCGTGCCGGAGTCGCGCTGACCGAACCGACGCTTTTCTGACGCGGTTCCTCCTGCGGCACAAAAGGCTCGGATAAATTGTAAATAATATATGAATAATTCATCGGAACAACTCATCGGCAAGAATCCGCGCATAGAGGCCGTGGATGCCTTACGGGGTTTTGCCGTTATGGCTATTGTCCTGGTTCACAACCTGGAACATTTTATCTTCCCGGTCTATCCTGCCGATTCCCCGGGCTGGCTGAATACATTGGATCAAGGGGTATTCAACGTCGTCTTTACCCTGTTTGCCGGAAAGGCCTATGCGATTTTCGCCCTCCTGTTCGGATTTACGTTCTATATTCAAAGCCACAACCTGAAGCGGCGGGGCGGGGACTTCGGCTGTCGTTTCCTGTGGCGGCTGGTACTGCTGGCAGGTTTCGCAACCCTGAACGCGGCTTTTTTCCCGGCCGGGGATGTCCTGCTGCTGTTCGTCATCGCGGGGCTCGTCCTGTTTTTTACGCGCAACTGGAGCGACGGGGCTATCCTCGCCGCCGCCGTCGTTTTCCTGTTGCAGCCTGTCGAATGGTACCACTGCGTAGCCGCCCTGCTGGATCCGGCCCACCGGCTGCCCGACCTGGGGGTCGGTGAACTGTATGCCCGAGTGGCCGAATACACGAAAGCCGGGAATTTCGGGGATTTCATCCTGGGCAATGTCACATTGGGACAGAAGGCCAGCCTGTTGTGGGCGGTAAACGCCGGGCGTTTCGTCCAGACTGCCGGGTTGTTCCTCCTGGGTTTCTATATCGGCAGGAAACAGTTGTTCGCCGCCACCGAAAAGAATCTCCGCTTCTGGGTGAAAACGCTGATCGTCTCCGCCATTGCCTTCGCCCCTTTGTATACGCTCAGGGAGCTTGTCATGGACAACGGTGCAGTCGTCGGGCAGACAGCCGGAACGGCGCTCGACATGTGGCAGAAGCTGGCTTTTACGCTGGTCTTGGTCGCTTCGTTCATCCTGCTTTACCAACGCAGGAAGTTCAGTGCCGCCGTTGCCGGCCTGCGCTTCTACGGCAGGATGAGCCTTACGAACTACCTCTCCCAATCCGTCATCGGGGCCTTCGTCTATTTCCCGTTCGGCCTCTACCTTGCCCCTCGGTGCGGATATACGGCCAGCCTGTTGGTCGGGATTCTGGTGTTCCTGCTGCAGGTGCGGTTCTGCAAATGGTGGCTGGGGAGGCACAAACAGGGGCCGCTGGAATATATCTGGCATAAATGGACTTGGATCGAAACCGATAAATAGCCTGCCGGTTTCCGCTTCCCGCTGCCGCTTCTCCTCCCGCTTCCCGCTGCCTGCTGCAAAGCAAAATCCCCGGAGGCGATAGCCTCCGGGGATTTTCAAAATGTCCCTGCGCGGGATTATTTCCAGTTCAGAATCTTGTGGAAATCGTATTCCTCGGGGTTTGAGACATACTGCTTCGCAGCCTCGTAGTCCGCAGGCGTGATGGCATTGATGATGTTGTCCACCACCGACGAGAACTTGTCCGACTTGATGTCCACCAGACGGGGCGGTATTTTGCCCGTCGTCGGATCCTGCAGGTCTTTCAGGTAGAGCGGGTTGACATTGCCTTCCGAATCCACGTAGACCATGCATCCGGTCTTGCCCTCGGCAAAGAGCTTGTGTACGCCGATACCCAGTTCCGAGCAGTACGTCAGGTCGTATGCGATCGGGGTCTGGCAGCGGATCTCGTAACCCAGCTCCACGGGGCGGCTCTTGACTTTGAGGCCGATCTCCTTGAGCTTTTTCTCAATCATCTCGTTGAAGATGTGCGCCTTCGACACCTTGCCCAGCTCGGGGTGCCCGTGCTCGTCATAGGTGAAATGGATGCCGCTTTTGCGGATCTCCTCGTCGCTCAGCGCGTGGAATACGCCTTCCGAGATGACGGCGGCGCCGTAGTCCATGCCCATGATCTTACGCTTGATGATCGACGAGATGACGAGGTTCACGATCTTTTCGACCGTGATTTCCGTCTTGTCGAACATCTCGGGGATGACGATCATCGGGTAGTGGCAGGCCTCGCCGATGCCGAATGCCAGGTGGCCGGCGCTGCGGCCCATGGCAGCCAGTACGAACCAGTTGCCGCTCGTGCGGGCGTCCACGTAGACGGCGCGTGCGATGACGGCACCCTTGTCCTTGGCCGACTCGTAACCGAACGTCGGCGTGCCTTTGGGCAGCGGCAGGTCGTTGTCGATGGTCTTGGGCACGTGGATGTTTGCGATGGGGTATTTCTTGGCCTCCAGGAACTTGGCGATGCGGTTCGCGGTCGATGCCGTGTCGTCGCCGCCGACCGTCACGAGCAGCTTGACGTTGTTGTCGGTGAAGAACTTGAGGTTGAAGTTGTTTTCGAAATCCGAATCCTTGGGTTTGAAACGGCTCATCTGCAGGAACGAACCTCCCTGGTTGAAGATGCCGTCGGCCATGGGGTAGTCGATGTCCACCATGCGGGGCGACGGGTTGAAGAGCCCCGTGTAGCCCTCGTGCAGGCCGATTACGCGGTAACCTTTGCGGAGGAAAGTCTTTGCGACGCTGCCTACTACGGTGTTCATACCGGGTGCGGGGCCGCCGCCAGTCAGAATTGCGATTGCTTCTTTCATGATTGTGATTGGGTTTTTATGTTTGAACCTGAATTAACCTAAATTGCCGCCCAAAATTACGATTTATTTTTCAAACGGGCAAAAAAATGCCCGCCCTCTTGCAGGATGCAATTTTATTTATTATATTGTGAATAAAATAAAGCGCGGGCTTTATAATAAACATGTCTTGCTAAAAAATGTTGCCATGAAAAAGTTCCTGTTTTGAAATCTTAATTCCAACAGAAATCCCCTGGCGACTGTCCTTTTCCCGAAATACCACAATGTAAACACCGTGATTGTATAGCCATGAGAACCTTATCGAAATTTTCGTATTCCGCCACCCTGGTGCTGGCGCTGGTGTTGGCCGGCTGTGCGGCAACCAAATCGGCCTCTGCCCCCGAACCCCGATCCGTTGACGGGGACGCCGCCTCGGCCGCCCTGCACGAGCAGGCGCTCCGGGCGCTCGATGCCCGCATGTTCGTGATCAAAGGGGATGAATTTTACCTGCCGGGCGATAAAATCCCGGTGAAACAATCTCCGGACAGTTACATTTCCATGCAGGGGACGCATGCCGTCATCCGGCTGTCGCCCAACCTCTTTCCCCGCAGTACGTGGCGCACCCTGAACATCGAGGACGATGCAGCCGAAATGACGTTGCTCAAACGCAAGCGCAGCGGAGACCTGCAGTACCGGCTTTTGATCGTCGGCCCCCAAAACGCGCAGGACCGGGAGGTGATCGTGACGCTGTATAAGGGTTCGAACAAGTGCTTTGTCCGGATCAATAAAGACCTCAACAGGCGCAGCCATTACCTCAATTTCACCGGGCATATCCTTCCGGCAGGGGAGTAATGGGCCTGCGGCCGCCCGTCGCACAGGCTGCGCCCCGCAAAGAAAAACGGTGTCCGGAATTCCGGACACCGTAAATTACATAAAATTCAGTGCTTGGATATATTGAGTAAATACAGCTCTTATTCCCTGAATTTGGAGGACGCCGGGTTATTCAACCACGGTTACGTTCACAGCCTGCTCGCCTTTGGCACCGCTGCCGACTTCGAATTCGACTGCCTGCCCTTCGTTGAGCGACTTGAAACCGTCCGTCACGATACCCGAGAAATGAACGAAGATTTCCTTGCCGTTCTCTCCCGTAATGAATCCGTAGCCTTTTTTGCTATCGAACCATTTAACCTTGCCTGTCATAAAAATGTAAATTAAAAAGTTTGTACTTGGCAAAGTAAAATAAAAAACATTGGCTTTCAAAACTTTTTGGCATGTTTTTTCATCTTTGGCAGAAAATTTTTATCTTTGTCCTGAAGATTGTTTTTAACGTCGACGCAATATGAACAAAAAACTGAAACTCGCACTTGCGACCCTGCTGGGATTCTCGGCAGCCTGTTCCACGGTCAAGAATGCGCCCGCCAAGGGCGAGGGCGAACAGCAACAGGAAGCCGGTGCGCCCGAAGTCAGGGATTCGGTTGCACCCCCGCGCGTGATGGTGATGTACGGGGTTCGCCCTCCCGGACAGAAAACGATCGGCGTGCCTCTCAAGGAGTCGGCGGTCGGCCCTGCCGAAGACGAGCAGCTCGACCCCGTAGCCGAGAGACCCGCCGACGACACGCCCTATATGGACACGAAGGGCAAGAAGGCTCCCGAAGGGGGGAAGTAACCCATGTCCTGTCGCCGCCTGGGGCTGCGCAAGCGTCTGGCCCTCAATATTTTTTCCGACCTTTACTCCTCGACCGTCGCCGAGCACAGGCTTGATACGCTCTTCTGGGAATGTACGTTGCGCTGCAACCTCTCGTGCCGCCACTGCGGCAGCGATTGCCGCGTGGATCCCGGTGTCGCGGACATGCCGCTCGAAGATTTCCTGAAGGTGCTCGACGAGGAGGTTACGCCCCATGTCGACCCTGCGCAGGTGCTCATCATCTTTTCGGGCGGCGAGGTGCTGGTACGCCCCGACCTCGAACGCGCCGGGGCGGAGGTCACCCGCCGCGGCTATGCGTGGGGCATGGTGACCAACGGGCTGGGGCTGACCGAATCCCGTTTCCGCAGCCTGCTCGATGCGGGGCTGCGTACGGTCTCGGTGAGCCTCGACGGCTTCGAACGCGAGCACAACTATATCCGTTGCAACCCCCTCAGTTACGAACGGGCGCTCGGCGCCCTGCGCATGATCGTCCGCGAGCCGTCGCTCGCCTGCGACGTGGTGACCTGCGTCACGGGGGCGATGGTGCCCAGGCTCGGCGATTTTTGCGGGATGCTCGTCGCCGAGGGCCTGAAACACTGGCGGCTCTTCTCGATCTTCCCCATGGGCCGTGCCAAGGACGACCCGTCGCTGCGCATGACCGACGAACAGTTCCGTGCGATGCTGGAGTTTATCCGGCAGACCCGCCGTGAGGGGCGCATCGACGTCAGCTATGCTTGCGAAGGCTTCCTCGGCGGGTATGAAACCGAGGTGCGCGACCATTTCTACCAGTGCGCCGCGGGCGTTTCCGTCGCCTCGATCCGCGTCGACGGCGCCATTTCGGGCTGCACGTCGATCCGTGCCAATTTCAACCAGGGCAATATCTACCGCGATCGGTTCTGGGATGTGTGGCAAAACCGCTTCGAACCCTTCCGCAACCGCGAGTGGGCGCGGCGCGGCGAATGCGCCTCCTGCAAGATGTTCCGCTATTGCCTCGGCGGCGGTATGCACCTGCACGGCGACGACGGCGGGTTGCTCTATTGCCACTATCACCGGCTTTGACGCATATCCCTTCCTGAAAAAGGGGCCGCCGTCCGTCGGCGGCTGTTTTTTTCTCGGTTGTCCCTTTCCTTGTCGGCTCTTACCTCGGCGGTTCCGATCTCAGTTGTTCCGATCTCGGCTGCTCTTCCTCGGATGCCCTTCCCTTGTCGGCTCTTCCTCGGGGCTCGGCAGTTCTTTCCTTGTCGGCTCCGATCTTAGCTATTCCGATTTCGACGGCTCATCCTCGGATGTTCTTTCCTCGGCGGCTTTTACCCGCGGCATTGCCGGGGCACCTGTGCCCGTGTCCGTTTATTCGGGCAGAAGCCCGTCCAATGCGAGCCCCTCGTCAAACAGCCTCGTCTTGTAATCGACCCCCAGCTTGTCGAGCAGCCGGACGATATTGAACCCTGTGGCATACATATACTGGGATATGTCCGTCCGGTAGAGCCAGTCGTTCGCGTCAAGGTCGTAGCCGCCCGGACAGGCATGGAACTCGATGTAACGCGCCGTGCCCTCCATCGTTTCGTAAACCCGTTCCGCTCCGACTGCTTCCGGGGCCAGTTCGCGCCGCATTCTTGCATGGCGCTCCGCGCGCAGTTTCCTAAACCCGTCGATGTCCCTGCGGATAATCTCTGCATCGGTTTGCCTGAGTGCATCCAGCAGGAATGCGTTTTCCCGGTCTACGGATTCTTTGTACCAGCCGTATCTTTGATAGTGTCCTACCAGCTCCGACGAAGGGATGAGACTCGCTCCCGAAGCTTCGAATTGCGCGAGATACGCCGGATGCCGGAATTGGAACCCGTGGAAATATTCATGCAGCACCATCGTTCGCCATATGGCTACCTCTTCCGTGCCGGGTATGCAGCGGGCCGTAATCTCGGGCGAACTGCACAGCAGGTATGCCGAACGGTAGTCGTATGCCGAACCGGCATCGGCCGGGTCTAAGGAAATCGTTCCCTGCATGTGGAATTCGAGCGAGTCGATCGTGGGCGTCGTATAGATTTTCAACTCACCGTCCCTGTAACGCAGCGTTGCCGGATATTGCGCCAGAAACCGCGCTTCGGGATTTACGGCATAGCAAAGCGAGTCGGTGAAGTAGACCAGCGGCACTTCGAATTGCGGATCGTCGAATCCCGGCCAGACGGCTGCGGCAACCTGGGCTTTCAGCTCCAGCACCTCGCAAATTCGTGTCACGGCGATCCGGTCTTGGGCGGTCATCGGTATTTCACAACCGGATAGCGCGGTGCCGATCAGCACGCAAAAACAGATGTGGAGTAGTTTCATCGTGGGATAGGTTAGGGTCAATACGAAAAAAGAGGATATCGAATATCCTCTTTTTTCTTGTCGGGGAGACTGGATTCGAACCAGCGACCTCCAACTCCCGAAGCTGGCGCGCTAACCGGACTGCGCTACACCCCGAACATTTGGGGCTCTTATCGTTTTAAGAGCGCACAAAGATAAGTCGAAAATCCGAAAAGTCAAAATAATTTCTGCAAAAAACGCCTTCCCGGTTATATTTCGGCTGCCGCCCCTTCCGTCGCCCCTTCCGTTACCCTTTCTGTTGTCCTTCCCGCCGTCCCTTTCATTGCCCTTTCCGTGGTTCTTTCCATTGCCTTTCCCCGTTATCCCTTCCGTTGCCCCTTCCGTCGTTCTTTCTATTGCCCTTTCCCGTCGTCCCTTCCGCCGCCGGCAAGCCCCGACCTTTCGAATTGCTGCGGACGGTGGGGTATAGGGGTGCAGGGTAAGTGTTCGGTAAAGTGCGTGTTGCTAATGGTTTTGGCTTAGCTTTGCATTTCGAGATGGTTGTACTCGGCTGTTTTGGCCGCTATCAGCCGTTCCGATTTGCTCCTTGTCCGGGTAGTTGCGTTTGGGCTTGCCTTTCTCGAAATCCCAAAACTTTTCGTGCAGGGAAAGGCCGAGCGAAACGTATTTGCGTTTGCGGTCTTTCGTAACTCGGAGCATTAAAGGGAAATAGCCGTCTTTAAGAGGTTTGGATTTGCAGCAAATGGCTTCAACATTAGCTTTCATCGTGTAAATCTCGGTTTACACATTGGTTTACACAAACGGGCAAAAAACGTGTTAACCGAGCCAAAATCGGCAAAATCGGGCAGTCTGCGACAAAACGCAAAAAAAGCCTCCCAGATGATTCTGAAAGGCTTTTTTTACTTGTCGGGGTAGCGGGATTCGAACCCACGACCCCCTGCTCCCAAAGCGTAATTCGGCGATTTTTGCCGATTTTTGCCTATTTTTATTTTGTTTTGTAAATATCTGTTTCTCAGGTGCAAATATAGCTATTTTATTTCAATCTATTTTTGCTTATTTCGATTAAATCCGTATATTTGTGTATAAATTGTGTACCGTAAATTAAAATTTATACACAAAATGAACTATTCAAAAGACGGTGTGACGGTGGCCGCAATGTTTGATACCGCGCACCCGAAAAAGTCCGGGAAGTGCCCCGTAAAAATCCGTGTTACCTACAATCGAGTGCGGAACTATTATCCGACTGGAAAGGATTTATCGCCGGAGGAATGGGAAATACTGCCGACTACAAAGGTGCGTGCACTTGTGGCGATCCGCAAGGACATCGAAAGCAGCTATCAGATCGTGCGGACGGCTGTTGAGGAGTTGGCAGGGGCTGGCGGGTTCTCGCTCGACGCTCTCAATAACCGACTAAAAGGCGCAGCATCCGATACGGTTAATACGATGTTTCGGGCGAAAATAGCAGAATTGGAGAAGGCCGGACGTATAGGAAATATGTTGATATACGACAATGTATTGAAGGGGTTGGAGCGGTTTGCCGGGATGCGGATTCGGTTCGATGTTATCACGGTGGCGTGGTTGGGAAAGTATGCCGATTTCATGCGTAAAGAAGGGAAGCGGCAAACTACAATAGCGATCCACCTGCGAACGCTGCGCGCAGTTCTCAACGATGCAAAGCGCTTGGGAGTGCTCAAAGAATCGCAATACCCGTTTGGCCGGGGACGATACGAAATACAAGCCGGTACGGGGCGCAAAATGGCCCTTACTTTGGAGCAAATAGGGCAAATAGCCAATTATGACGATGGGAGCGAGGCGACGGCCAAATACCGCGATTATTGGCTATTTCTCTACCTGTGCAATGGGATTAATGTTGCCGACTTCGTGAAGTTGAGGTACAGGGACATTGTGAACGGCGAAATTTGTTTCGTCCGGCAAAAGACTGAATCCACCAGTCGAACATTGCGGGATATACAGGCGGTATTGACGCCTCCGATGCAGACTATTATCGACCGCTGGGGGCAAACACCATACCCCGACGCGTTTATTTTCCCAATCTTGACCGGTAAAGAAGATGCGATAACCCGTAAGAATAAAACCAAGTACCTGACCCGTGCGATCAACAAGCGCATGAAGGAGGTCGGTGAAAAGCTCGGCATCGGTAATATCTCGACCTATACGGCCCGGCATTCGTTCGCCACGGTGTTAAAGCGGGCGGGAGCTAACATTGCCTATATCTCGGAAAGCCTCGGTCATCAAGACCTCAAAACAACGGAGAATTACCTCGCCAGCTTTGAGCGGGAGGAGCGGGTAAAGAATGCAGAAATATTAACTAAATTTTAATAACATATGAAATATAGTAATTTGTATAAATTGGAAATATGCGATGCCGTATTCCGCGTTTTGCGATTGCTTAGGGATATTGGGGAGACAAATTTAGAAGATGGCGAAATAGATGCCGATTCCGATAAAATAGATTATTTGGACGAGGCGGAATGTGTGCAAACACTAAATAATATTTGCTCCGTTATATGCGCAGAATATAAGAAATGCGAATGTCCATATATAGAATTTTTCGACGACAAATTAGACGATATAGAAACCGCTATGATGCCGTTGGATGATAAGGGGAGGAATGTCTTGTTATCACGAGCGATTCGTTTTGCGCCGGTGTGTCAATATGTAGAATTTGCAAATGCGGAATTTGGTCGTAAGGCATTCGATGTATTGAAAAAAATATATCCT